>PEAB01000161.1 GCA_002753395.1 Nitrospirae bacterium MYbinv3 | reverse complement strand
TGTTTCTTGACTTAAACCTTTAATAAATCTCATGATAAAAATCCACTCCTCATAGTCGTCTGTAAACTTCATCACATATTATATTTCATATAAAAACTTTTGTCCAGGTACTTATTTACAATCTAACGGTATACAAATTCCATTATTTTTGATGCAACATGAAGATGACAAGATACTACTCAATGCTCCTGATGCAGAGTGGTTTAGAACATTATATCATCTAAATTGGGTTGATTATCAAGTGGCAGGAGCTGATTAAAACGATGCACTGCATCGTTTTAATCAAACAAAGCCAGATACTATCGAAGAATGTAACTCTGAGGCAAAAGAAGGCGAGCTAGAAACTAAGGATGAAGCAAAAATGCGTATACTCTTCAGCAGGAGTACGATGCAAGATGCCAAAGAGCAAAAATCAGGTGTCTTATACGAAGGAAAAATAGTTGACTTTAAACCCACTAAAGCATCCCCCGAATTAATATCACCAGGCGTTGTTCCTCATCGCCTTGGAGGAAAGACACCGAAGTGTTTTTTTTCGGGTAGTCCTTCAGAGGTAGTGATATTCAATCCCCCTCCCTTGATGGGAGGGGTTAGGGGAGGGTGTTAAGTTTACTGTCACCACTACTTGTGCAGGACTACCAAAAAATCAATCGTTAAACGGTGCATAAACCTAGCCACACCACGACTGCCACTCTACACCGCTTCGCAGGAAGGGGTCAAGGAGACTTCTTTGTGCCCGGGGTGGCTCACCCCACCCGTTGCGAGGAGGTCTGAGGTGGAACTCCGCTCCCCCTTCTTCTTATGGATGGGATACTTAATGTTACCTCTGTACCTTGGCCATACACGCTCTTGATGTTGATTTCACCTCTGAGGGCGCTGACCAGCTCCTTGACTATAGAAAGCCCTATCCCCATCCCTGTGGAGTGCCTGCCCTTGTAAAAGCGTTCAAACACAAACGGAAGCTCCTCGTCAGAAATCCCAATCCCTGTATCCTTTACCTTAACGTAAAAGGCGCTAGTACTACCCCCGCACTCAACATCAATCCTGCCTTCATTTGTGTATCTTATGGCATTAGAAAGGAGGTTATCCAATATAGCCGACAATACCTCTCCATCAGTATTGATAATCGTATCGCTGCCTTTTACGAATATATCAATGGATTTATTGCGCGCTAACTGTCTGTACCTACTTACAGTCTCAATTATAAAATCCTTTAAGCTAAACTCCCTGCTGTCAAGATGCTTGAAAAAAGCTGCTTCTGCTCGCGTTAGTTCCTCGATACTCTTGATAAGCCCTACTAACTTTTCTGCCTCTCCTTTGATGTCCTGTACCGCACCTGAGTGCTCAACAACACCGTCAATAACCGCCTCTGCATTTGCCTTTATAATCGTAAGTGGAGTCCTTAGCTGATGGGCTATATCAGCCATGACGTGTTTCCTGATATCAGCATCTCGTTTTAACGCCTCAGCCATGTTGTTAAACGACTCTGTTAGACTTCCAATCTCATCATGCCCTTTGTGAGAAAGCCTCGTATCAAAGTCCCCCCGTGCGATTCTTGCAGCACCATCTTTGAGCCTCTTAAGGGGCAGCGAAAGTAAGACGCTAAAAAGAATGGCAAGCAAAAGCGAACCTGCACCAGCGATGGTAAACGATACTATCATAAACCTCATCAGACGTTCCTTGAAGATATCCTCCTTTTTACGAATCTCCCTTCTTATAAGTGGTTTAAACCTCAATTGACCTACTCTTTTGCCACTGGAAAAGATATAGTAGGATTTGTATTCTTTAACTGATCTGCTTGTTCGTATGAGATGTTCCATCTTCAATCTCATTGGTGAACTGATATGGGCAAAGACATGGGTATTATCCATAATGTTTTTGCCATCAACATCAAACACGTCCATATCCAAACCGAGCATTAACCCCCAGTGTACGGCATCCATAAGACTTGAGTGGTTCCACTTGCCGTCTTCAAAGCTGTCCTCAACAGAGGCAATCAACCAATAGATATTGGCTTGTTGAACTCCTGCCCTGTAGTCGTCGAAGTCTCGCACGATCAAGTTTTTGAATATGACGTTTGAAACAATGGCAACAACGATCACAGTCAGGAAGGACAGGAATATCTTAGTTCTCATCTAAGGTGCAGTTAAACCTGTATCCGACGCCGTATACGGTCTTGATGTAATCGGGCTGCCCCAGTTTATGTCGTATGTTTTTCAAGTGTGCGTCTATGGTCCTGTCGTAGCCGTCAAACTCATAACCGAGTACGATGTTTGTAAGCTGTAGTCTTGTCAGCACCTTGTCATGATTTTTGGCAAGGACATAGAGCATCTTAAACTCAGTCGGCGTTAGAGAGACGCTGTTACCATGAACCTTAACCTCGTGGTTGTTCTTGTCTATTAGCAGACCGCCGTTGTTAAAGCTCAATATTATTTGTCCATTGCCAGCTCTCATGAGGCGCACCTTCACTCTTGCCATCAGTTCCTTGGGACTAAACGGTTTTAATACATAATCGTCGGCCCCTATTAAAAGCCCCCGGACCCTATCGTCCTCGTGTGTCTTAGCTGTAAGCATTATGATCGGGATATCCGAATCCGACCGTATCATCACGCACAGGTCCTCGCCATCCATGTCAGGCAACTTAAGGTCTAGGATTATCAGGTCGGGCGATTCCCTCATCTTTTTGAGTCCCTCAGCCCCGGTACGACCTTTAAGCACAGTGTAACCCTCTCTTAATAGATAAATCGAAATGATGTCGCTTATCTTTTCCTCATCTTCTATGATCAACACCTTATGTCTTAACGAGGTCACCATTCATCTTGTTTTGGTCTTTACAACCCTGCGATTATAGAATAAGATACAATATGATACAGCACTAGCTATCTCGGTTGAATTACTAGACAATTGCAAGAAAGGGTTTTATCTTATAAATCGATACATTAACAACTGGAAGAGGATCGTTGTCTTTTAATTTTAAAATAAGCCACTCATCTAAGACGTCAATAAGCTCATCTCTACACTCCTCTACTGACGTATCTGTACTCCACACACCTACAAAGCCAGGGATTTCTGCATACCAAACACCATTTTCTAATTTTTTGTATGTTGTCTTTTTAATCACCTCATGTATGTGTTTATCAAGCATTCCACCCCTCCAGTCTAATGGTCTTTTCAATATTATACATTTTCAAAGGACAACTTGTCATTTTATACTTTCTAATCGGGTGCATAAGAAATTCATGGGGGACTTTCGGAGCATGTAGAGTAAGCCCTCACAAATGTTTTAGAATATATTATTGAAGAAAAAACATTTAAAACAATGGAGGGCAGTATGAATAGTATAACAATGATATGAGATAATACAAGAGGTGAAGTTTTATCAGAAGTAATAGAGATGCTATTGAACTTAGTAAAGGATAAGTTGGGAGAAGGTTTTGATATAAACAAGGTGGAAGAGAGTTTAACAGAGTTGTTTAGGGTAATTCGTAAGAATGAGATAGAGGATATTTTTAAGAGTAAGGACGTCAAGCATATAGAATGTAAGGAATGTGGTTATACTATGGAGAGTAGAGGACACGTGAGTAGAAAGATAAAGGGTTTAGCAGATTATGAGCTACCGATGAGGTTATTCTATTGTGATAAGTGCAAAGGTTATGAAAAGCCCTTAGAGGAGGTAATCGGCTGTAGGGGAAGAAACACATTAGT
>PEAB01000160.1 GCA_002753395.1 Nitrospirae bacterium MYbinv3 | reverse complement strand
TTTCGGTTATGGGGTCGGTACAAATCTCTTCAAGTTCTGGGAACAATACACGTTGAATTTTTCCTAATAGCCATGATATTCTCTCTCTTAACATGATGCTCTCCTTATCGATTTAAGTTTGGGAAACTTATTTTATCATAAGGAGAGCTAAAACTTCTTCCGTTTAGGAGTTTTGCAAGAGGCTCTATGTACTAATCTCCACTCTTCAATGAGAATCGTTTGGCAGACAATAACTTCTATTGACTTTTAGGCGTGTAATTTCAAATAATAAATCATGCAAATTAAACTCAATGGAGAGGATTTCGTTATTGAGGGGGGGGCTACTGTAGCGCAGTTGCTGCACGCTTTAGATATACAACCGCAGCGGGTGGCACTAGAGGTGAATATGTACATAGTTAAGCGCGCAGATTATCAAACATATGAAATAAAGGAAGGCGATACCATTGAAGTAGTTAATTTAGTTGGCGGTGGTTAGCGTACCATATATAACTAAGGAGATACGATGCAAGACAAACTTGTCATTAGAGGCATAGAATTTAGCTCAAGACTATGGGTAGGAACGGGAAAGTACAAGGATTTTGAAGAGACCGCTAAGGCAATAGAGGCATCAGGGGCAGACGTAGTTACCGTTGCTGTACGAAGGGTCAACCTCACAGACAGGAGTAAACCTACGCTCTTTGACTTCATAGACCCTAAAAAATTCAAGATACTACCCAACACAGCGGGTTGCTACACAATAGAGGATGCCCTCAGATACGCCAGGCTAGGGAGGGAGGCATGTGCCACAGACCTGATTAAGTTAGAGGTCATTGGCGATGAGAAGACCTTGTTCCCAGACGTATGTGCCCTGCTTAAGGCAACCGAGGTGCTCGCAAAGGAGGGTTTCATTGTGCTTCCCTATACAAGTGATGACCCCATCACGGCTAAGCGCCTGGCTGAGGCAGGGGCTGCTGCCGTAATGCCCCTGGGCGCTCCCATTGGTTCGGGGCTTGGGTTGCGAAACCCCTACAACATCAAGATCATCCTTGAGACGGTTGACCTGCCGATTGTTGTGGATGCAGGTGTTGGCACGGCATCAGATGCAGCCATCGCTATGGAGCTTGGATGCGACGCCGTACTTATAAATACAGCAATAGCCGGCGCTAAGGACCCTTTCGCAATGGCTGAGGCTATGAAACATGCTGTCATAGCTGGAAGATATGCCTACAAGGCCGGCAGGATTGCAAAGAAGCTCTATGCAACGGCAAGCAGCCCGCTTGAGGGCATGTTGCTGTAGACTATGCAGACTGTTGATTTTAAACTCTACCTGATAACGGACAGGAAGATCGTTAATGCCCCCCTAGAGATCGTTGTTGAAGAGGCGTTTAAGGCTGGTCTAAAGGCTCTGCAGTTGAGAGAGAGGGACATGACCGACAGAGAACTCTTGGTCCTTGCAATCAAGCTCAGGGAGCTTTCAAATAAATATAATGCAAAACTGTTTATCAATGACAGGGTGGACGTGGCGCTTTTGATAGAGGCCGATGGTGTTCATCTGGGTCAAAATAGTATGCCTGTATCAACGGTTCGAAGATTAGTCGGGGACAGGATGTTGATTGGCAAGTCGACCCACAGCGTGGAAGAGGCTATCGATGCAGTCAGCAAGGGGGCAAACTTTATCACAATAGGACCGATCTACCAGACGCCCTCAAAGCTAAAGTATGGTGACCCTATTGGCCTGGAAGTGCTGCAAAAGGTAAAGAAAAAACTCAGCATCCCAGTCTTTGCCATCGGAGGGATCAAGGAACACAATATCAAGGATATTATGGGGAGTAGGGCTGACGGCATAGCCGTCATTTCTGGGATACTGTCAAGTGATAGTGTCTTTAATGAGACAAAAAAGTATTTGGAGTCACTATGATTACTAGGATAGAAGAGGCCCGCAAGGGTATAATAACAGATGAAGTCAAGCAGGTAGCTATTGCCGAGGGACTGTCACCGGAGACGATCTCAGCCGATATTGCAAAGGGTTATACCGTAATCTCAAGAAATAAGAACAGAGACATCAAACCCTTGGGGATTGGCCGGGGACTGACTACAAAGATAAATGCCAACATAGGCACGTCAAAGGATCACGTCTCAGTAGAGGAGGAGTTGTCAAAGCTCTCCATGCTCGTAAAATACGGCTCTGATGCGGTCATGGACCTCTCAACTGGCGGACCAATCAGGCAGTTGCGCCAGAACCTCACCGAGAAATCACCTGTGGCCATAGGCACGGTACCTATATATGAGACAGCGGTCATGGCGATAGAAAGATATGGCTCCATCATTAAGATGACGGCGGATGACCTCTTTAACGTCATAGAACTACAAGCAGAGGAGGGTGTGGACTTTGTTACTGTGCACTGCGGCCTGACAATGAGCGCTATCGATCACCTGAAGGCTCAACGAAGGGTGCTGGATATCGTAAGCCGCGGCGGGTCGTTTCTCCTTGAATGGATGATATACAACGGTAAGGAAAACCCCCTCTATGAGCAGTACGACAGGCTTTTAGAGCTAGCAAAGCGGTATGACCTTACGTTAAGCCTTGGGGATGGCTTAAGACCCGGATGCCTGGCCGATGCAACTGACAGGGCGCAGGTGCAGGAGCTGCTCACGCTAGGCCAGCTTCAGAAAACGGCGCTTGATTATGGCGTTCAGGCGATCATCGAGGGGCCAGGGCACGTTCCCCTGCACCAGGTGGAGATGAATATCAAGTTGCAGAAGTCACTTTGTAACGGGGCACCTTTCTATGTCTTAGGACCGTTGGTAACGGATGTGGGTATGGGTTACGACCACATATCTGCCGCCATTGGCGGGGCTATAGCCGGTGCGGCAGGGGCCGATTTCCTCTGCTACGTTACCCCGTCAGAACACGTCAGGCTCCCAGACATCAACGACGTGATAGAGGGGGTCATCGCCTCCAAGATAGCGGCACACGCGGCCGACATCTCAAAGGGCATCCAGTCGGCCATAGACAGGGACCTGCAGATGGCGCGTTACAGGAAAAAGCTCGACTGGGAAGGTCAGATATCTCTATCCTTTAACCCAGATAAGGTCAGGGCGATGCGCTCTCACATACCGCCATCTCAATCAGAGGTCTGTAGCATGTGTGCAGACTTCTGTGCAATCAAAACAGTAGAACGAGCCCTGAGCGGTACAAAATAGAAAAGAAGGTAATAGTGTATCCTCTTTAAAAAGCATGGTAGAATTCCTTTTATGGTTTAAAGACATGGATTGCCACTTTCGTGGGAATGACAGTAATAGGTGATTAACAAGTATGTCATTCCACAACCTGCCCCTGGCTTGAACAGGGGTAAACAGGAATCCAGAAAGCGTAAAAGCATAGTTGCCATGAAACATACATGATTAGGGAATCTAATCACCCCTGCGCATGAAAATCGCAATGCCCTTACACATGGTACTCTTGTGCAACCGACTGTGTTAAAACAGCGCATTCCTTCATTTGGGAGCGGTAATTTAGAGGATAAGCTATTGACGGTTTTTTCATGCGGCCGAAACCAGTTATAATATAAAGAGGGAAAAGGTCGATATGAAATTTGGTGGTTCAACCCCGATCATGAAACTGACCTGGGCATTGTGGCACGAACCCCCGCATGTTTATGCCATATATGGCAACAGGACGCAGGTAAAAAGACCTACTTATGTGAAATTGTAAGCAAGGTAATCCACAATGCCTACCCTAATAACAAAGACCGACCACAGGGGAAGGAGG
>PEAB01000159.1 GCA_002753395.1 Nitrospirae bacterium MYbinv3 | reverse complement strand
GACAGTAATAGGCGTTTTCCAAGTATGTCATTCCACAGCCTGCCCCTGGCTTGAACAGGGGTAAGCAGGAATCCAGAAATCTTAAAAGCATAATTACCATGAGATATAAAGAAGATACAAAAATCTTTGGTAGTCCTGCACAAGTAGTGGTGACAGTAAACTTAACACCCTCTCCTACCCCCTAATGTTGTTGACTTAAGGTTGTGAAGATGAAAAAAGGAGGGCTTTGCCTCTGCCGCAGGGGTTCGCAACCCCCTCCCTTGACCCTCCCACAAGGGAACTTGTTCCCTTGACCCTGTAAATGTTAGGAGTGGCTGCTTAAAATATCGCCCATGTGCATACATATTAATGCTTAAGTCAACAGCATTACCCCTAACCCCTCCCATCAATGGAGGGGGATTGAATATCACTACCTCTGCAGGACTACCAAAGATTTTAACTAATCCTGGTAATCCCTTAATCCGTTAAATCATGGTTCAGGCATTCCTTATTTCATCCATATGGAATACAACATTTTAGCTTTTCTTGAAAAAGCTACAGACAAGAAAGATAATAAATGCCACCAGTACGATGGTACCTCCGCTTGCTATATCAAAATAGTACGAAAGCAAGAGCCCTGAGAGCACTGACAGCAGTGAAAACACTACTGAGATAAAGAAGGTCTGTTTAAAGCTCTTAGCAAATTGAATAGCTGTTAGCACGGGAATAACCATCAATGCCCCGATTAAGAGCATCCCCACGATGCGTATGCAGGCCGATATCGTAACAGCCGCAAGGATTACTATTATTAGATTAAAGTTCTTTGGCTGTATGCCGCTTGCCTGTGCATATTCCTCATCAAAGGTGGTGGAGAAGAGCTCCTTGTACAGGGTAAATATGACGCTCAGGACGACAACAGCCAACACTATTATAAACCACAGGTCACGGGTTGTTACAGTGGTGATGCTTCCAAACAAAAAGCTAAACAGGTCTACGTTAAACCCCTTTGCCAGACTTATAAGGACTACGGCCAGGGCCATCCCTGCCCACAGAAAAAGCCCCACGGCGGACTCTCCATAGACCTTGCCTTTGCTCTTTAACCGCTCTATCCCAAAGGCCGTACACACGGACACCAACATAGCCCATATCTCTGGGTACGTCTTTGTCAGTAGTCCCAAAGCAACCCCAACCAACGACACGTGAGCAAGGGTGTCGGCCATCATCGAGTAACGCCGCACAACTAAATACGTCCCTATAAGCGGGGCCATTACCGCTATGACAGCGCCTGCGGCAAAGGCCCTTAACATAAAGTCCAGTTCAAATATCTCTAACACAACTGTCTCTTACCCGCTGTCAGTATGTTGTATTTCGTCAGTTTAGTCTCCAATATAGTAGGAACGAAGTCCCTCTAACGGAAACAGAGGACCAGGATCGCTCTTTCTTCTTGGTGCAATGTCGTCATGTCCAAGGACGTTTAAAACGGATGGGTAGTTTTGCTTTATGAACCGGCACAGGTCAAACACAGCCTTTACCTGCACCTCTGGATAGACCATCCAGGGTCGTTTGATCCTTTCATTTTTGTGCTGTGCGTATGAGACGTTCTCTTTCTGAACCTTATCCCCAAGATCACCGTGATATGAGCCATCTGCGGCCTTTACCAAATATCCGGTGTTTATGATCTCAATGCCTATTGAGTGACTGTTTAGCCCACTGATACCATTCCAATAGCTTTCACCGGCGTGCCATGCAGCATCGTTGAGGGAAACGATTTGTTCTATGGAGCCGTCTAGATCAACCACAAAGTGTGCTGAGGTCTTCTTCGGAGTCATAAAGAAATCAATGACACCCTCAAAACTTAGAGAGACGGTATAGTGGATGATGATGTACTTAAATTGTCCTTTAAGTCTCCCAGCATAAATGTTAGGAGACAGCCTGCCCTTAAAATATGGCGAGGCGAAACCCTTTGTCTTGTCCATACTTGGTAAACTCATAATACCTCCTGGACTATATTTTAAATCTGAAAACAAACCCCGCATTTTAATGTTGATGACTGAGTGAGCTAACCTTCCCTCCGTATGCCTCTTCTATTAGTTGGTCGTGGGTAAAGTCGTTGGGGTGACCGTGGCAGTACAACCTCTTATTCAGGCACATGATGCTGTGTACCTCCTTGGAGATGACCCCTATGTCGTGTGAGACAAAGAGGATAGTGATACCAAACTGGCTATTGAGACTCTTAAGGAACGCATAAAACCGTTCCTGTGATACTATATCCACGCCAACGACCGGCTCATCTAATATGAGCACCTCTGGGTCGCCGGCAAGGGCACGTGCTATATAAACCTTCTGCCGTTCCCCACCTGACAACATACTAATAAGGCGATCTTTGTAGCCATCCACCTCTGTGATCATCATGGCGCGTTGGATAGCATTGCGGTCTTCCTTAGAAAACCGCTTAAAGAGACCGGCCCTGGCGGTACGTCCGCTGGCGGTTATCTCGTAGACGGTGGTTGGGAAATAAACACCCTGCTGAGTTGCCCTTTGTGAGACATAGCCTATCTTAAACCGCTCCTTAAAGGTCTCACCCCGTTGTCCAAAGAGTCTTACCTCGCCGCTGGCTGGTCTAAGAAGGCCAAGTATGATCTTCAACAGCGTGGTCTTACCGCCGCCGTTGGGGCCTATGATGCCTATATAGTCCCCCTTCTCCGCTCTAAAGCTGATGTTTTCAAGCACCGTGTTGCCATTGTAGTTAAAGTTTACGCTGTCTAACTCTATGCACGGGGCTTTAATCATTTGCATGACAGGGCAACGCGTAGGTTTTTGAGGTTGTCTTCCATAATGGCTATATAGTCTTTGCCGTTTTTAACGTCCTCTGTGGTCAGGCCTTCACATGGGTTAAGGGGAAGTATCAATGCCCCTGTCTCGGTGGCTATGGTTTGTGCAATCTTTGGACTAACCAAGGACTCAAAAAAGATGTATCTGATCCCCTTAGCCTTAACGATCTTTGTTATCTCACCAAGTCTGCGTGCAGAGGGTTCATCAACAGGCGACAATCCAGCTAGTGGATTGGTCTTTAGTCCGTAGCGTTGTGTCAGGTGGCTAAAGGCGTCGTGGGTTACGACTATCTCGCGATGTTGGCAGGTCTTTAGGCCCTCTTTAAAGGCGGTATCCAGGGCGGAGAGTTTTTTTATGTATTCGTCGGCGTTTTTCTTATAAGTGGCTTCATTGGACGGGTCGAGCTTGCTAAGGCTGTTGCGTATGAGCTTTACCTCTTCGATTGCCAGCACGGGGTCTACCCAGAAGTGTGGGTTTTGACCTTTGGATCCATGTGAGATGTTGAGTTTTGATGCCATGTGCAGGATGTTCACGCCTTTTGCCTGGAGGTCTTTTTGCAATTTAACTGCCCACGGGTCAAGGCCAGCGCCGTTAAATATCAGTAGTTTAGAGGCAAAGACCTTTTTGATGTCCTTAGGGCCAGGTTCAAACTCATGTGGTTCGACGCCAGTTGGGGTGATGTTTGTTACAATCACTAGTTCTCCACCCACCTGTGCGGCGAAGTGGGCAAGCGGGTACAGGCTTGCGGTAACCTGGATCTCAGCACATGCCAAACCACAGCTTAAAAGCTGCATAACAATCAAGAAAACAGTTTTTTTCATAAATAACCCTAATCATTGACTATAAGAGCCTCTTGCAAAACTCCTAAACGAAAGAAGTTTTAGCTCTCCTTATGATAAAATAAGTTTCCCAAACTTAAATCGATAAGGAGAGCATCATGTTAAGAGAGAGTATATCA
>PEAB01000031.1 GCA_002753395.1 Nitrospirae bacterium MYbinv3 | reverse complement strand
CGCATACGGCGCCATCATCAGCTCAAATCCGTAGAAGTTCTGAAGCACATGACGTTTAATAAAACCAGACCTGTCACCGCTGCCATATGATGCAGTGTACTCTTCTATGGCCACTCTTGCTGCCTCTGCCAGAAACGTACACGTCCCTGCGGCAGGGTCCAGCAAGGTAACATCATCGCCGGCTAATCCATTGTGCAGAGAAAACTGATCTTTCAGGATATTGTTCAGCGAACTCACAATATAGGAAACCACCGGTTGTGGCGTATAATAAACCCCTCTGCTTTTCCGTGTCTTAGGGTCATACTCAGAGAGAAAGGTCTCGTAAAAGTGAACAATAGGGTCTTCGCCCTTGCCCTCGTGAAAATGCTGATGCAGTATGGCCTTTACCTCGGTGACAGCCAAGACCTCCGATATGTCGTCAATGATCCACTCCATCTGCCTTGGAAGGTCTGTTGAAGAGACAAATCTAAAGACGTCCCTCAATATGCCAAGAGACCTGGGCACCTTAGAAAACGCACCCTCTCGGTTAAACCCGTTGTCGGAGCGTGTCCTTGCGGCAAACAACCCATACGTAACCGTCTGGGCATAGAGATTCGCAAACTCCTCCTTCTTGAGACTACCTATCAGGTAGTTACTAAAGGCCTCGTAAAATCCCGCAATACTACCGCTTGGCGACTCTCTGACATCACTAAAACCGTGAGATATGATTACGTCTTTTAAGAAACGTGTCCGTTTAGCCAACTCCCTTGATAAATCCCTTGCGTCGTAGATTTTTGGCACGGAGAAGGCAACGAACTTATCGAGCAGGCTGCTAAGTCCTGCCTCATTGTCCGCGGGTGACGTTATATGCAGTGCGTTTAATACAAGCGGGCTGCCTACGGTTGCCTTGTCTATGAGCTCACCGTTGCGGTACAACCTGAACTCCAGGAAATTTGTCAGTATCAGGTTTGGGAACGTGTACAGATAGCGTCTCAACTGCTCGGTGCGTTCAATCTTTCCGAGGTCATCTGTCAATGGCTCCTTGGCCTCGATGTATCCTGTGATGTGCTGCCTGCCATCCCAGAGCCTGAAGTCAGGATTACCCCCGTCGGTCTGTTTGGGAAGCGTCGTTACGACGATGTCTTTTCTGCCGGTCAGCTCCAGGTACTCGTAGAGCAGCCTTGAAAGCACTGGATAATAGGACTCCTCTCTGGCATCCCCAAGATTGAAAGTCCTTGCTATATCGCTTAGATATCCGCTACTGTTCACTAGCCGCTGATATCGACGCCGCTTATCATCAGGGCTGGGGTGCCGATGTTGCCGTAGAAGCATAGGTCGTTACCGATAGCCTCGATGTTTTTGAACATGTCGAGGATGTTGCCCGATATTACAGCCTCCTTAACGGGGTAAGATACCTTTCCGTCCTCTATCCACAGACCGCTGGCTCCAACCGAGAAGTCGCCGGAGATGCGGTTGGCCGTGTGTATACCCATTACGTCCGTTATAAGCAGCCCCTTGCCCATGTGAAGGAGAAGTTCATCGAGGGGGTAGACGATGTCTTTAGAGGCTGGCTCGATATAGAGATTGGATATGCCCACTCCGGGGAGCCCGGAGATCCCGCCTCTATTGGCATTGCCGGTGGAGTTGACACCTGACTTCTTAGCTGTGTAGACGTTGTACAGAAAGCCATTTAGGACACCGTTGGTTACAAGTTCGTTTCGCTGTGAGGGGACACCCTCGGCGTCAAACGGTCTACTACCTGTCTTACCTGGTAAGAGGGCGTTGTCCACGATGTGGATCTTGTCTGAGGCTATCTGTTGTCCAACCTTAGAGGCAAGGAGGGACTTGCCCTTCTGGACGTTTTCGGAGGATAGCGTTGATGCCACTATATCGAGAAATTCTCCGGCTATGGAGTTTTCCAATATGACGGGGGATTTTATAGCAGCAAGATTCTTTGACCCGATGAGTTTTACAGCCCTGTCGGCTGCGCTCCTGCCAACGCTCTGTGCAGATACGCCGCTTAGAAACCTGTCTACCTCGTACCCCCATCCCATCTGACTTTCGCCCTGTCCCTCTGCCAAAACGGTTGCCGAGGCCGAGCAGGAAGTGCTTCTATAACTACCCCTTAGCCCATAGGTGTTTGCTAGCAGTATCTCCTTGAGCGAGAAACCGAACATGGCCTTTCTCACCTTCTTCACCCGAGGGTCAAAGGCAAGGGCTGACCTTTCCACCTCCATTGCCACATCAATGATGTAGGTCTCACTAGCCTCTGCAACGTTTTCGTCGTAGACCTCCACCTTCTGATACGCGGTGGCGGATGGATAATCCGCAAACGGATCATCCTCTGTCCACTTCGATATCTCGATGGCCTTGTCTACGACTGACATCCACTGGCCAAGGTCATTTGAGTAACATATGCCCTGTCTGAGGCCGTTGATTACCCGGACGGAGAAACCGGCCGCATCTGCACGCAGCAATGCCTCTACCTGCCCGTCTTTTGCCTCGGCGGTGATGCTGCGTGAATTGATGTAAAACACCTCGCCCTTGAGGTTAGCCGTTGAGGATATGTAGTTGATTACTTTTTCGATAAGCTCAGTCTTCATAATAAGTAGCCGATGCCGATTCAGACTCCCACACTGTTACGGCAGCAAGCCGCACGTCGTCGCTGTCCAGCTTCTTTTTTAGAGAGTCGTAAACCCACTTGGCGATGTTCTCAGAGGATGGGTTTATCTCCGTAAATGGGAAGACGTCGTTTAGGTAAGCGTGGTCTAGTTGCTCGACAACCTCCTTTGTGTATCTTTTAATTTCGTGAAAATCCATAGCGATATCTATATCGTTAAGGCTATCGGCCTGCACATGTACTTGTACCTTAAAGTTGTGTCCGTGCAGGCGCTCACACTTGCCCTTGTAACCCCTCAACTGATGAGCTGCTGAAAAGGTTGCCTCGATCATTAACTCGTACATATAACCTCTCTGTAGTTTAAATTAAGTTGCTTTCTTAAGCGTAGAGATATAGGGAAGATTCCTAAACTGGTCGTTATAGTCTATGCCGTAGCCTATAACAAACTCATCCGGTATGTCAAAGCCCACGTAATCAACGGGGACATCCACAATCCTTCTAGGCTTCTTGTCGAGAAAGACACATATCCTCAACGAGTTAGGACGATTCTGAAGGATCCTCTCCCTGAGGTAATTAAGTGTTATGCCAGTGTCGACAATGTCCTCCACCAAGAGAACGTCCCTTCCGGTTATGGGTTCACGTATGTCGTAATGCAGAGTTACCTTACCAGTGGTCATTGTGTCTGCATAGCTGGAGGAGACTATAAAGTCAACTGATAGAGGACCGTTGAGCTGCCGTATCAGGTCAGCAAAAAACAAGCAAGCTCCCTTTAGTATCCCTACAGCCAGAAAGTTCTTGTTCTTATAATCCTCGTTTATCTTGTTGCCTAACTCGTGTACCCTGACCCTTATTTGCTCCTCAGTAAGTAACGGTTTACCAATTATCATAGCTACCCCTCCTTATTATATTTGGGCATATTCTCATATTCTATAGCGCCTCAACAAATCTGGTTTCCCTACCCTTGCATAATCCCTCAACTGTTTCCAGATATCCCTGTATTGCATCTTTAATATTTTCTATTGCCTCCTCTTCGGTTTTTCCCTGAGACCAACAGCCCAGACAGCGTAACCTTTCTCTGTTTTTTGCAGATTTACTCTATGTCTCATAAGAAACCTCCACTGTTGTTTTTACCTCAAGCGTTTTTCTGCATAAGTGTCTGTGCCCATTGTCACTCTTCTATTATGTTGTCATACCTGATAGCTTTTGTCAATTTGTTTTTGGATTACTTAAGATTACGGGTTTATAAAATTTGGGTACATAATTATGCTTTTGCACTTTTCCAGCAATAGGCATTTTGTAAGGCTATGGAAAATAGATTCCCGCTTTCGCGGGAATGGCAGTAAATAGCGCGGCCCCTCTATGTCATTCCTGCGTAAGCAGGAATCCAGAAAGTGCAAAACTATAGTACATTAAGAAAAACGTAGGGAGTAAGAATATTTACGGGGTTAAGGGGACTGGTCCCCTTGCGGAGGGGTCTGAGGGGAGGCAGAGCCTCCCCTTCTCTGAAAAACCCACGCGACTTTCTTATGCACCCCCCTTCGTTTGTTCCTTGCCACTATAGTTGCTGTTATGCTATATTGAGACGATATGCTAAGTTACCCTGAGATAAGCCCGTATATTTTGAAGTTGGGGCCTCTACAGATCCGATGGTATGGGTTTATGTATCTGGCGGGGTTTGTCTCATCTTACATGCTGGTCTTGTATCAGGTAAAAAAGAGACAGCTCGACATAGACAAGGAAGACGTTGAAAATCTCTACCTGTATCTAATCATAGGCCTGATAGCTGGGGCCAGGCTGGGTTATATAGTGTTTTATAACCTGTCATACTACATAAGTAATCCATTGGAGTTAATAGCAGTCTGGCATGGCGGGATGTCTTTTCACGGCGGGTTGGCAGGGGCATTGATGGGCGGGGGTTTTTATTGCAAGAGACGAAAGATTGATTTTTGGCTTATGGCTGACCTGTTGATTGTAACCGCACCGGTTGGTTTGGCCTTGGGCAGGCTTGGTAACTTTATCAACGGAGAGCTGTATGGAAGGCCCACGACTGTGCCTTGGGGGATGGTGTTTCCCTATGCCGGTTCTATGCCCAGACATCCGTCTCAGCTCTATGAGTTTTTTTTAGAGGGCTTTGTGCTATTTAGCGTCCTGTGGTTTGCTAAAGACAGGAGCAAGACGAAGGGGGCGCTCTTGCTTGTGTTTATTATGCTCTATGGGTTTTTTAGATTCATAGTGGAGTTTTTCAGGGAGCCCGACCAGCAGTTAGGCCTGATCTTAGGCCCCCTAACGATGGGACAACTTCTAAGCGTCTCGATGCTTATAGCAGGAGCAATTGTGCTTAATATACTCAGACGTAGACAAAGAGATCAGTCTTTTAAAAGCTCATAGGCCGTTTTTAGGACATTCTTAACGGTCAATCCAAAGTGTTCAAAAAGCTGTTTTGCGGGGGCTGAGGTACCAAACGTGTCTATCCCTATCACCTTACCCTTTAACCCGACGTATTTGTACCAGCTCAGGGTTGCACCTGCCTCTATGGCTATTCTTTTTTCAACGTCAATGGGCAGAACCGATTCCTTATATTCACGGGATTGCCGTTCAAACAGTGCAAAAGACGGCATACTAACGAGTCTGACGGCTACTGAGTCCTTCAAAAGCTGCTCGTAAGCCACAACAGCCAGATGTACCTCCGAGCCGGCGGCTATGAGTATCAGATCGGGGTTAGCCCCTGAGTCGGCAAGGACGTAGGCACCTTTAGTCAGATTTTCGCTGCTGGCATACTTTACAGTATCCGTAACTGGCACGGTCTGTCTGGTAAGGACAAGCGCCACAGGTCCATTTAGGTTTTCCATGGCGTACTGCATGGCTGTTATTGTCTCGTTGGCGTCGGCTGGCCTGATGACAGTGAGATCTGGTATGGCCCTTAGTGCAGTTAATTGCTCTATGGGATGATGGCTTGGGCCGTCCTCGCCCACCCCTATGGAGTCATGCGTAAGGATGTACAAGACCCTGGCCTTCATCAAGGCAGACATCCGTATAGCAGCCATCATGTAGCTGGAAAACACTAAGTATGTACCACAGTAAGGTACAAGTAAATTGCTAAGAGACATGCCGGTGGTTATAGCTGCCATCGAAAACTCTCTGACGCCAAAGTGGATGTTCTTACATGACCTTCCTGGTATAAAGATGTCATACTTATTCAGGTAAGTCATGTTTGACGGCGAGAGGTCGGCAGAACCTCCAAGCAACTGCGGCATGAAGTTGGCCACAGCATTGAGGAATTTTCCAGATACCGTTCGGGTTGCTATCATTGGCGAGTCCAGTTCATAACGGGGCAGAGCATCTTTCCAGCCTTCCTTGAATCTGCCTGCTTCTAGATCCTGCCATTGTGCATAATCGTATGGATATTTCTCCTTGTATTGCTCCAACAAATCCAGCCAACCCTGCTCCAACTCATGCCCTCTGTCCACAGCCTGCCGGCAGTGTCTTAAGACCTCCTCTGGCACGTAGAAGGGTTCGTAGGGCCACTTTAAGTTCTCCTTCGTAAGACGTATCTCCTCCTGACCCAGTGGCGCTCCGTGTATGTCGGGATTATCTTGCTTGTTGGGGCTTCCATAACCCAGGTGTGTGTTGACTATAATTATTGAAGGTCTGTCAAGCTCTTGTTTTGCAGCGCTTATAGTCTTTTCAATGGCAGACAGGTCGTAGCCGTCAACGTACTGTACGTGCCACTTTAATGCCTCAAAGCGTTTACCCACATCCTCGGTGAAGGTTAGATCCGTTGAACCGTCAATAGTGTTCATATTAAAGGAATACAGGTAAACGAGTTTGCCTAATTGCAGGTGGCCCGCCAGAGAGGCAGCCTCGTAAGAGAGTCCCTCCATTACGTCCCCATCGCTAACTATTGCATAAATGTTGTAGTCTATAATATTTAACCCGGGTTTATTAAGGAGATCGGCCAGATACTTCTCGGCCATAGCCATACCTATCCCTACAGCAAAGCCGTAACCTAGGGGGCCAGTGGATACCTCTATACCATAATCAGGGCAGTACTCAGGGTGTCCTGGTGTATGACTGCCAAACTGCCTGAATGCCTTTATGTCCTCAAGGGTAATCTTGTGTCCCGTCAGATATAGCAGCGAGTACAGGAGCATAGAGCCATGCCCCGCTGACAGAATAAACCTGTCCCTATTGTGCCAATGCGGATTTTGTGGATTGTGCCTCAAAAACTTCGTCCACAAAACATATGCCATATCGGCATCTCCCATAGGCATCCCCGGATGTCCTGAATTAGCCTTCTGTACTGCATCTATAGACAACATCCTGATTGTGTTTATACATAGCTCATCAATCTTAGTCATTTACCAGCCTCCGTATTTTTTTATTAAGGTAAGTTTATTCTGCTCTCTATACATTTGTCAATTACTACTAACAAACAAAAAACTATAGCTTTACTGAAATCATTACTGTTACAATAGGTTATAAAATAAACTAACTTTAATGTATGGAGAGAGGACAAAGAGTATGAAAAAACAGTTGCTGATGGTTTTTGGAGTAGGTGTGCTATTGATAACCCTTGCTTGTGCAAAGACACAAGATGACAATGTACTCAAGAAGGGCGGCACGGCTATTGTCAAGTTGGGGCAGGACACAATAACTTCCGAGCAGTTACAGGATGAACTGGTAAAGTTGCCACCGAATATAAAGACCATGTTTACTGGAAAAGACGGTCTTAAGAGACTGGTTGATGAGATCAAAAAAAGGGAAGTGCTGTATCTAGAGGCCAAGAAGTTAGGTCTTGACAAGGACCCGGAGTTTGCTAAAAAACTAGCGGATTTTAAGAAAATAAACCTGATCAATACGCTTATTCAAAAAAATGTACAGACGGATAATCTAAAGGTAACCCCTGAAGAAGCAAAGGATTATTTCGACAAGAATCAAAAAGAATTCATGATGCCCGAACAGGTAAGGGCTGTTCACATCCTTGTAAAAACGGAAAAGGAAGCTAAAGATGTCTACGATAAGCTCAAAAAGGGTGCGGACTTTGCCTCCACTGCAAAATCATTATCGCAAGACACGGCAACTGCGGATAAGGGGGGAGACCTGGGTTTCTTTGCAAGAGGACAGATGGAGCCTAACTTTGACGACGCTGTATTTAAATTAAAAAAGGGCGAGTTAAGCAATCCGGTTAAGACGTCCTTCGGTTACCACATCATAAAGGCGGTTGATACTAAAGAAGCAAAGACCGTAGAATTTGAAAGCGTTAAATCCATGATTATGCAGTACCTGACCGGTGATAAGCAGAAAAAGGCCTTTGATAACTACTACTCTCAGGTAGAGAAGAATTATGCCGTACAGATTGACAACAAGGCCCTCGACGAGTTTATCGCAAAGCAGGCAGCACAGCCCGCTGCCGCCCCAGCCCCAGGTGTTCCAGGCCAAGGCGCTCCAGCTCCTGGCGGTGCACCTGATGCAGCAAAACCGGCAGAGCCTCACAAATAATTAACGTAATTAGGTATTGTATGGTGAGCTTAATTTTTAAAGGTATGGTGATATGTTAAGGCTAAAGGACGGCATCGTAGAGTTATACACAAAGGTGGCTTCATCGATACCATCTGACGTTGAAGACGCCTTAAAACAGGCATGTGCATCAGAGACAGCCGAGACCGGCGAGTCTCCAAAGATCACGGTATTGTCTGGTATCATTGAAAACGTAAAAAAGGCAAAAACCAGCAAAAAGCCGCTGTGTCATAACATTGGGATACCAATATTTTGGGTACAAATACCACAAGGCCTTGATCGGGAAATGATAAGCTCCGATATCGTAGAGGGCTGCAGGCAGGCTGTCTCAAGACTGCATAACCAACCCTCAGACAAGAGTGAACCGGGCACAACGTTGGGCTTGGCAGAAGAGACTGTGGATACGGTCAATCCTGTCATCTACTTTGAAGACTCTGACAGGTCCAGCCTCGTAATCGACCTGTTGCTTAGAAACACAGATTGTCAGCACAGTGAAGGACTGTCGCTGCTGCAGGACAGTGGTCTGGTTGCCATACAACCCAATAACGCCGGTGGAGCCGATGCCGAAAGATACCGTAACGAAATCAGAGATATCATATTGGAAACTGTGAAAAAGGCAAAGAAAGGCGTTTGTTCTCCATACACAATAGGGGTTGGTCTGGGAACACAAGAGGATGACGCTGCCCTGCTAGCTAGGAAGCAGCTACTAAGAAGGCTTAACGACAGCAACCCCATAATTGCCCTCCAAGGGCTTGAAAAAGATGTTCTAGCGGACTTAAAAGCCCAGGATGATGTCTCTGAACCTGGCATTGAGACTACAACCTTGGGGGTTAAGATAGGCGGGAGTTACTCAGACTCCTCCGCCCTTGTGGTAAACGTAACCATATGCTGTTGGGCCAACAGACATGGAAGGCTGATCTGGGGTTGACACTCTACCACTATGTCAACCTCTATCGACATCACTTATGAGATAACACCTCATCATAGGGGGCAGCAAGGACAAGACATAGAAAAACTCCTTAGAGAGATCGCCCTTGAGCAAACAGTAGAGGTACCAGATGGCTTTTTCTTCGATCAACCCGATATAAACACCAGGATAGTCGCTATAATTAAAGATATCGTCCCCCTGGATAAAGCAGGGGGACGTTACCGTTGTATCCTGTCGTATAACCCCGAGGTAACCGCATATCAACTGCCGCAGTTTTTAAACGTCCTGTTTGGCAATATCTCGTTTATGGATAACGTAAGGGTTGTCGGGATTGATCTCTCCAACGACTTCCTAAGGGCCTTTAACGGGCCTGTCTATGGCATTGAGGGTATTCGCAAGGTGCTAGGCGTATATGGAAGGCCGTTGTTGTGTGCCGTATTAAAACCTATGGGGCTTTCAGCCGCAGCCCTTGCTCAGATGGCCTCAGAGTTTGCATTGGGCGGAGCAGATATTATCAAGGATGACCACGGGCTGGTAGATCATCCCTTTTGCTCCTATGAAGGGCGCGTGTCCCTCTGTCAACAGGCTGTCGTGGCAGCTAATGCCAAGACCGGTCATAATACCCTCTACTTCCCAAACATCGTTGACAGCGTTGAAAAGATTGATGGGCGCATCCAGTTTGCCCTACGACACGGCGTCTCTGGCGTGCTCATTGCACCTTACCTCGTAGGGCTTGACACGGTGAGGTATTTGGCCTCTGTCTACCGGATAATCATCATGGCACATCCGGCGCTGACCGGAGCCTACTTCCATGACCCAGATCATGGCATAAGGCCGTCGGTGTTGTTGGGCAGTGTGTTTCGTCTGATGGGCGCTGACATCTCCATCTTCCCCAACGCCGGAGGCCGGTTTAATTTCACACCAGAGGAGTGTCTGAGTCTATCTCACAGCCTGAGAGGCTCGTTTAGTCAGTTGAAGGCGGCTTTTCCAGCGCCAGCCGGGGGCATGAAACTCGATAACCTCCACGAGATGGCCTCCATGTACGGTGCGGATGCCGTATACACCATCGGAGGCTCTCTCTTAAAGGACGCATCTGACATAAGGAAAAGCACAGAGGCTTTTCTTGAAAAGATAACCGCTTTATTTTCACACACCCAAAGGCAGGTGTCAATCACACAGGTTGTCAATCAGTCCAGTTGTGATATCCATGTGATTGAATCAGCTGGTGGTTTGTTTGAAGACGTGTTTGAGCATATGCCGTTTTGCGCTGATTTTAGCTGGACTGGTCGGCCACCACGGTTGTACAAGGATGATGACAGTCTGCCCTTTAGGCATATAACCAGGCATGAGCTTATCGGCAGGTACGGTGAGGGCACTCGGTTTGACGTCAGATACTTTCAGATAGAGCCGGGAGGTTATTCGTCTTTTGAGAGGCATGTTCACATACACGTGATCATCTGCATCAGAGGCGAAGGCATTTTGATTATCGGCGATAACAGGTATGCACTGAGACCCTTTGACGTCGCCTACGTCCCGCCGCTAAAGCCCCATCAGTTGAGCAATGGGTCAAGCGCCCCCTTTGGCTTCTTTTGCATCGTCGACCACAAACGAGATAAACCCTTCCCAGCTTGAGGAGGTAAGAGGGGGAGGGGTGAGGCTAATGCTGTTGACTTAACGGCTGTGAAAATAAATAAGGAGGCCTAGTGACCGTAGGAAGCGGCTATATCAATCCTGCCCTCCCTAGACCCTCCCACAAGGGGACCAGTCCCCTTGACCCCGTAAATGTCAGGCATGGTGCTTAATATGTTACCTGAGTACTTATACTGTGTGTATGTATGAAGGGGTGTTAAATCCCTTCATACGACACCATCCTTTGACACAGAGACAACGGCAGTTGTTACCAACCGTTGGTAAAGTTAGCGAGCAACTACCAGAACACCATCACTGTATCGTAAACTGAACCATCGTATTTTGAAGAACACACTTCCAATCACTTTCGTCTTTGATCAGAAACTTTATGTCATATTCACCTTGTTTTAAACTTGTACTGCTATCGCTACCGCTGTAATTCCCACTGCTATTCGTTGTAAACTGACCAAAATCACAAAACCTTTCATTACCATTCTTTTCACATAAGTTTTGATTCCCTGGCTTGTTTGGATACCCGTTTATCGACATCCTATATTTAGCATTGGGTGTCAATCCTTTTACATCTAACTTCACGGAGAACTTACCACTCATCGTACGACAATATTCTATTGTTCCAGATGCACTACTTACTGCTTTTCCATATTGCGGGTTTGATGCAAAATTATCAAGGCTTACTTTTTTGGTTTCACAACCTGCGTTAGGTTGCCCATAACTTAAGTTAACTCCATACATTGTACCAACAAATACAAACATGATTATCCATATTACCAAGTGTAGCTTCTTCATTAATATCCTCCATCATTTGTTTTGTAGAGTTAATAAGATTCTAACCTTACCCCTTTTTACCTCATCTAACAGAACATAAAACCTCCCTTCTGTAACACCTTGATCATTAATGATTTGCAGAGTATGTGTTTTTGTAATACGAAGATTCTTCTCCTCTAAATGCCCTCTAATATTGAACAGGACGCTACATCCACTATTATCACTATCAATTTTCAAGACCTGAAGACTCGATAGGTTATAATCAAATTTCTTAACCTCTCCTCTCTGTAGAGTGAATTTTTGTGTCTTATCAAAGAGAGCAACACTCTTCTTAATGTAATGTGTCAAAACAAGGCTCCAAATTGCTACAAATAAACTTAAAACAGCAAGTATAATTGAATATAATTGAGCTGAAGTCATTTCTACTTTTATGTCAAATTTAGACAATACTTTTTCCTTTAAACCCATAATTAGTAATCTCCTAAAAGTCTATCAAATCTCCAAATTACCTTTGCAGCTTTACTCGTAAACTGTTCACCATATTCCTTCAAACTCTTTTGTCTATTAAAAAGAATAAACTATAAAAAAATAAAAAACAAGAGAAATCTACTTCACATATGAGGTTAATTCTGTGAAGAACAATTCACATACAAGGTTTTTCCGAGAACTTTACTTCACATAATAATTTCTTCATATGTTTGCTAATATCATATAATTCGCAGTTCTTAATTTGACAATGTCAGATTTAAGTAAAAATAAAGATTGTCTGAACTAGGATTACACGGATGAAAGGATTTACAGGATAAAGAGATGACATAATCCTGACAATCCTTAAATCCGTTAAATCGTGGTTCAGACATTTTTAGTTGCAACTATAATGGAATATGACATTGTCATAATAAGGAGATTGTTGTATTAACCCAATTTATTGATGAAAACACACCATTTTCTACCAAACACGGTGTAAAGGGAGCCGAATTTGAAAATGTGCTCGTAGTTTTTGGGAGAGGATGGAGTCAGTATAACTTTAATCAGTTCCTCGAATGGGCAGGTCAATCTTCTTCTGACAAGCAGAGCACTGATGAAAGGAACCGCAATTTGTTCTATGTCGTCTGCTCTCGTCCTAAGAAGCGACTTGCTCTTTTATTTACACAAGAACTGAGCAATCAAGCCATAAATACACTAAAGATGTGGTTTGGCCCTGAAACTATACGTGGGATGCCAAACGATCCTTCTTCTTGTTTCTTCTAAATACATCTCCATGTCCATGAAACACTACCTTGGTCACCCTTTACCATCGTTTTCAGTTATATCTCGATCCGAAATTCGGCGCCGTTGTTGACGTTTCGGACGTCCAATTTACCGTTCATGCTGCGCTCGATGATCGTCTTTGACATATAGAGGCCTATGCCTGTGCCCTTACCCTGATCCTTTGTTGTAAAATAAGGCTCGAACACCCTGTCTATGATGTCCTTGTCTATGCCGCCGCCGTTGTCTGCTATTATCACGACGATCTTGTTGTTTTCTTTGGATACATCGATTGATATTTCACCTTTTACGTGTGCAGAATATGATTGTTTTCTATTTTCTGTTATGGCGTCTTTTGCGTTGTTTATAATATTTAGCATAGCCTGCTTGAATTCATTTGAGAAACCAGTGATGTATAACTCCTGCTCGTTGTGGGCAGTGAGCTTAACGCTTATAGTATTATTGGTCAATTGGGCGTTGACTATGGAAAGGGCAGATTGTATAGCCTTGAAGCAGTTAAAAATCTCTTTTTCTTTAGCTGGTCTGAAGAAGTTCCTAAAGTCGTCTATCGTCTTTGACATGAATTGGATCTGCTTCATAGTATCGTTAACAGCCCTCTGGATGTATTCCTTGTCGATTTCGCCATATTCGTAGGCGTCTTCAAGATCCTGTACTATCAGGCCTACCGCATTGAGTGGCTGCCGCCATTGGTGTGCGATTGCCCCTATCATCTCACCCATTGCAGCCATTTTAGACTGCTGTATAAGCATTTGCTCCTTCTGCTGCCTTTTTAACATCTCTTCCTGGATGCGTTGTTCCAGCTCCCTATTGAGGTGCTGAAGCTCATTGTGTTTTAACTTAACCTCAGATTCTACGAGCTTGCGTTTTATACCGTTTGCAATATTATCTGCTGCTGCCACCATTGCCCTAAATGCAAATTCACTGAGACGTCTGCGGCAAAACATGGCAATAACACCTATCAACTGCTCCTCCACAACCAGCGGGTATCCGCCAAAGGACAAGATCCCCTCACGCATTGCCCACTCCCTGTTATGAAAAAATGGCTCTGTTAGGACGTTGTTCGTCATTATTGGTCTACGATTTAGACCTATGTCCCCTATCTCATACATTCCAAGCTCTACATTGATGTATATATCATCTATCTCAGCATCTATGCCAGAACTAGACTGTATGACAAGCATGTTGGTCTCTTTATCATAGGTCCAGATGTGACAAAGGCTGGCGCCGATATGGTTGACCACAGCCTCCGTACAGCGTTTAAACAGCTTTTGCAGGTCTTCCTCACGACTTAGAGTGTTTCCAATATCCGCTGCAAAGGTCGCCAGTCTTACCTGTTCCTCAAGCGCCTTAGCTGCCTGTTTGAGTTCAGTTATGTTTACTATCGATATGATGCTTTTACAACTGCCGGCTATGTTTGTGAAGCTTAAGAAGACGTTTTTTCTTACACCGTATTTGTTGACAATGATCGTCTCATAGTGTTTTGGGGTTTCGTTGTTATACAACCCCCTGCGGTCATAGTATCCTTTGATCCTGTCAACCTCGATAGGGGCAAGGATCTCTGTCCAGCTTTTTTTGTTTTCAAACTCCTTTCTATTGTAACCGGTTATTGTTTCAACCTCGTCGTTAATCATGGTTACAGTTGAATCAGGATCAGTGATGAGGGTAGCACCCCCTGTTGTTTCAAATATACTTCGGTAGAGGTTTTCACTCTCCAATAGACATTCCTCGGCTCGTTTTCGGTCAGTGATATCGGCAAAAACCCCCATCAAACCAACGATATTACCGGCTTTATCGCTCACGGGTGATGTTGACAGGCTTATGTCTATCAACCTGCCGTCCCTGCGAAAGCGTTTAAGTTCAAGATCTGTATGTGTCTGCCCCATTAACACAGAATCAAACACCTTTGCACAATCTGAAGAGTGCTCATCAATTATGAAGGGAAGGTCGCCTCCAACAACGTCAGCCGCTGACCAGCCAAATATATCCTCGGCGGCCTTATTCCATAGCTTCACCCCCCCTTCCTTTTCTACGTACATCATACCAAGTGGGGAGACCTCTACAATGCTGCGTATCAGCTCGTTTTCATTCATTCAGTAGAATGACTCATCATCTGTGCACCTTACGGATAGATCTGAACGCCTTTAGCATCCCATGCCTTTGACAAGTGGAACATCAGGTGCTGGATCGAAAAGGTAAACTGAGCTGAAAGTCTCTGTTGACCTAACAGGAGGCCTGTGAAGAAACCGTTGCCATCGGAGAGAAACATAACCGGTTGATTTGCGAAGTCCAGACCGGCAACGCTGCTGCACGTACCCCCACTGGCCAAGGTCTGAGTGCCTGCCCCATAACTTGAAAGTTTAAAGCTGAGGTCTGTCCCGTCAAAGACAAACCTGGCCCAATAGCTGTCGACACTACCGGCAAGAGCTATACCGTTTATGAGTATCTCACAGCCGGAGGCCTGCATGGTAGCAAGTTTGAAGGACACTGTCTGACCAGATGCAAACGGATAGCCCAGGATGTAATTATACGTCCTGCCATCTTTTAGCTCATTAAAATAGGAAGCGTTGTCTCCGCTGCAACTCTTAACGCTTTTTACCACGCCTACCCACTTGGCCAGCCACTGGTAGGAGTCGCACGTGCGTCCGTCATTCAGAGTCTGGGTGTGCAGCCTTAAACAATCTCTGAACCATCCCCCGGGCAATGCAACGTCCTCAACGCCATCAACCGTTAAGCTGCCCCCCGTGATGTTTACGCTCTGATTAAGCTCTGCACTTGTCGGCATTAACAGCCTTGGGGTTGAATACACCGTCGTTGGTGTACCGTTGTCGGCTACCTCTACCAGACGATATGACTTAAGCCCCTCTGCATCCCATGCCTTTAGCTCGTACCCCTCCTGTATATTCGGTATCTGCCCCTTCCACCCTAAACTCTGATGATAGACGCTCACACCGCTAAGCAGCTCTGTTGACGATATAACGCTAAAGGTTGGTGTGAGTTTTACCTGCCCATTGCCTGCCGCTTCTGTATCGTAGGAAAAGGCATTGCCTACCACTAACGGATAATACTCCTGAAGGTTATAAGCATATACACCCTGAGAAGGCGCCACTAGAAACATACATACAAAGATAAACAAAACTACTTTCCATCGTACTATCATAATTAGCCTCCAAAATAATCTTTAGCTATTCTACTATACTTTTGTATTTTTTTCCAAGTCAGAGCCAGAGCCGGGTGCATAAGAAAGTCGTGGGTTTATAGAAATAGAATGGAGGGCTTTGCCTCTGCCGCAGGGGTTCGCAACCCCCTCCCTCAGACCCACCCACAAGGGGGCCAGCCCCCTTGACCCCATTAAAAGATATCTTTGTTCTCATTAATTTTATATGAAAGTCTAAAAATATCCTACATAATCAAGGACTTTCATTGCTTGTTGTGTCCGTAAGGTCATGGTAGTTCTTAAGCACCCCCAAAGCCCCGTCTACTGCTTGACAAGAAACAAGGAGTCATTATATTTTATCTAATGAATGACAATGTTGTATCTATACTTTTGCACTTTTTTATAAACCAGCATTTTATGCAACTCTTGAAAATAGATTCCCGCTTTCGCGGGAATGACAGCAAATGGCGTTTTTAGCTGTTCCATGTCATTCCTGCGTAAGCAGGAATCCAGAAAGTGCAAAACTATAGTTGTATGAGATATATTTTGGATATTGAGAATGACTGATTCGAGGCGGCCCTTATATAGTCTTTTACATAGAGTTATAGAGGCAATAATAGGTACAGCAAGCCGCTTTGTAGACAAGATTGTAACAAACAGACATATGCTAAAATGCCTGGTGATACGTGAACTAAAAAGCCGCTACGCAGATTCGCTTATAGGCTTTACATGGGCTATAATACATCCTGTTGCCACGGTTGCTACTTATACGTTTGTCTTCTCATACGTTCTGAGATCCAGGCTTGGACAACACGCCGGGACGAACAGCTTTTTGTTGTGGCTGCTTAGCGGTATCTTACCGTGGTTTTTCTTCTCTGAAACGATACAGCGCTCCTTGAGCATACTGATAGAAAACAAGACGATTATAACAAAGAGCGTCTTTCCTTCTGAACTTTTATTGCTGGGCAATCTGTTGGCCAACCTGGTAAAGCACGCTATCATGTTTATCATAATCATGCTGCTTGTTGTCGTGATCGACAGAAGGCTCACTTATACGCTTTTGTATCTGCCCGTTTACGTTATCCTTCTGAGCCTTTTTACCATCGGTCTGAGCTGGTGCCTCTCTGCTGCTTACATATATGTACGAGACGTTGGACAGGTGCTCAACGTCGCAATAGGCCTGTGGTTTTTTTATACACCCATTGTGTATGAGCCGTCAAGCATTCCAGACAGCTTACAGCCGCTTTTAAGGGTAAATCCGCTGTATCATATCGTAGGAGGTTACCGAACTGCCATATTAAACGCGGGGATTCCTTCAGAGGGCTTTTATGACGGGATGCTTTATCTCGGAATCTTGAGCGTTGTCGTCTGCCTTTTGGGAGGGGCCGTGTTTAAGTACCTGAAACCAGACTTTGCTGAGATGTTATGAACATCGTCCTCAATACACAAGAAGTGAAATCCACTGTCAATGCTCCTGCCCAGGCGCTGTCTGTCATTGGTCTGAGCAAAAAATATAGGATATATGCCAGCCCAAAGGACAGGATAAAGGAGCTGTTAAGTCTAAACAGGCGGAGATATCACCAGGAGTTCTGGGCGTTAAAGGATATCACCTTCGACGTAAGCTGCGGTGAGGCCGTTGGCATACTTGGCAGCAACGGTTCAGGCAAGAGCACGCTGTTGCAGATCATCTGCGGCATACTACGTTGTACATCAGGAACGGTGATCAAAAACGGCCGTATCTCAGCGCTCTTAGAGTTAGGCGCCGCCTTTAATCCTGAATTTACCGGCAGGTCAAACGTATACGTAAATGGAGCACTCATGGGTTACTCCAAAGATGAGATGGACTCTATGATGAACTCAATAGTGGAGTTTGCCGACATAGGACAGTTCATAGACCAGCCAATGAAGATATACTCAACAGGGATGTATGTACGCCTTGCATTTGCCTGCGCCGTTGCCACAAGGCCAGACATACTGGTAGTGGATGAGGCACTTAGCGTTGGGGATATATTCTTCCAGCAGAAGTGTTTTAAGGCCATTCGTCAGATCATAGACAGGGGGACTACCTGTCTGTTTGTCTCACACGATATGGAGGCAATACGGTTTCTGTGCGATAGGGCAATAATATTAAGAAACGGAGAGATCGACTTCATTGGCTCAGCCGTGGATTCAATTAATAAGTATACCGTATCAATGAACATAAAGAAACGGCATGTTGTTGTTGAATCTCTAACCGCCTCGACGTTTTCTGAACCTTGCGCAGAGCCGCTGATGTCGCCGCAGGAGATCCTGGCTTATAACATCTTAAATCAGTACGAAGGGTTAGTCCCTCCAAATGCTGGCTGCATGGAACATACAGAGAGTTCTTTAAGACACGGCACTGGTGGACTCGTGTTTCTTGGCGCCAGGGTAACAAATGAGACGGGGATAGATACATTACACGTGGAACTCATGCACTCACTTAACTTTCATCTTCTGCTTAAGGCTCGCGAGACAGTTGTTGACCCTAATGCGGCAATCAGTTTATTTGACCGGCTGGGTAACTTCGTCTTTGCAGGAGGTGCAAGGCAGGTTGGACACAGGCTGCCGGATCTGCATACCGGCGATTGCCTTGTAATACGTCTTAAACTGACCTTTACCGTAAAACCAGGACTCTACACCTTCGCCCTTGGGGCCTCAGAAATAGGGGCAGCGGGTATTTATTTTCACGACCGGGTCGAGGGACTGGGGCCTATTGTAGTTACATTTGATGAGAGCATGGAGCTGCCCTTTCATGGCATGACGATGCTGCCGCTGCAGGTAGAGCACTCAGGTCTAGTAATATGAAGATACATGTAGCTTTTAGCGGACTTGGTGCAGGCAACATAGGTGATGAGGCAATGATGCAAGGTTTTTTATCGATCTACCCATTGCCTGATGGTACCACCATAGAGGTCTGGGACAAAGACGAGCCTGTGCTAAAACAGTTCCCTGACTGTTTGAGATTTGTAAACTATACAGATACTGAGATGTGTACCAAACTATACAAAGAGGCCGATATGGTGCTTATAGTTGGAGCTACGATAGTGAATGAGATGGATGGCTTGGAGTGGCCTCTCAAGACCTTGGGACAGAAATACGAGACATGTCACAGGATGGCTGTGCCATGTCATGCAGTAGGAGTTGGCGCAGACCAGATAAGATCTCATGGGGGGAGGCAGTTGTTTAATAGCGGCTTTTTGCCAATAGAGTCTTGGACGGTACGCAGTGTCAGGAGCAGAGATAATCTAACGACCTTGGGAGTGTCCCCTGAGCGTGTTTGTGTAACAGCCGACCTGGCCTGGCTAACACCGCTGGAAGGTATAGATAAGGATTGGGCTCAGTGGTACTGGAAGCAGCAGGGAAGGAGGCAGGATGCCCCTCTAATTGGCGTTAATATGGTGAACGAGCGTTGGAGAGACAATGCCTATATAAAGACACAGTTTGCACAGGCACTGGATGAACTAACAGATATTGATGGTTTTCAGATAGCGTTCCTGTGTAATGAGACTCGAGAGGGGAACTTTTTTGATAAAGAGGCTGCGTTGTCTGTTGTCTCCCTTATGAGGTCAAGGCCAATTATAGTGCCAAACAAATACTTTACACCTCAAGAGATGGCGGCCTTGCTTTCGTTTTGCGACTTAACCGTATCGTGGCGCTATCATTTCACATTGCTGAGCTTTCTGACAGGGTCAGTACCGCTTTCTGTTATAAGGGGTGAAAAGCTCCTGGAACTGGTTGAGGACATCAGTACAATCAATATCGGGACACCGGAGTCAATCACAAAGCAGACACTCATAGATGAAGTTCGTAGAGCCTTCGGTAATAACGAAAGATCAAAGACTCAACAGGCTACCATAATAGACGTAATGCGCCAGCGCAGCAAGGGTAACGCCTATTTTATAAAAAATGCAGGAGATATGCTCACGGAGAAAACCTAACCGTACAAAAACCAAACTTTTCTTTTGATTCCATTATTATTTCAAATCGTTTGTCTGATCTTACAGCCAAGAAACTCTTATAATGCTTGACATGATAGACGTCGTCAAGGGCAAAGACACACGGTCCTTTTAACATGGAAACAACATAGTTAAACTCAATGAACCCAAGATGTCCAGCGCTGTCGAGCATTAGAAAGTCCGGTTTATAGTCAAACTCACTAAGGTATTTGCCTAAGAGGTCATCAGGGACGCCTTCAAAATTTGCCTCTTGGAAATACAGTCTTGCCCGTTCCTCCTCTTTATGATCAACGAAGATATCTCCAAATTCCAGGTTTCTTACAAACCTGTCTTCTATCTCATCAATATCAGGCAGGAGATTGCGAGGTAGGGAGAGGCCATTTACAGGGGTTACAAGATCGATTAATCCGTTTTTAGTGAGATTTTCCACAGCGATCTTATGATGGTGTGGATTTACCTCTATAGAATAAAACACACAGTCTTCAATTGCCAGTTCCTTGATAGTAGAGGCGATGATGGTTGTTGAACCAAGCCCCAGATAAGTACCGGTTTCTATTATCATATGAGGTCTGAGTTCTTTAAAAAGCCTTCCTATATGTTTAGCATAGTCTGAACTTGCGCCTATTTGAGTAAGATCACGTGAGGTATCTATCTCACCGGCTACTTTAACGCACTTTCTCCCTGGGTTCTCCTTCAATTACTGACCGCCTCCTTTTAACGCTGTCTTTTAATATCGAAATCTGCTATATTTTATGTATCTTCTTTATATTTCAGGGGTAAGTATGCTCTTAAGCTTTCTGGATTCCTGCTTACGCAGGAATGACACATCAGGAAAACAGCGATTGCTGTCATTCCCGCAAAAGCGGGAATCCATGTCTTGAAACCACAAAAAGAAGTTTACCATGCTTTTAAGAGGATACATTAAATAGGTCTTGCCAAAAAGTTTGTCTCTGTGTGTTTCTTATATCTGGTTATAAAGGCCTCTTCATATTTTGATACAAAGCCGTTCTTTGAATGAGGCCCTTTACCATCAAGGCTGTAGATAACTAACCCGCATTCACCTACGATTAGATCGTAAAGCATCTCAGATGTAGTACCATAACCAAAGGTATGCACCTTGGCATGTTCAAAGACTATGTAAGGGCGGCACCTCTTAATGGTCTCTTTACCTCCGTCTATAACTCCATATTCTCCACCTTCTACGTCAATCTTTATAAATCGAACCATTACGTCTTGAGGTATTATATCATCTAGCAGCCTGCTCTCCACGTCAATCTCCTCATAGACCGGCTCTATTGGGCAGGGTTGAGGTTTAAGACCACTCCAGCCTGGAAGATTAACGACGTGGCAAAACTTGCTCCTACCAGCCTTGTTACTCAGTGCACACTGGTAGATATCAACGCCTGGGAACGAGGCTTTTAGCTGCGGGATAAACCGTGGTAGGGGTTCAAAGGCATAGTGCCTTCCCCTGGGAGAGCGCTGTACAATCCAGTTCAACACCTCTCCTGCATGAGCACCAACGTCTATACAGTTGGAATCGTCCGTTAAAACCTCATCCATTATCCGTTTCATATTATTGTTATCGCGCTCCATGCGCAACAGGCCATCATCATGATGCAACAAAAAAACAGCCTCCCTTAACTCATCTTCAGAGGCATTAGTATCTATTTTATTGTTACGTGCGCATTCCATACCTACATCTCCATGTTTTCATTCCAATTAATCTTGCATTATGTTACCATATACGACGAAACGGAAACAAGTAATGAAATGAATAATGGGGTCAAGGGGACTGGTTCTCTTGCGAGGGATCTGAGGGGAGGGGTTGCGAACCCCTGCGGCAATAGGCAGAGCCTCCCCTTCTATAGTGGAATGGATGAGAGGTATTGAAAAAAGACAAAAGAGTATCCTTTGGGTACGAACAGACTCCATAGGCGACAATATACTTGCGTCGTCGATGCTACCGGAGATCAAACAAAGATTTTCGGACTATTCTATAACAGTCCTTTGCCAGGGGCACATTGCCGTACTCTACGAGCATTGCCCTGAGATCGATGATGTTATTACATTTGACAGAAAGGCGGCCTACGCCAATGAGGGTTACCGCAACGGCCTAATAGAGAGATTAAAGCTGCTTGAAGCAGATATAGCGTTAAATTCAGTCTACTCGCGGGAGCCGCTCACTGATATGTTTACCACTGGCAGCATGGCCAAAGAGATGATAGCCTTCAATGGTGATTTCGCAAACGGCATGACCCCACAGCTTAGACAGTCAAATAATCCTCTTTACACGAAAATAATATATACCTGCTGTCAAGAGCGTCCCGAGATGGACAGACATAGGGAGTTTTTGAAGGGTATCGGGATTACGCTGGAGGCGTCAAACCCCATTAATATCCAGCGGCATGTACTTAAACCACTTCTGTGGCTAGATAAAGAGGACGAGGCCTTTGCGGCCAGATTCTTTGAAGACAACGGTCTAACACCCCAAAAGACCATTGCACTTTTCCCCTCAGCACAGCACTACCATAAGAGATACAATAACTATACGCAAGTTCTCAAACACTTCAAGGACTACAACTGTGTAGTGCTTGGCGGCAAGGAGGTCTCTGATGCAGCCAGAGGTTTAAAAGAGGAGCTGCCGGCCTGCCATGATCTCACCGGCAAGACGACGCTTCGTCAGTGTGCTGCAATCATCGCCAGATGCCGCATCTATCTTGGTTCAGACTCCTCTGGTGCTCACATGGCCTGCGCAAAGGACGTTGCAAACGTGGTAGTACTAGGCGGGGGGCACTTTGGGCGCTTCATACCATATTCACCCTTTACGACGGCCGTTTGTTTGCCTTTAGAGTGCTACGGCTGCAACTGGGATTGCAGGTATCAGGCACCTTATTGCGTTAACGATGTATCTACAGAGGCCATTGTGCAGGCCATGCAATTGACCCTTCTGGGAACTTTGAGCAGACCAAGAATTGTCGTTGACAACACTCACATACAAGACCCCGACCATTTTAGACCCCGATGGAGATGGTCTAATAGCTATCTTATCTCAAAGGACGTTGAGGTTATACACTCCACTGTGCCCGCCAACTCCTCCCATAGGGGGCGGGAGATGCTCAGCAGCGAGTTACCCCTTGTGACTGTGCTGGTTTCCACGTACAAATCAGAGGAGTTTATACGCGAATGTCTGCAAGACCTTGAAAACCAAACAATAGCCCAGAGCACTGAGATCGTGGTTGTAGACGCCGCCTCAACTCAGAACGAACGGGCGATAGTTGAGGAGTTTCAGCGTCTATACACAAATATCACTTACGTCAGAACGGGCACAAGGATCAGTGTATATGAGGCATGGAACGTTGCAATAAAGATATCAAAAGGGCGCTACATCACCACTTTTAGCACAAACGACCGTCTTAGAAATGACGCCTATGAGATATTGGCCAGCAGCCTCAATGACAACCCAGACTGTATGCTCGTCTATGGCGACTCGTACCTCACAGAAGTTGCCCATCAGACGTTTGAAGAGCATCACTGCTGTGACGTCTACAGATGGCCAGAGTTCTGCTACGAAGACCTCTTGCGAGACTGTATGATAGGCCCCCATCCTATGTGGCGCAGGCACGTACACAATGATATCGGGTACTTCGATGAGCGTTACGTGTCCATCGGGGATCAGGATTTCTGGCTTCGTATGGCGGAAAGATACAAGATGCTCCACATACCGGAGGTCACCGGCCTATACTGGGTCTCACCCGATGCTCTCTCACGCAAGGGGCAATTGCCAGCACAAGAGAACCTTGAGATCCGTTTAAACCATCAACAGCGCTATCTCAAGAGGCTAAAGCAGACCGTTAAGGTGAACACACTCTTCAACAAGCGGCCTTTATACATCTGGGGCACCGGTCAGGCAGGAGTCGAAACACTCAATATGCTTTTAAACTCAGCCATACAGGTAGACGGTTTTATAGACAGTGCTCTGCAGAGGTGTAATAATAAGGTAATGGGGTTGAGCGTCCATAGTCCGGCACTCCTGCTTAAGTTGATCCAGACCAATAGACGCCCATTTGTGGTAATTGCCTCCATGTATGCAAACCAGATAAAGCCCTTCCTCCTGAAAAATGGATTTAAGCACAGACAGGACTTCTGGACAAACATCCACACGCTCTGGGCACTCAAAGGGCTTACAACATCCTAATTTATCGGGTGCATAGGGCGCATAAGAAACTTATGGGAACAAAAACATACTTTAATGGGGTCAAGGGGACGAGTCCCCTTGTGGGAGGGTCTAGGGAGGGCAAAGCCCTCTCTATTTTTTTGCATCTTTACATCCTTAAGTCAACAGCATTAGGTCTGAGGGGAGGGGTTGCGAACCCCTCTGCGACAGTGGGCAGTGCCTCCCCTTCTTTGACAAAACCCACGACTTTCTTATGCGCCCCTATTATCACAGACAAAGCATATAGAGATTCTGGTATAATAAAATATGCGGTTCGTAGACGTAAGAAATGACGTAGCGTTTAAAAAGATATTTGGCAATGAGGGTAAGAAGGAGATATTAATATCTTTTTTGAACTCCGTATTAGGTCTCAGCGGTGATAAGGAGATAGAGGATTTAAAGATATTGAATCCCTATCAAGCGCCAAAGATAGCAATATTGAAAGAAACTATATTAGACATAAGAGCAATAGATAAGAGAAAAAGAACTTTTATAGTAGAGATACAGATACAAAAGAAGGTAGGATTTGAGAAGCGGGTATTGTACTATACAAGTAAGGCATATGTTTCGCAGCTAGACAAAGGAGATGACTATCCCAAACTAAATCAGGTGATATATATAGGGATAGTGGATTTTGATATATTTAGAGGCAATGATTATTTAACGAGGCATTTGATATTAAATACGAGCACGTTTAAACAAGAATTGAAGGATCAGGAGTTTAATTTTATAGAGTTACCCAAGTTTACCAAAGATGAGAATGAGTTAGAGAGCATAACGGATAAGTGGATATATTTCATAAAGAATGCTCGTTCTTTGGAAATGGTGCCCAAGTGTGCTGACTTTGAGGAGATGAGAGAGGCATATGATTTAGCAAATAAGATGTTATGGAACAAGGAAGAGCTCGATATATACGATTATTGGCAGATGAAAGCACAAGATGAAAAGGGTGCGATAGAGTATTCATTCATTGAAGGATTACTCGTAGGGATCGAGGGGATGCTTGAGATTAAGTATGGAGATAGAGGGGTTGAACTTATGGACAGTATTAGAAATCTTGGGGGTATGGAAAAACTAGAAGAGTTTAAGGAGCTGATCAAAAGGTCTGCATCCGTTGATGAGTTGATAGATCGTATTAATAAACGATTATAGCCAACTGCTAGGTAATGAAGACAGAGCCTTGTATTTATATCATGCCTTATGAGTTAATTGTAGCTGAGCATATGCGTTTTTTCGATAGCCTTTTATATTGGAACGCGCCAAGGGTGGCGTTTTTTGAGGTTACAAATCACTGCAATCTCAGGTGTGTTATGTGCGCCCATACGCAGGAGGGTTTGCGCATGGAAAAGGGGCATATGGAGTGGCCGTTGTTTGAGGATGTCTTCAGACAGTGCGGTGACATCAAATCTGTATGCTTGTTCTCGGCTGGCGAACCTTTACTGGCAAGGAACTGGGACAGTATCGTTGGATACTGTGTAGAAAACCTGCCAGATGGTGTAGATATAACCTTTTCAACAAATGGGTTGTTGTTTACCAAGGAAAAGATACTCCCGCTATTAGGGAAAAACGTAAGTATTACCATATCTGTAGATGGCGCGACTCAAAATACATATGAGTCGATAAGACAGGGGGGCAGCTTTGAAAAACTGTTAAGGAATATACGACTAATAAATACGCTTAAAGACAGATATCAAACTGATAAACCTTCCATAGAGTTCGCCTTTGCAGCGTGGCAGGATAACGTTACAGAGCTTCCCTTGATAGCGAAACTTGCAGTTGATATGAGGGCAAAACAGCTTGTTGTTGCACAACGCATATTTTTCAACAAGGAAGATTTTAAGCAGAAGTCTCTGTTGTTTGCAAAGGAGCGGTTTGATCACTATCTACAAAAGGCGGTATCTATCTGCCACAGTCACGATATAAGTATCATACATGGAGGGTCGTACTCTGGAGCAATCCCTCCTCCTGAGGGATTAATAAACAGGTTTTTTGATATGACTCCTGATGGCAGGTTTGCCTGTAGAACGGCTGAAGAAAACGTATCAATAGGCTTTAAAGGTCTTATCAGGGCGTGTTGTTTTATAGATCATCTGTTTATGGGTAATCTTAGACATAATACCCTGATGGAAGTCTGGCACGGACATAATTATCGAAGTCTGCGTTTAAATCTAAGAAGCGGCAACCTTCCTGACGGTTGTAAGAACTGCCCGTTCTTTCAGGTGCTGGACAAGCATGAACAGTCATGTCTACGCACCCTTAATACGGATTCGTATATATCAGCGTCCCCTGAGATTAAGCAGCCTTATAATGTTTTTACATTAAACAGTGAATTTCAAAGGCACATGCACAACTGGCAGCATGGCGTAATAAGTGGTAGCGAGGCTATCAGGAGATTACAGTTACTCTGGGAAAAAGATAACTATCTGTTTGAGATTGCTAACAACATAGGGGTTATCTTCGCTCGTAACAATGACGTAGTTAGCGCCCGTAAATGGGTCGAAAAGGCCTGCACGATTAACCCTATTGATAATCTGCTAAAAGAAAATTATGATGTCCTAAATTCTACGTAATGTATAGCAAAACACGGTTGAGGATTTGCTTCATGTCTAAGGTGGAGAGATCGATGATAGCTAAAGTTGATGAGTAAAATGCGCTTATTTTTTCTGCCGAGGATTATAATCCGGATGAATTTAAGAGGTTTCACTACTTTTCAAGTAGCAGATGTCAAGAGAAATATTATTACCAACTTACAGTCAGAACGATAGCAGTTGCGTTTACGCAGTGGGGTTGAACATGCTACAATAGAAAGTATGGAGACACAAGTTATATGAAAGCTGTAATGTTAACGATAAGCGATAGATGCTATGAACTATGTAACTATTAGACCGGAGTTGTTTCGATGGGCACAGGAGCGTTCTGGCTTGTCTGAGGGGGATTTGCAGAAACAGTTCCAAAAGTTTCATTTGTGGCAGAGTGGTAAAGAAATGCCGACACTGAGTCAATTGAATAGATTAGCAAAGAAGACATTAACCCCATTAGGTTATTTTTTCCTCCCTGAACCACCAAAAGATGAGCTTTCCATCATCGATTTTAGGACTGTGGGGGATGAAGCCATCAAACAACCAAGTCCAAATTTGCTTGAAACTGTGCAGACTATGCAGCGTCGTCAACAATGGCTACGAGACTTCCTTATCGAACAGGGGGAACAGCCTTTAGCCTTTATTGGTTGCGTAAATCTCTCTGACGATGTTAAACAATCTGCAATGAAACTCTATAAACTCCTGGATATTTCACCCGATTGGGCACAACGGCATAAAACCTGGGGGGCAGCCTTAAGCGCTCTTTACCTTGCTATTGAAAGAGTCGGAGTGATAGTGACTATCAACAGTATTGTTGGAAACAATACCAGTAGGAGACTTGATATAAATGAATTTAGAGGATTTGTCCTATCCGATGAGTATGCACCTTTAATATTTATCAATGGAGCGGATGCCAAAGCTGCTCAGATGTTCACTTTGATTCATGAGGTTGCACATCTTCTTATAGGAAAGGGGGGCGTTTTCAACTTCAGCAACTTCTTACCTATAGAAAATTCTGTAGAGCTATTCTGTAATAGAGTTGCAGCGGAATTTCTTGTCCCAGAAAGTAAGATTACAGCGGATTGGCCTAATGTTAAGAATAGAAATAAGCCTTTCGAAGTCATTGCCAGAAAGTTAAAAGTGAGTCCGATTGTTGCCGCAAGACGTGCATTAGATCTAAAATTAATCAATAAGGCAGATTTTTTTGAGTTTTACCATGGATATCAGGACGATGCTCAGCGAAAAAAAACGACAGAAAAAAGTGGCGGAGGAAATTTTTACGCAACTCAAAATTTTCGTTTAGGAAGACGTTTTGCTGATACTGTTATTCGAGCTGCTAAAGAAGGACGCCTGCTATACAATGAAGCATATCATCTTACAGGTCTTTACGGTGAGAGATATGATAAATATGTGGAAAAATTTGAGGCTCGGAAAAAACTTTGAATAACGCTAGATACGCCTTAGATGCAAATATTTTTATCGAAGCAAAAAAACGATATTATTCTTTCGAGCTATGTCCAGGGTTTTGGGAAGCACTATTATGGCATCATAAGAAAAATCGCTTATCAAGTATTAATCTCATTAAGGATGAATTGTCCCGCGGGAATGATGAACTGGCTAAATGGATAAACAAAACCATGCCAAAAACGTGCTTTGTATCAATAGATGATTCTGACATTATAAAATGGTTTGCTCAAATATCTAATTGGGTTCAAACGCAATCACAATTCACTCAAGGGGCAAAGGCAGACTTTGCAAAAGCGGCAGATGGATGGCTAATAGCATATGCAAAAGTCAATAATTTAATCCTTGTGACGCACGAAGTATATGATCCATCCGTAAAAGTTAGAGTTAAGATTCCAAATGTCTGTAATGCTTTTGACGTCATGTGCGTTAACACTTTCGATATGCTCAAGGATTTTAAGACCTGCTTTCTTTGGAAATCACCGGGCTAAAAATACCCATTAGGGGTGATGGGGAGCAGCGTACCTGTTTCTATTTTTTTTAACCACCTTAACCCCTTCAAACCATAGTATGCTTATAATACCAAGAGCCAGGCAGACAACCAGGTCGCCTACGTGTAACGTGCAGAAGTGGAAGAGCTCCCTTAATACCGGAACGTAGAGGACTAACCCTAAAAACAAAACAGTGCCGCTTAGTATCCACCAGAGGGCCGAGTTCTTACAATTCAGCGTGGATAATATCGTCTGAGACCACGAACGGTTTGTTAAAATCAGACACATGTTTGCAACTATTAATGTTGTAAAACCAAGTGTCCTGGCATCCGTTTCTCCAAAGTTAAGATATCTGGCTGCAGTATATACCATCATTACAACAAGTAACACAACAAAACCTTGCATGATACTATACGTTAGGGTCGCCTTGTTAAACAATGGTTCTTTCAGTTGCCGCGGTGGTTTGTTCATAACGTCGGCCTCCTCGGGCTCCACCTCAAAGACAATAGAACAGGCTGGGTCAATAATCAGCTCGAGAAACACTATGTGCACTGGCAAGAGGATAAGATTCCAATTGAAAAAAACCGGTAACAACGAGATGCCCGCGATAGGGACGTGAATGGCAATAATGTATGAGATTGCTTTTTTGAGATTGGCAAATATCCGTCTTCCCATCCTTACCGCCTGAACGATGGAGGAAAAGTCATCATCAAGCAAAACGATATCCGACGCCTCACGTGCCACATCCGTTCCGCGCCCGCCCATTGCGATGCCTATGTGAGCGGACTTCAGGGCAGGGGCGTCATTAACGCCATCACCTGTCATTGCTACAACCTCACCGTTGGCCTTAAGCGCATTTATAATACGCAGTTTTTGCTCAGGCACGACGCGGGCAAAGATGTTCACAGTTTTGATCCTGTTCTGTAGCTCTAAGTCATTGAGACTGCTGAGTTGCTCACCCGTAATTATCTGATCCGAGGACGCTAACCCTATCTGTTGTGCTATCTTTTGGGCCGTAATAGAGTAATCCCCCGTGATCATGACAACCCTGATGCCAGCATCATAGCATTCCTTTATGGCATCTTTAACACCATTACGTACCGGGTCTGACAGACCAATAAGACCTAAGAACTGAAACCTAAAATCATGCTGCTCCTGTGGCAGACTGCTCTCCTCAAACTCGGACTTTGCCACACCGATAACCCTCAAGCCATCTCTTGCCATTAAATCAATATTCCTGGACAATTGCAATTGCTGTTCTTTATCCAGGTGACAGATGTCTGCAATGGCCTCGGGTGCACCCTTGGCTGCTATGATAAAGCTGTCGTTGTCAGGCGACTTATAGACACGAGACATTGCCAACAGGTTCTCTGACAGAGGATACTCTTGTACTAATGTCCAATTGCTATGGATGTGCTCTGTACCGGAGAGCTTATTAAGACCAATATCGCTTATAGCCTTCTCCATTGGGTCAAACGGGGCCATCTGACTGGCGAGTATGCCAAACTCTAAAACCTCGTGCAGTGTCTCTTCAATAGGAAAGGCTGTATCTCCTATGTCGTAGACATGGCCGTCAACTATGATCTTACTGACGGTCATCCGATTTAGCGTTATTGTGCCTGTCTTATCCACACACAGGACGGAGGCCGCCCCAAGGGTCTCAACTGATGTCACCCGCCTGGTGAGGACGTTCTTCTTTGACATACGCCATGCGCCAATGGCAAGAAAGATCGTAAAGACAACGGGAAACTCCTCCGGCAGTATGGCCATAGCAAGCGTTATCCCTGCAAGGAGCCCATTGAGCCAATCCTTCTGCATCGCCCCATGTACGACAGCCACGATGACACAAAGCGACAGCCCTATGACAGCTATAGTGCGCACTATCCTCCCCATCTCTCTTTGCAGTATAGTCTGTTCATATTCGATAGACAGCAAGGCATTTCCAATCAACCCCATCTCAGTGTCAGCGCCTGCCTTTTTAACCACTGCCACGCCAAAACCCTTTACTACCAATGTACCTGAGTAAACAAAAGGCTGTGCATCACCCCCTGGCCTTGACATCTCCATGTCCTCACGACCGGTGATCTTGGTTACCGGTATTGACTCGCCAGTTAAAAGCGACTCATCAACAGATAGACTGATGCAGTATATCAGAACCGAATCGGCAACGACGCGATCACCCTCTGAGAGGATTATCGTATCACCTCTTACAACCTCTCGCCCTGGGATTCTCTTATGCTCTCTATTTCTTATAAGTAATGCCCGCGGGGAAGACAGATCCCTTAATGCCTCTAAGGCATGTTCAGTTTTGCGTTCCTGATAGATGGTAATGTTGATAACCACAAACACAAATCCCAGGAGCATTAAGGCCTCCTGCGTATCGCCTATTACTAAATATATAGTCCCACCCGCAATCAGAAGCAGAAACATCGGTTCACGAAACACCTCGAAGACAATATTAAAGATACCTCGTCTCTTAGATGCGGGAAGCTCGTTATACCCGTCTCTCTTCAGCCGCAAGGCTGCCTCGTCCTCAGAAAGCCCGACTATGGAGTGGATATCAAACCCGTCTATTACACCAGTCTTTTTATCCATCGTATAATGAACTATTACCTATAGTTTTACACTTTCTGGATTCCTGCTTACGCAGGAATGACATAGAACAACTCAAAACGCTATTTGCTGTCATTCCCGCGAAAGCGGGAATCTATCTTCAAGAGCTGCATAGAATGCTGGTTTATAAAAAAGTGCAAAAGATAGCTATCACCTTTTTTTTATTATCTGTGTACGCTGATCACGCCGTCTACGGACATGAGTTTGTTGCTGAGGTTGGTCAGTTGAACCTTATCTTTGACCTCCAGGGTGAAGGCAAAGTGTGCGTGTTTGTTTTGGGCTGATCTGGCTTCCAGTTGAGAGAGGTTTATATTAAACGTTGAGATCAGTGAGCTTAGGGTTGCCAGGATACCTGGTTTGTCGATAGTCTCAACATACAGCCTTGTTGTGGTTGTAACATCTCCGCTGGCATCCCAGGAAATCTTAACCAGCCTTGAGTCTTCTACGGCCAGGCGTTGATAGTTATTGCAGTCGAGTCTGTGAATGGTGACACCCTTGCCTCTTGTAATAAAGCCCATCACACTGTCTCCGGGTACGGGGAAACAGCACTTTGCAGTGTTGTAGAGCAGGTTGTCTATACCGGTAATCTGTATACCCTTATGTGGCTTGCTCTTTTTAGGTGGTTTTATGGATATAGGTTCTACTTCTGTTGGGTGCTTGTCTGGCTTTAACCTATTAACGACCTGATGAGCTGAGAGCTTGCCATAGCCAATTTCGACGCACAGCTCCTCAAAGGTTCTGAGATTAAACGTATGCACAACCTCTATCATCTTCTTGGACTTTAAGAGGGACAGGCTGAGGCTGTTTTTTCTGAAGTCATCTTCAAGCATGGCAGCACCCAGAGTTACAGCCTGTTTACGCTGTTCGGATTTTATCCAGTGCCTGATACGGCTGCGCGCCTTGTGCGTTACGACAAAACTCAACCAGTCCTTGCTTGGCGTTTGTGAGGCAGAGGTCAGAATTTCGACAATATCGCCGTTTTTTAGATGGTATTTAAGGGGGACAATCCTGCCGTTTATACGGCAGCCCACGCACCTGTTACCAACCTCGGAGTGGATTGCGAAAGCGAAGTCGATAGGAGTAGAACCGGTTGGCAGCTCCTTTATCTCTCCAGCCGGCGTCAGAACGAACACGACATCCTGAAACACCTCGCCCTTGAACATCTCGAGGAAGTCCTTGGCGTCGCTTGAGTCTTTCTGCATGTAGATTAGCTCTCTGAGCCAGTTAAAGTACTTGGCGTCCCTGTCGTCAAAGGGCCGTTCCTTTTCCTTGTAGATCCAGTGAGAGGCTATCCCCCTCTCTGCCAACAGGTGCATATCCTCCGTCCTTATCTGGAATTCGATCCGCTCCCCGTTTGAGCTAAGCACAGTGGTGTGCAGGGATTGGTACATATTGGCCTTGGGTATGGCAATATAGTCCTTGAACCTGCCCGGTACAGGGATCCACATTGAGTGTATTATGCCCATGGTCATGTAGCACTGCTCCTTGGACTGCGTTATTATTCTAAGGCCCAAGATGTCATTGACCTCTTCAAAGGAGACCCTCTGTTTGAGCATCTTCTGGTATATGCCATAGTAGTTTTTTACCCTCCCGCTGACCCTTGCAAAAACATTGTGTTCCTTTAGTTTTGCCTCCACGTTTAGGGCTAATTCCTTTATAAAGTCTTCACGGTCGTGACGTTTCTCTGCGACCTTGCGTGAGATCTCCTCGTAGAGTTCAGGGTGCAGGTGTTTGAAGCCAAGGTCCTCGAATTCGGCCCTAAGCCACCCTATACCGAGGCGATTGGCCAGCGGGGCATAGATATCCAGTGTCTCAGCCGATATACGCTTTTGCTTCTCTGTTGGCATAAAGGCTAGTGTTCTCATGTTGTGCAGTCTGTCGGCAAATTTAATCAGGATTACACGCACATCCTCGGCCATAGCCAAAAACATCTTCCTGAAGTTCTCCGCCTGAGCTTCCTCTCTGGTCTTAAACTCCATCTGTTTCAACTTGGTCACGGCGTTAACCATGTATGCTACGTCTACGCCAAACATGTCACTAATATCATCAATAGTAGTATCAGTGTCCTCTACTGTGTCGTGCAACAGGCCAGCAGTAATAGTCGTGCAGTCCAGGTGCATGTCGGCTAATATAGAGGCAACGGACAACGGATGCCCCACATATGGGGTGCCTTCCCGCCGTTTCTGGTCGCAATGAGCCTCGTGTGTAAAATGATACGCTAACCTTATAAGCTCAGTATTGGCGTCAGGATTGTATGAAGCTATCTTACTAAGCAACTCGTCTAACCTAATTATAACCGACCCTGCCATATCATATTATACAACATTATAGGTGAGTAATGTGTAAAGTAGAAAGTAGATGCACAGGATAGGGCAATCGCATATAGATTGTCTGAACTAGGATTATACGGATTAAATGATTTACAGGAAAAAGATTTTAATTAAGCATGGTAATCCCTAATCGTATCTTCTTTATATTTCATGGTAACTATGCTTTTACGCTTTCTGGATTCCTGTTTACCCCTGTTCAAGCCAGGGGCAGGCTGCGGAATGACATATTTGAAAAACGGCCATTACTGTCATTCCCACGAAAGTGAGAATCCATAGTCTTGAAACCATAAAAAATCTTACCATGCTTTTTAAAGAGGATACCCTAAATCCGTTAAATCGTGGTTCAGACATTGGACAGGTTTTAGTATTGACAAAAACTCCTGATAAGAGACAATCCTGACACCGAGCTTTTTGGCCTTATCCAGTTTTGAACCTGGGTCGCTGCCGGCAAGTAGATAGGACGTTTTTTTTGAGAGCGATGACACACAGCGGCCCCCATTTGCATCTATAAGCTCCTCTGCCTCTTTCCGACCAACCGGTAGAGTGCCAGTTATTACAAACGTAAGACCATTCAAGATAGAGGGCATTTCGAGCTGCATAAGGTAGTCAGGGTTAGATATCTGCAAGCCCAGACCTTTGAGGTCATCGATTGTTTTGAGGTTTACATCGTCGTTGAAAAAAACACTTAAGCTGTTGGCAATCTTTTGCCCTATCTGCTGGATGGACAGAAGCTGATCTGCCGTTTTGTGAAAGAGGGCATAGATGTCGCTAAAATTGGCGGCCAACAGCCTCGATACAAACGTACCGGCGTGAAGGATACCAAGTGCGTAGATAAAACGGGCAAGGGTTACCTGTTTACTCTTCTCTATTGCTTTTATTAGGTTGTCCGCCGATTTTTCAGCGAACCTGGGCAACTTTAACAACTCCGCCTTATTAAGCAAAAAGATATCGACAAAACTCTTGACCAGACCACTATCGTATAACAACAGGATGTTCTTCTCCCCAAGCCCATCTATGTTCAAGGCGTCCCTTGAGACAAAGTGACGAAGCCTCTCGCGCAACTGAGCGGGACAGTTTAACCCTATACACCGAAATGCCACCGCCCCTTCATCCTGTACCACGGCAGCGCTGCAATCAGGACATGCCTGTGGAACAGGAAACGACTGCTCCTGACCACTTCTCCTGGTCACATCTACCTCGACAAGATGAGGGATTACATCCCCTGCACGTTCAACCACTACGGTATCGCCAACCCTATAGTCATTACGTTTGATCTCGTCCCAGTTGTGTAAAGAGCACCGGGAAACGGTAACGCCTCCAACCCGCACCGGCTGCAACAGCGCAACGGGTGTGATGATGCCTGTCCTTCCGACGCTTAACTCTATCGACTCGATCCTCGTAACGCTGCGATGACTCTGGTACTTATAAGCGATTGCCCAACGAGGGGTGCGTGTCTTAACGCCTAACCCCTCTCTGAGTGCAAAATCGTTTACCTTAATCACCACCCCGTCGATCTCAAAGGGGAGGCTGGCTCGTTCCCTCTCTATATGGCTGATGACCTCTATTGCCTGTTCTATGTCAACGACCTCTTGAAAGATAAACGGCGTTGGAAAGCGCTGCTGTCTTAACCACTGCATCAATGCCGTCTGCGATGTCATCTCAACTGAGCCTCTAACCAGTCCCACACCATAAAAGGCCGCATTTAACCGCCGTTTGGCCGTTATTGATGGGTCTAACTGTCTAATAGAGCCAGCTGAAGCATTACGCGGGTTGGCAAATGGAGGGTCGCCAGCGGCTACTCGCTCAGCGTTGATGGCCTCAAAGTCCGTGGTATTGATATAGATCTCGCCTCTGAGGTCTATCTCCTCGATCCCCTCGGTCTGGATACTTAGCGGGATCGTCCTGATCGTCCTGACGTTGTTTGTGACGTCCTCACCGGTGTAGCCATCCCCTCGAGTGGAGGCCCGATACAATATGCCATCCCTATAGGTGATCTCTATGGCAAGACCGTCATACTTTGGCTCCACGGTGAGTATCACTGACTCAGGGCGGTTAAGCAGTTTCTTGACCCTCTTATCAAACTCCCTTACCTCCTCAAAAGAAAACGAATCCTGCAGCGAAAGCATGGGCATATTGTGTGTTATTTTATCAAATCTCTCTAACGGCGGCGCTCCAACCCTCTGAGTTGGAGAGTCGGGCAAAATAAAACCATAGATCTCTTCAAGTCCCTGAAGGGTGTGAAACATCCTGTCGTAGTCGGCATCTGATATCTCAGGTGCGTCAAGGACATGGTATCTGTAGCTGTGATGATTTAATTCTTTTACCAGTCTAACTATCTCGTCTCTTATCTCATCAGTGAGTGTATCCATATATAATAAAAAATATTAACACTATTAACGTTGTTTTGTTAATATATAAAATGAAGGTATATCTAAACGGCTCTATCCTTCCGATAGAGTCAGCGTGTGTCTCGGTCCTTGACCACGGGTTGTTGTATGGAGACGGTGTGTTTGAGACCCTAAGGGCCTATAACGGTGTGGTCTTTAAACTGCAGGAGCATCTGCGGCGGCTTTACCGCTCTCTTTCGTTGATCAATCTGGATATAGGTATAAAACAAGAGGTGTTCTTGGAGGCCGTAAACGCTACACTTGATGAAAACGCCCTGACTAACGCCTACATAAGGATTACGGTTACCAGAGGGTCCGGCGATGTTGGCCTTGATCCAGCGCTTTGCAGCAAACCCACGATACTTATATATGCAAAGCCCTTTGTGGCATACCCTGAAAAGTCTGTAAAGGTGGCAATTGTAAAGACGAGAAGAAACATTCCGGAGGCCATAGACACAGAGATTAAGTCTCTGAATTTCCTTAATAACATACTAGCCAAGATCGAGGCCAAGGCTGTGATGGCACATGAGGCATTGATGTTGAATTACCACGGCCACATGACAGAGTGTACAGTATCGAATATATTTTTTGTAAAAGATGAGATTCTCTATACACCTTCGGTAAACTGCGGTATCCTCTATGGGATAACAAGAAAGATAGTGCTTGAGATAGCCAGGCAAAGGGGGCTTAAGATTCAAGAGGGTGAGTACTTCCCTGCTACCTTGTACAGAGCTCAGGAGGTTTTTCTGACCAATACTACAATGGAGGTCATGCCCGTGCATTGCGTTGATGACGTAAGCTACCACGTAGGTCGGATAACCTTAGCCCTGCAAGAAGGTTTTGCTGTTTATAGAGATGATTATATAAGAAAAAATCTAAAAGGGACTCATCCGCTATAGATGTTTAATAAAGAACTATAGAGCCTCTTGCAAAAAGAAAATAGAAGAACTTTAAAAACATCTACTTTACTACTTTCAAAAGGTCTATTGTGTATTTATTAACGCAAAAAATACTCAACTTTCTCTTTTATCGAAAATACT
>PEAB01000030.1 GCA_002753395.1 Nitrospirae bacterium MYbinv3 | reverse complement strand
GAGCAAGGAAGAGCTTGAAGTTTATGATTATTGGCTGATGAGATTACAGGATGATCGGGGGGCGAGAGAGTACTCGTTTGAACAGGGAGAGCGTAAGGGATTGATTGAGGGAGAGCGGAGAGGGAGGCTTGAGGGGTTGGTAGAAGGGATTGATGCGATACTATAGATTAAGTACGGAGTAAATGGGCTTGAGCTGATGGATAGTATTAGGTCCATTAGAGATATAGGAAAACTTGAGAAATTTAGAGAACTGGTAAAAAAATCTACCACAGTAGATGAGCTGTACAAGCACTTGATTAAGGTCATGTCTACTGGTTAGATACTATATATCGTCTGCAAAAACTACACATACCATTTATGTTCACTTATTCTGGTATAAAAGGTATTGAGTTTTTCTATCCAGATATTTTCGTCTTTCTTGATGAGTTTTGCATATCTGATAACCTCCTGGCGTCTTTGTCTGATCTTTTTGTCTTCTGGGTATTGTTTTAACAATCGATTATAGGCCAGTACAGCGGTGATGAAATGCTCTGACTCGATATGTCTATCAATGGCTTTAAGTTCCTGTTGCAAGAGGGATTCTGAGCTTGTTTCTACAATCAGCAGTTCTGATGGCGGTTGAACAGGCTCACTGTGTTCTATAATTTTATCGCTATCTTGATCCTGTTTTGCTATTGCCTCCACATGAGTTTCTATATCATCTGTTTGAACTTCTCCGTCAGCTACAATTTTGTCTATCTCGTCGGTACCCATATCTTCTTCAACGTCTATACGTTGGTTATTGGCGTTTGCAGCATTTATCAGTTCGTTTGTGACCTCATCAGATATGACGCTGAGGACAGCTTGCTCTGCCATCTTGGGTATTTGCATCTCATCTTCTCGTGAATCAGGTACGATTTCTACTGTCCTGACATCTTCATCATATTCTTGAGAATCGGGTATGATTTTTTCGGTTTTGACTTCCTCAATTGGTTGTGTTGAAAGGTCATGGATTAAATTCTGTGCATCCTCGTCCTTTGGGTTTAAGGCTAGGATCCTTTCAAGAGACCTCAAAGCGCTTGAGATGTTTCCAGTTGACTTATATAATTCAGCTAGTTTCTTGTGTGATAGTAGATTATCTGGTATAGCTGAAACCACCGTTTCAAACTCTTCAATAGCATTTGCTTGATACCCTTGTTCCATATAAATTTTACCAAGAGCTACTCTTGCACTCATATAGTTGGGATGTTTCTTGATACAATACTTAAGCACCTTCACGGCCTCATCTATCATGTTAATCTTCTTGTACTCCTCCGCAATGGGGATATACAATTTTGAGTCAGCACCCTGAAAGACCTTTTCTTTAAGTTTATCTATTTTCTTAATATTCATACAAGACCGTCCTCCCCATCTTTTCCAAGACTTTATTAAATATTACGTGTGATACCTCTTCTTTAGACATCTTTGGTAAAGGGTGCTCGCTCTGCGATGTTATGATTGTCACAATATTGGTATCCGTATCGAAGCCGGCGCCCTCCATCGTGATATCGTTAAACACGATCATGTCGATCCCCTTTGCATGCAGCTTACCCTTGGCCCTGTCGATGCGATTACCTGTCTCGGCTGAGAAACCAACAATAAAGGGTCTTTCTTTCTGACAAGAAACGCGCGACAAGATATCATCAGTCTTTACCAAGTTCATAGACAACCCGCTTGATCTTTCAATCTTGTTATCAGCCACCACAGCGGGTCTGAAATCGCTCACAGCGGCTGCCATAACTAGCACGTCCGCAGCTTTTGTCTTGTCCATGACGGCGTTTTCCATCTCCTGTGCCGTTTCAACCGGCACAAACTCCCACTCTTTCATGGGTGTTAGATGTGTACCGGAGCTTATTAACGTAACGGTGGCCCCGCGCAATGAGGCAGCTTTAGCTATAGCAAAACCCATCTTGCCTGATGACCTATTTGTGATGAATCTTATAGGGTCAATGTACTGCCGAGTTGCTCCAGCCGTGACCACAACCCTCAGACCACGGAGGTCTTGGGCCGTGAGCGCCTTCTTGACAGCGTGAGTTATCGTTGGTATAGAGGCCAACCGCCCCGCCCCCTCTTCACCACATGCAAGCTCCCCAACCTCGGGTGTTATCTCGATAACACCCTTGTCTTTAAGGTATTGGAGCTTGTCTTTAAACACGGGGTTTTCATACATCCTCCAGTTCATAGCCGGAGCGATTAAGAGGGGTCCTCGGAAGGTCATAAACAGCGCTGTTACGAGGTTGTCGGCTATCGCTGCGGCAAACTTGGAGACGGTATTAAGGGTTGCAGGGGCTACAAGGAGCGCATCTGCCTTTTGTGCCATCTCAACGTGGGCCAGTGGGGAATCAAACGTATCCACAAGTACCTTGTGTCCTGAGAGTATCTCCAAAGTCAATGGAGTAACGAACTCTCTAGACGCGGGTGTCATCGCAACGCTGACACCAATGCCTTCTGCCGTTAGTGCACGGATCAGCTCTGGGGTCTTATAGGCTGCAATGCTTGCAGTCACTGCCAGGATAATGTTTTTACCACGCTGCATGAATGGTCTTAAGAATCTTCAGCTTCTGCCCCTGTGTCTGTATCTAGCTCTGTAGAGATATCTCCGTCGCTAAAGAGACTCTCTAATGAACGCTTGCTTGTGTCCTCTTTTTCGTCTAGATAGAACTTGAGGTCTTTTTCTAGTTCAGACAGGTCTTCCTGTTCAGACTCTCTGCGTTTTTCTTCAAGAAATCTCTTGTAATCGAGTTTCTTGGCCTCCTCGTTTGCCCGTCTTGCATCATCTCCGGTGATAAATTCCAGCGCCTCAGAGACAGCCTCTTCCAGAGCGATCGTCGTTATCTTCTTAGCCTTTGTTGTAATCTTGGGCTTACCCCTATGGGTGAGTTCCTTGGCTCGTTGAGTGATAATATTAACAAGCCTAAACCGTCCATCTATCTTGTTGGGATCCAATTCAACCGGTAACGATATTATGTCCATTAAATCCCTCCTTTCATTTAATTAATATCCATTACGCCTTTATATGAAACGTTTGCTCTACCCAGTCAACGTCTATACAATTAGCTCTAACCCTGTTTGTGGTTATTATACTCGATAACTCTTTCAGGGCTTGTTCAAGGTCGTCGTTTATAACGATGTAGTCGTAGTGTATCCCCTGTTGTATTTCATCTTTAGCCTTATTTATTCGCATTGCAATAGCATCTTCGCTCTCGGTGTTTCTCTTCTTAAGTCTTTGATGTAGAGCGTCTATGGATGGCGGCATAATAAAGATTGTTGTTGCGTTGATGTCTTTATCTATTATCTGTGCTGCGCCCTGGGTGTCTATATCAAGCAAGACGTCATTGCCCTCAGACAAAAGCCCTTCTATGGTGGCTAGAGCGGTACCATATAGATTACCATGTACTTGGGCATGTTCAATGAAAGCATTGTTTTTAAGCATATCCTTGAAGGTTTCAACAGATACGAAGATATAGTCAACGTTATTTATCTCGCCATGTCTGGGCTTCCTGGTAGTATATGAGATGGACTCCTTCAGAAGTGGAAACCCCTTTAAGAGCTGACGGCAAAGGGTGGTCTTGCCAGTACCAGATGGTGCAGAGACGATATAAAGTTGACCCTTACTTACTCTCATTATCAGCTTCTGAAGAGCCTTGCGACATGAGTCTTTGCGTAAGGGTCTCTGTTTGTAAGGCACTAAGAACGATATGATCACTGTCAGTGACTATTATTGATCTGGTTCGTCTGCCCTCGGTTGCATCAATGAGCTTACCCACTTTCTTGGCCTCTTCTCTTAAACGTTTCATGGGTGCCGAGGCTGAGGTCAAAATGGTTACCACCCGATTCACTGCTATCACGTTACCAAACCCTATGTTTACTAAAACAGGGCCGTTACTACCTTTTTTCATATATGTATTTCTCCTTTTCCGTCTTTAAAGACTTATTAATCATGCTTGATTTATTGAACATTCTGTACCTGCTCCCTTAGCTTCTCCGTCTCTAACTTAAAATCGGTCGCAAGTACTTTAACCTCAAACTCATCCGCTTTGGATGTTATTGTGTTAGCCTCTCTGTTGAGTTCCTGTACAATAAAATCGAGCCTTTTACCTATTTTATCATTTATTGAAATGTTTTGTCTAAACTGCTTAATGTGCCCCCTTAGTCTTTCGATTTCTTCTGATATATCCATCTTCTCAGAAAGAATGGCGGCTTCCTGTAGTATCCTTGTCTCATCTATGTTAAGGTCCTTGACCAGCTCCTGCATCTTTTGCTTTGTTTTTTCAAACATCTTGGTTGTTGCATCGAGATTCAATGACGATATCCTATCCAGTATCTCTTCCATGTAGTCAACGTGTGGTAAAAGCTCTTCCAACAGGAGTGCCCCCTCCTGCATCCGCATCTGTTTGAGTTTGTCTATCGCCTCTATAAAACATGCCGTTATCAATGCCTCATCCATATCTTTTTGATCGTTGACGAATGCCTCTTTAAAGGAAAAAACTGTAGAGATGTCTATTTCGCCACCTAAACCAAATTCACTTTTCAGCTGCCTTAGCACTGTTGTTGCGTTTTTGATGAACTCCTTATTAACAGTAAGGACGCTTTCAGATATAACGGTGATGAACACGTCTATGTGTCCTCTAAAGAAGTATTGTTGCAAGAGCTTTCTAAGCTTCATCTCATGTTTTAGGAAAGAAGGAGGTGCCTTTATGCTTATATCCAAAAATCTGTGGTTTACAGACCGCATCTCAACCCGCAGCCATCCATTTTGACTGGAGCCATAACCTGTCATGCTTTGCATAATGGTGTCTATCTTGTGGTGTTGCCTTGGATCAGGGAGGTATAGCCTTCAACCGTATCTATGTCGATAACGCCCTGTTGTCCATCAGAAAGCCGTCGCCATGTGGCCTTGCCCTTAACGATCTCGTCTTCCCCAATAATTATAACAAAGATAACATTTAGTTTGTCGGCCTTCTTTAGATGCCTCTTCAGTGAAAGGTCGCCTTCACCACATACTACGCTTATTCCTTTCACTCTCAACTTTTCACATAATGACAACGACATTGTCTCAGCTTTTTCACAAAGTGGCGCAAAATACAACTTTTGAGAGACCTGACAACCTGCATAGGACTCCCGTAACAGCTCGGCCATACGCTCCATACCGATGGCAAACCCTATAGCCGGCACAGCAGGACCTCCAAACTCCTCTACCAGGTTGTCATATCTGCCGCCTGCGATAATTGCTTTTTGAGCGCCTAAATGCTGTGTTGTAACCTCAAACGTCGTCTTTGTGTAATAGTCCAGCCCCCTTACGATCATCGGGTTTTCCACAAACGAAACACCCAAGGCGTTAAGCAGTTCCTTTACCCTCTTGTGGTGCCCCTTGCATCCGCTGCAGATATAATCTAGTATATTAGGGTGACCGTTTCTTATGTTTGCACAGGTCTCGTTCTTACAGTCAAGCAGTCTCAGCGGGTTATTATTGAGCCGTACCTTACAATCGGCGCATAACGCCTCTTCCTTTGCTAAAAAAAACGCTTGTATCGCTGATCTGAAAGATGGACGACATTGTTTGCAGCCTATTGAGTTTATCTCAAGCGTTGTATCGTTGAGCTTAAGCCTGCTTAGCAGCTCGTTGAGCATCGACAGCATCTCGGCGTCCATCATGGGGCTGACGCTTCCAAAAACCTCTGCACCTATTTGATAGAACTGTCTAAATCGACCTTTTTGTGGTCTTTCGTATCTGAACATTGCTCCATTGTAGTAAAACTTCTGTGGGGAGGGAAGGGTGTGCAGGTTATTCTGTACATAGCACCGCACAACAGAGGCGGTGCCCTCCGGACGCAGGCTGATGCTTCGTCCGCCACGGTCGTTAAACGTGTACATCTCCTTCTCTACAATGTCCGTACTCTGACCAATACTGCGTGTAAAAACCTCTGTGTATTCTATAATTGGTATCCTGATCTCGTTAAAACCATACAGGGCAAAGACCTCTTTGGCCGTGTTCTCTATGGTATGCCATATATGAATGTCAGGGGTATATATATCTGCAACCCCTTTGAGGGTGTTATACTTGCTCAATTTCCTTTCTTGCCCCCTCCTGACCTCTGTTGTCTCCCCAGAAGTCTGATTCACCCTCTCGTTCCTTGTCAAACTCTATCTCCCTGAGGAGTTTATCTGCAAGCCGTTTAATCTCTTCTTTAAAGTGTCTCCTGATGCCTCGAAGGTCGACTATATCCTCGTGTATTTTTACGACCTTCTCCTGAGCCTTCTTAATTATCTCATCAGCCTTGAGCTCTGCCTCTCTGGTTATAAGTTCTGCCTCCTTACGTGCATTGGCCTTATAGGCCTCTATCATCTGCTGTGCTGTAATCAGGGTTTCTCTGAGGGTTGATTCCATGTTTTTGTGCTCCCTCAGTTGTCCTTCAATAATGTGTAATTGCTCTTTTAATGAGGTGTTTTCTCGAAGCAGCTCCTCCATCTCTTCTCTCAGCACCTCTAAAAATGCGTATACCTCTTCAACATCAAAACCCCTGAATTTAACCGGAAACTGCTTTTGCTGGATATCTAACGGTGTAATTCTCATTCGTATGGCCCCCTTTTCAAGGCTTATTCAATTGCCCTATTATAAACAATTCATTACTATTAGTTGGAAATAATATCATAAAACCATATAAAAAGTCACTATACTTTAAAATCCGGGTGCATAAGAAAGTCGTGGGGATTTTTGAATAGAATGGAGGGCTTTGCCCTCCCTCAGACCCACCCACAAGGGGACCAGTCCCCTTGACCCCATTAATTTTTATTGTCCCCCATGAAATTCTTATGCACCCTAAAATCCCGGTGCGTATGAGGTAATTCAAAAGCTATTTATACTAATCACCCTTTATACAATGCGGCGTGCAAATCCAATAAGCGATCCCACCAGAAATGTTCTTAGAAAGTATATAACAAGCATAACTATCAAAGGAGAAACGTCTATAGGGCCTAAGTGGCCTATCTTGCGTCGAATCGGCCTGTAGATAGGTTCAGTGGCCGAGTGTAAAAACCTCACAACAGGGTTGTATGGATCAGGGTTTACCCAGCTTATAAGGGCTGAGATTATTACAATCCACATGTAAGCGCTTAACAACAAATCAAGTATTTTTGCAACCGCTAGGAATAGATTTCCAAAGATAAACACTGTCCCCTCCTGAAGATAATCACATCTCTCCTGATCTTATATAAAACAAGTCTCATGCAGCACACCTGCTTAACCACAGAGCATAGCTTGTCTTATGGTTTGAGCCTTGTCTTTGCCCTTAAATAGTTCAACCAGCGTCAAGGCAAACTCTATGGCAGTGCCTGGCCCCTGACTGGTAATAACGTTACCGTCAATGACAACCTTCTCATCTTTGACGATGTTTGCCGCCTTTAACCTGTCCTGAAACGTTGGATAGCTTGTAGCCCTTTTGTTGACGAGCACGCCGGCCTCAGACAACACATACGGAGCCGCGCATATGGCAGCAGTGTACTTACCTTTTTCATACATCGTCTTAATTATACGCGCAACCCTTTCATCTTTAGCCAGGTTGTCGGTGCCGGGTTGTCCACCTGGTAACACGACCATATCAAACTGCTCAACGTCGATGTCATTAAGCTGCGCATCGGGGAGCAGCCTTATGCGTCTTGTGCTTGTCACAACGCCATCGCCTAGGCCTGCAGTGACGATCTCTATCTCTGCCCTTCTGAGGACATCCACTATCGTTACCGCTTCAAGTTCCTCAAATCCTTCAGCCAAAATCAATAAAACCCTTTCCATCTCTACCCTCGTCGTATTGGTTAAAAGCAAACCGTTGCTCACATATTAAGAATCACTCATAATTATGTGTATTATAATATTAATCCAGATTTAAGTAAATAACAAAATTTTACTTTTTATCTTGCTAATTCAGTTTATATGTTAATATAATAACTATCATGTCTATATCTGTAGTGGTAAGGAACTATGCCTATATTAATAATTAAGAGAGAAGGCAGGGAGGATGAGATCTACCCAATAGAAAATGATGTGGTAACCATAGGTAAAACCATGACTTCTGGAATATCGCATAAAGATATATGCTTTGACGACAAGACTGTATCACGTCATCACGCAAAGATATTTTTGAAAAATAATAATTACTATATAGAGGATCTAGGCAGCAAGAACCACACCTACGTCAACGATCAGGAGATTAAGAGGGTACGGCTTAGACATGGCGACAGGATAAGCATAGGATTAAACACTCTCCTGTTTGAGGAAGATCAGGCCTGCGAGCTGACTTCAACCGATCCAACTATTGTTTACCAGGAACTTGAATTATCCAAGACCATCGATATGAGCTACCTTGTTATCAACCAGATAAGCGAAAAGTTGATGAAGGTCACAGACCTGAACGAGTTTTACAAGTACATAATGGATATGCTTCATTTGACCATAAAGGCGGAAAAGAGCCTGTTGCTCATAAACGACAAGAATTGTCTGTTGCGTTGCCGTGCCAGCCGCGCAGATGATAATATTTACAGCCAGAGCGTTGTAACAAGAGTGATCAGTGGTAAACAGGCACTTATCACTAATACCGAGAATGGTCATTCGACCACGACTACCTCTCGGGGCGTACAGGCTATAATGTGTGCTCCTATTACGAAAAATGACAGCATTATTGGAGTAATTTACCTTGAGGACAGACGGTCTGAGCAGTTTAACGAAAATGACTTGACCATGCTTACATCTATAGCTAACAACGTATCCTCCGGTATAGAACGTATATCCCTTTATGAAAAGATCAAGGAGGAGGCGGTGGTAAAGAGCAACCTGGAGCGTTTCCTATCCCCCAATGTGGTTGCAAAGATAACCGCCGACAGCAGGAAAAAGGGGCAGATCTCTTTTGATGCAGAAAAGTTAGACGCCTCAATTCTGTTTTCTGACATCAAGGGGTTTACCGCACTTTCGGAGAGGCTAGACCCACACGAAATAGCCAGGCTGCTCAACGATTATTTTGAGATCATGACAGAGATTGTGTTCAATTACGACGGTACCTTAGATAAATACATAGGGGATGCCGTTATGGCCGTGTTTGGTGCCCCTATCCCTCAACCCTATCATGCCAAGAAGGCAGTGCTTGCGGCCATAAATATGCAGAAAGAATTAAAATCCTTTAAGGCCAGCCTTGATAAAAGAAGACAGTTTGATATCAGGATCGGTATAAACACTGGAGAGGTGATTACCGGCTACATGGGGTCGGCCCGCAGGATGGAATACACAGTATTAGGCGATGTGGTTAATGTTGCCGCAAGACTTGAGTCATTGGCCGAACCAGGGGGTATCTTTATTGGCCGCCTTACCTACGAGCAGGTAAAGGATGATTTTAAAACCTCCTTTGTAAGCAGGATAAAGACCCCAAAAGGTGAAAAAGATATGGAGATATACAAGGTTATCACCTGAAAGAAGAGGGCTAAAACTGCCTAGAACAGATCGTTTGTTTATGAGGCAATTGTGTGCATATAGATTAACGGAAACAAAGATATATTTTAACGGGGTCAAGGGGACTGGTCCCCTTGCGAGGGGGGCTAAGGGGGAGCAGAGCTCCCCCTTCTTTGACAAACTCACGACTTTCTTATGCACCCAGGCAATTTGAGCTATTGACAAAAGCTGTTATAAAATTGCATAATAGCAATGCAGTAAAGAAGGCGCGTAGCTCAGTGGTAGAGCGCTACCTTGACACGGTAGAGGTCAGGGGTTCGATACCCCTCGTGCCTATTATTATTGAAGTAAATAAATAACCTCGAGAAATATGGTTGGGGCTGCTGGCCTACTGCAATTGCGTGTTTTGAGACATGTTTATGAAAAATAAAAGGAGGATGTATAGTCTTGAGCACAAAACTTTCACCTAATTTAGATCTGTCTACTATGATAAAATCTGATAAAGCTATACTACTTGGCATCGACAATACTCCTAAGTCAGAAGAGATAATAGATAATTTAAGATTATTAGCAGAGAATGTTTATGAGAAGCTATTTTTAAAGTTTGGTCATAATATAATCGTCAATAGTGGGTATAGATGTCCTGAACTCAATAAGGCTGTAAGAAATAGTTCGAGTAAAAGCCAACATATGGTTGGTCAGGCAATGGATATTGAAATACCAGGTATATCAAATTATGACCTGGCGAAATGGGTTTCAGAAAACTTGGATTTTGACCAATTAATTCTAGAAAATTATGTTTTAGGTAACCCTGATAGTGGTTGGGTACACATTTCTTACAAGGGAAGTGATAACAGAAAGCAGATTAAAACTAAAAAGAAAGATGTAGATAAATTGCTAGACGGTTTACCTGCCCATTAGTTCGAAAAGGGAGCTTTCATATCTCTATCCTGAACTCTGCTCCAACGTAAGTACTCTTAACGGTGAGCTTCCAATCCATATTGTTTTCAATTATGGTCTTGCACATGTACAAACCTATGCCGGTGCCCTCATCCAATGACTTGGTCGTAAAGTAAGCGTCAAATATCTTGTCAATTATATCATCTGGGATACCCCCGCCATTATCCCTTACGATGACTATTGTCTTGCCGCTGTCCTTGAATATCTCAATCTCGATCTTCCCCTCTGTCTCTGCATCAGACATCTCTTTCTGACGACTTGAGCATATCGCATCCTTTGAGTTATCGATTAGATTGAGAATAACCTGTTTAAATTCGTTTTTATACCCTAATGTGACAAACTCCTCGCCAATGCAGGTTAAACTTAGTGCAATATCGCTTTTCCTGAATAATGGTGAAAACATGGAGATAAGCTCTTCAATTGCCTTTTTTATACAAAATGGTATTTTCTCTTTGGATGGCAGCATAAAGTCTCTAAAATCATCTACGGTCTTAGTCATAAACTGGATCTGCTGCAGGATTATTTGCTTAGACCTTTCCATATATTTATTGTCCAACTCTCCACATGAATAAGCGTCGTCCATGTCCATGATAATCGCTGATATAGCATTTAAAGGCTGCTTCCACTGGTGGGCTATTAAGCTAATCATTTCACCCATTGCTGCCATCTTAGATTGCTGTATCAACATCTGTTCTTGCATCCGGCGTCTTTCAGTTTCCTCAAATTTACGCTCAGTTATGTCGTATAAGGTAGACCTGCTCATTATGAAGCAGCCATTGTTATCTTTAACTGCCGTTGAATTCAATAACACAAGCAGAGTTGATCCGTCTTTGCGGATCATTTCATATTCAAGATCACGTACCCATCCACGTTGCTTGAGGAGTGGGAAGTTATACTCAAAGGTCTTCAAGCCCTCTGTTGTGAGAATATAGGAGAAGTTTAGTCTGCCAACAACCTCTTCTTTGGTGTAACCAAGCCAATTGAGCTCTGTATCGTTGATCTTGATGAAGACACCGTCCTTATCGAGAGAGTGATATCCGCAGGGTGCGTTGTTGTAGAGATCGAAGACCTCTTCAGTCGTCTTTTTGAGTTCTGCTGTACGTTGTGCAACGATTTCTTCAAGGTGTTCCTTCTGGTATCTCAATTCCTCCTCAGCTCGTTTACGTTCCGCTATCTCGTTCTGAAGTTGGAGGTTTTGAGCCTTTAGCCTTGCCTTTGCTTCGGATAAGGCAAGATGTGTCACCACACGAGCCAATAACTCTTTAGCCTGCGGGGGTTTAGTTATATAGTCCACGGCGCCAAGCTCAAACCCCTTGACCTTGTCAAACGTATCTGCAAGAGAGCTCAAGAAAATGACTGGGATGTCCCGCATTGCCATATCCTCTTTCAGACGGCGGCAGACTTCAAATCCGTCCATACCTGACATCCTGATGTCAAGCAAGATCAGATCGGGCTGCCTGGCCTGCACACTGCGTAGAGCCAACTCACCATCAATAGCCGGTCGAACCTGGTAACCAGCTTCGCTGAGTACATCAAACATCAATTTGAGACCTGATGGGTCATCGTCGATAATAAGAATATCACCGGTTGTAGTGGGTGGATCGCTTAAAATACTCATTTATCCTCCGTGTATAACAATCTATCCAAAGCCGTAATCAATTCCTTGTATTGCAGGTCTTCCACCATGCGGCGTAAACGGCTCCCCATTTCGTAGTCGATATCACTTATCATCCCAGCCACCTCAAGGCAGCGTTCTCCGTTTAACAGTATGACAGCCTCCCGCAACTCCTTTAGTAAGTCTGGTGGTAGTTCCCTTATTTGTGCGAAATCTAACGTATCCGGCTCTTTAGCGTCTGGGGTTGTCTGTCCCTTGTTGTATATAAAGTGCAAGCCAAGGTGTCTCTCCAAGGCGTCAAATATCTCTGTCTCTCTGTATGGCTTGCGTATGAAATCATCGCAGCCAGCCAAGAGAATCTCGCGGCGCTCATCTTCCAGGGCATGGGCGGTGAGAGCAACAATCTTGGTGTTAGTCTCTGACTCGCTTGATTTGATGATGCGTGTAGCCTCTAACCCATCCATTACCGGCATACGGATGTCCATCCATATCAGATGTGGGTGCCACTGTTGAAACAAAGCCACAGCCTCCTGTCCATTTACCGCTTCACGAATGTCAAAACCAAACGGCTCTAGCATCTTGTGGAGGAGCAGACGATTGTCTGGTCCGTCCTCTGCAATAAGGATACGATAGTGGTGTTTCCGCCCCTCTGCCAGACCAATGACGTGTCCCCGTCTCATCTCCGCAGAAGACTTCTCTATAGATGGCGGTATTTCTACCGTGATATCGAAATAAAATAAAGATCCGCCCCCTGGTGCAGCAGTAACGCCAATCGTGCCGCCCATAAGTTCAACATACTGCTTGCTGATAGCCAGTCCAAGTCCTGTTCCCGCCTCCGTAACCGGTCGGTCTATCAATTGCTCAAATGGCAGGAATATGCGCTCCCTGTTCTTGTCGTCAATACCGGGACCCGTGTCCTCTATCTCGAAACGTAATGGCGTCAACTTGGACGCGCTTTGCTTTGCAATGCCTACACGTAGATTCACCCCGCCGCTCTTTGTAAATTTGGTAGCGTTGCCAGTCAGATTGATGAGCACCTGCCACAACTTGCCAGCGTCAACTGTTATATACCGAGGGGTATCAGGTGAGATTATCAAGGTAAAACATAAAGACTTCTCCACTGCTCGTACATTCATCAATGATTGTACCTCATGTAGTAACTGGTGTATGTTTATATTGCTTTTCTCTATTGCCACGTGTCCTGATTCTATCTTGGAGATGTCCAGAACGTTATTGATCAAATTCAACAAGTGTTGTCCGTTGCGGTTTATTATGTCTAGATTAACTCGTTGTTCTGAAGTGGTATGTGCTGCGTTTCTCATCAGGCTGGAGAATCCGAGGATAGCATTTAGCGGTGTGCGTAGTTCATGGCTCATGTTGGCCAAGAATATACTCTTAGCCTTATTGGCCGCCTCTGCCTGCTCTCTTGCCTTTGTTGCTTTTGCATTGGCGCGGTGCATCGCCTCGCTGATAATGGTTATCATAGTGCAATTTACAAGAAAAACAGCCAGACCTAACCAATCTCCCGGGTCATCGAGGAAGGGCTTTCCAGTGGGAGACCAGAATATAACCGTAAGAGCGGAGAGTACCGTTGTCATCAAACCGGATATGATATTGCCATAGAGGGCAGATACCATCACTGCTGGATAGAACGTTACGTACGGAATGCGCAATTCCAATGCCTGCAGAGGCCATATCCGCAAGGCGGCTGCTACAACAACGATAACTATGGCTATTATATACTGCATCAATGCGTTACGATATGCCTTGCGTACCTTCATACAACTCCTACTTTTGCAACATCGTTCCTATTATGAGCTACATTTATAGTATAATGGAAATGCTTAACAAAGTATAGTATTTGTCGGGGTGAAAAAGGGATGCATAAGAACCCTCATGCCCTGACGGGCACAACAAACAATGAAAGTCATTGATTATGTAGGATATTTTTAGACTTTACCGTGAAAATATATTATCATGTGCGGGGGTGAATGTACCCTATTCATGTCTGTTTCATATAAAATTCATGGAGAGTTTAATGGGGTCAAGGGGACTGGTCCCCTTGCGGAGGGGTCTGAGGGGAGGCAGAGCCTCCCCTTCTTTGAAAAACCCCACGACTTTCTTATGCACCCCATCATAATAACGCCTTGCCTTTTCATAGGTGTATGTGATATACTGTGCATAGTAAATTAAAAGAGATTGGTGAAAAACTGGCGTTTTCACTGCATTTAAAGCCGTGCATGAGAATAAAAAAAGCAAACGGAGTTGATAATGCTAAGGTTTAAGAAATTTATACGTCACTTATTTACTCCAATAACAATACTGATAATCCCGCATAGTAACGAAAAAACATATAGGATGAAGCTCCCCTCTGTCGGTATTGTTACGCTGGTAGCCATATGGATTTCTTTTACGGGGTATATGGTATCGGTAGGGGTGAAGACAAAAGAATATAACGATATCAAACTTAAGGCTGATTACTATTACAATCAGTTTTCTGAACTGCACACTACCATGGATTCACTCAAAAAAGCAGAGGTACAGTTTAAAAAACTATTTGCCTTTAAGAGCAAAGAGGACGTTTTCAATAATCTCGAAACCGATGATTCAGGTTCAATCGACATGGAGTTATTAAAAAAGCAGATAGAAAAATCCGTCAAGGGTGTAGGAGAAATCAAGGAATATCTCAACAAACAGAAGAGCTTCTACAATGCTACCCCACATGGTTATCCCGTAAGTACCTCCAATATTAGTTCGGAATTCGGTTGGCGGATACACCCGAAGACCGGCAGGAGCGAATTTCACTCTGGACTGGACCTGGCAGTATCTTCTGGCACTCCAGTACGGGCCACAGCCGATGGCATCGTGAGTTTCGCTGAGAGGTCTGGAGGCAGCGGCAATCTGGTTGTTATAGAGCACGGCTTTGGTTACACTACGTGCTATGCCCATAACAAAGAGATCCTGGTTAAGGTTGGTCAGCGAGTAAAACGCGGGGACGTGATCAGTTACGTTGGTTCTACAGGCAACTCCACTGGACCTCATGTGCACTACGAGGTCTGGAAGAATAACAATCCCGTCGATCCTATGACGTTCTTGGCGAAGGAATAATGCACGTTAACTATGATTTAAGATGCTTGAGGGTGATATGTTCGGTAAAAAACACGATAGGATAGAGACGCTTATTGGCGTCAGTACTCAGATAAAGGGGACGGTAGAATTAAAGGGCACCCTTCGCCTGGATGGCGAGTTTGAGGGAAATGTCAAGGCCGACTGGGTTGTCGTTGGTGAAAAAGGCCATCTGAAAGGAGATATACACTCAAACGGAGTCATAATTGGCGGTCTGGTAGAAGGGAACATCCACGCAAGAGAGTACATAGAGATTATGACAAAGGGCAAGGTCTTTGGAGACGTCTATACCTCAAAGTTAGCCATCCTTGAGGGCGGACTGTTTGAGGGCCGTTCAAAGATGCAAAAGCGCGAGGTAGAAGGTGAGATATCTGTCTCATTCAAACAGGAAATAGAGTAGATTTATTACATAAGTAACTATTAAAATGGCAGGAAATGACAATAATATAAACGGTTTAATCGGCGCTGGAGTTGACATTGCGGGTAAACTATCATTTGATGGTGTGTTGAGGGTGGATGGCAGGTTTAAAGGAGAGATTGAGGCCACGGGGACGTTAGTGGTAGGGGAGGATGGTGTTTTAGAGTCGAGGATCAAGGTCGACACCGCTATCATCTCTGGTGAGGTCAGAGGCGTTGTTGAGGCCCTCAGGAAGGTAGAACTACACACCAGGGCCAGGATGTTTGGCGATATAATCACACCTGTCATTATTGTATACCCAGGGGCACAGTTTGTAGGGCAGTGTATGATGGCAAGCCTACGGGATAACGACGTAAGGCAGCTAATAGAGAATAAGAGTTAAGGAAATGGATTTTTATGTATCCTCTTAAAAAAGTATGGTAATTTTCTTTTTATGGTTTAAAGACATGGATTCGCACTTTCGTGGGAATGACAGTAATAACTGTTTTCCAAGGGGGTGCGCCCCCCCTGTGTCATTGTATGTCATTCCTGCGAAAGCAGGAATCCAGAAAGCGTAAAAGCATAGTTACCATGTATTATAAGGAAGATAAATTATTTATCTTTGATACATGACTATTTGAAATTCAGTTAGGTCTTATAACTAAAGAGTTTGTTTGCATGAAAATAAAAGAAACCATAACACTAATATATTTTAGGGACAAGAGTGGGAAGGCCAGGACGTTTAAGATGGCCAGATCTGTATTTGTGTTTTTAGTCTCTTTCATGTTGCTGCTCCTTTTAAGCGCTGTACCTTTTGTCTACTTTGGATTTAAACATAGGTTAATCAATAATGACTTGAGTCTTAAGATAATCAAATTAGAAAAGGAAAACACCTCAGTAAAGGAATCTTTAAAGGCGTTGGAGATTAAAAAACTAGCTTTTCTTACCACCCCCCCAGTAAGAGACTCCGGCAGTGTTAAGGTTGACGACTTTGACTACAAGACGGTTAATACAGGGCAGGTGGATGCCGATAACCTTGAGATAACAAACTTTGAGGAGCGAAAGATACTAATCATATCATTTGACATAAGCAAGACTCGTATGACAGATGCAAAGATGACCGGATATGTGTTTATTATCTGGAAGACAGATGGTAAATACTCCGTAGTACCGCAATCAACAGAGGTAAAAAATGGTGTACCAGTCAAATACACATCAGGAGAGGGGTTTGATATAAAGATCAAAAAACACTTCACCAAGACTCTCAGCGCAACACTCAATAAGATACAACTGTTGTACCTCCTAGTCTACGATGAAAACGGAACAATCATTTTAAAGAAAAACGTTGATCTGAAGTTATGAAAGGCCAGACCAAGTTTTTAGCGTGTCTTGTCACAATTATATCAATCATTCTTTTGACGCACTCTGAGGCTCTGTCAAAGACCGACCATTTGGTTTACTTTGCGGGTACAGACTATGAGCTTCATGTCTACAAGATATTTGGCAAAGAACCCGGCAAGACGCTTCTAATCATAGGGGGTATACAAGGAGATGAGGCTGGCGGATATTTGACTGCCGATCTCTATGCCGACATGACGCTAAAAAAGGGCAACCTCATTGTCGTGCCACGTGCCAACTTTCTGTCTATCATAAAGCACAAGAGGGCTATAAACAATGATATGAACAGGAGGTTTAACTACATAAACTCAAAGGATTACTACGAGGACAACGTGGTAGAGATACTCAAGGGTCTTATACAGAGAAGCGATTTTCTGCTTAACCTCCACGAGGGGTCTGGCTTTTACTCGGAGCGGTATGAGAGCGATCTGGTAAACCCTAACAGGTTTGGCCAATCTATCATAGCAGATACAGACGTCTTTAGGACAAGCGATGGCAGGGTGTTAAACCTGGCCATTATCGCCAAAGATGTTATAAGAAGGGTAAATGTGCGGATAACCAACAAAAAACACCTTTTTAGATTCAACAACCACAGGACCTTCGATAAGAACACACAGCACCTCGAACAACGTAAGTCGGCAACGTACTACGCCCTTTCAACACACAACATACCCGCCTTTGGCATAGAAGCGTCTAAGGAGATTAAAGACCTCGAACAAAAGATTAGATACCATAGCATGGTGATAAATTCCTTCATGGAAAGGCTTGACATCATACCAGAAAACCCCGGCATTGAATTAAAATCCCCTCGTCTTTCTTACCTCGTAGTGTCGGTTAACGATAAGTCGTACCTCGTGCACAACGGAGAGGAATTAAAGGTCAGAAGAAGCGATAGGGTGAAGATTACAGATATTGTGGCAAACTACAAGCGTGGACTTACCGTAGACGTAGTAGGCATTGGTACATCTAATGACCTTAACAGGGCGTTTGTCCTTGAGTCTCCCCTAAAGGCGGTTGTTATGAAGGACGGCTATAAATGCGCAGAGGTAAGTCTTGCGTTAATAGACGTTATCAGCACCGTAAATAAGGAATCCCCTTCTTTTAAGTATCTGATAGTTGAATCAAATGGCCTCAGGCAGGTATTAAAAGACGGTGAACACTTTAAAACTGTCAGAGGCGACGTCATTAAACTAATAGACGTTGTTACTAACGACCATAGTCCGGATGAACTAAGCGTAAACCTTATTGGATACGTTGACAACAACGTCAATAACATAGGCGGACAACGGAGACTCATAATCAACACGGCCAAAGACCTCCACAGTCAAAATTCAAACGATAAACAAGGCAAGTCCTATACTATAGAAGTCAGCTCAGGGAAAAAGGTTGTTGGCACCATCTACCTGGACGTCGAAGAACCCAGAATGGACTACATTGTACTGCGCCACAACAAAGGTGTTAAACGTTGGTATACCAACGGAGAGTTAATAAAGATATCTGCTAATGAAGTATTGGAGATAGTTGACGTAAAGACAAATGTTAACGGTAACACCGGGGTGAAAGTGAACCTGCATGGTGACGCTAAAAAGAATGAAAAAACTATTACGCTAGGCAGCATCATAAAAGGAAGCGAGTTCCTGTCTAAAAACGTTACCGACTACCATCTGGTGATCACAAGAGAAGGTATAGTGCTGGGCAACGCCGCTTTACAAGTAATAGAATCACTGGCCTCTGCCAATTAATAAACAGATATGAGAGGGTTCGCTTTGATTGCATACAGCTTTGACGTAATAAATACACACAGGTAGATGAGATGTAACCTGTAGTGTGTCGCATGTGCACAACATGTTGTAAAACTACTACAGCAACAGTATAAAGATAAAAGGCAGACTCTTAGATCTTATAGATATTTAGTATGGTATACAATTTGCTATGATGCTTGTAGAATCAAGGAATGCACTAATAGATCTAATTACTTTATTATACAGGCAATTTAAGAAAAAGAAGGAGGTGATACAACTAACAGTAAACGTAGGGAGTTGATAGCACAGGATTATTATGGGTGGGGGCACGTCAGACCATTGATAGGTGAAGAGAGTCGAGTAAGAAACGATGTAGATAATGAGAACTGCCTTTGGCAGTGGAGATTTAAGAGATATAATGGAGGATTAAATTGAAGAAACTAATATTAATGATGATGCTTCTGATGCTCGTGTTTGGAACTGCGTCGGTTATCTATGCAGCCGATGAAGCTTCAACTACAACGGCAGTAGTAGCAGGTGGAGAAACGAAGATAACGCTTGCGGGCGAGCTCAGATTCAGAGGTGAGTTTTCAAGCAATCTGAAGGATCAGCTCAACGATGGTAAGAAGAGATGGGATAAGACAACAACACCAGCAGGTTTTTCTGGTGGCAGTGATGATCACAACGCTTATTACGATGGACGCGTAAGGCTCAGCATTGATGCCAAGATAGGTAGTGAAGTAGAAGGCTTTGTAGAGCTTGAGTCCGGCTCTAACAATACAGACATATGGGGTTGGGGTAATGCAAAGGCTACTGATACTGGTGCAAGAGGTATCTTCCCAGAAGGCAATACAAAGAAAGGCGAGTTGTTTATCCGTCAGGCATGGATTAAGTACACAAAGAGCCTCTACGGGTTAAAGGTTGGTCATATGCCTCTGATACTTGGTAACGGGCTTTTCTTTGATCACACAAAGTTTGGCGATGACGCAATAGTGGTCTTTGCAGATCCAAACAAGTATGTTCACGTTGGAGTATTAGCAATAAAGCTAAACGAGCAAGGGACAAACCATCCTGACGACGGCGATGCATACGTCGCATTGGTAACCTATAAGGACGACAAAGGATTAAATTTAAGTGGTGATATTACATACGTTAACGATCAGGGATTTTCCGCTTTGATTCCTACTTACAACTACGAGGGTATTTGGAACTTTGCCATTCGTGGCGACTACATGTTTGGCGCAGCAACACTTAGAGGCGATCTTGAGGTTCAGGCAGGTAAATTTAGAGGGATAGGAAATGTACAAGATGCAACCGTTGATGGTTGGGCAGGTTTATTAGGTTTAGATTATAAGCTCAGTGGCGGCGTCCCTGTAAAGCTAACCTTAGAAGGCGCCTACGGTAGTGGAAAGGCCTCAGACGATACAAGCAAAGACGTAAAGACCTTTATCACCTCTCTTGGAAACGACCAACACTATACGTTCGTATACGAGTATAAGTTAAAGTCAGCAGCAGGCGCTAATAACACAGGTCTTGCCAATACCCTTTACCTAAAGGGCGGAGCAAAAGCAGAATTTACGAAAGCTCTTGATGGCGAACTCAATATATACTGGCTACAGGCTGCTAAGAAAGTTGCTCTAAACGGAGGAACAACAGTACTAGGAGCCCCAAGCGTTTCTCCTTCAAGGGACCTCGGTTGGGAAATAGACACCAAGATCACATATAAGATCGCCAAGAATCTCAAGTACTTTGTAGAAGGCGGTTACATGTTCACAGGTAAGTCATACGACTCAGTCGTTCAAACAAGAGCCGCTGGTCCTGCTGGTCCTGCAACATATTCAATCGAGCGCAACGACGCATATGCAATCAGAAATGGAATACAGCTTAACTTCTAAAGCATAGGCAAGTCTCGTTTACTTAAGATAAGGGGGCTGCCATAAAGGCAGCCCTTCATTTTTTGTCTGGTATGCTGTGGGAGGGGCGGCTAAACACATTTATTTTTTAAAGGGTATTATATGGAACGCTTTTTTGATAGAAAATCCCTGTTTGTCATTGCAGGCCCATGTGTTATTGAAAGCAGAGAGATAGTCTTAGAGACTGCTAAGGCGCTTAAGGATATCTCTAAGAAGCTCGCTCTACCTATTATCTTTAAGAGTTCATACGATAAGGCTAACCGCACATCTGTTAATAGCTATAGGGGCGTAGGCATGGAAAATGGCCTGACGATACTGTCTGAGGTGCGCTCAACCTTTGATCTGCCAATAATAACTGATGTGCATAGTGCGCAGGAGGTGAAGCTGGCCGCTGAGGTGGTTGATGTGCTTCAGATACCGGCGTTTCTTTGCAGACAGACTGACCTGATCCTGGCAGCCGCTAACCGAGGCAAGATTGTTAATATAAAAAAGGGACAGTTTTTGGCACCATGGGACGTAAAAAATATCGTAGATAAATTCGTATCCACTGGTAATACAAGGCTCTTTATAACGGAACGCGGAACCATGTTTGGATACAACAACCTAGTAGTGGACTTCAGGGCAATCCCTATAATGCGCTCCTTTGGTTATCCTGTGCTCTTGGATATTACACATAGCGTACAGCTACCAGGTGGGCTTGGGACAGCCTCATCGGGACAGCGTGAGTTTGCACCGGTTCTGGCACGAGCCGCCGCCGCCGTTGGCATTGACGGTCTGTTTATGGAGGTACACCCCAAGCCGGATAAGGCCCTGTGCGATGGCCCTAACATGTTGGAACTAAATAAGCTTGAAGACATCCTAATCACTATCATCGCTATACATAAGATCGCTAAATAGTTTGAGTCTTTGGATTGTCTGAATTAGGATTATACTGATTAATTATACTTTTGCACTTTCTGGGTTCCTGTTCAGGTCAGGGGCAGGCATAGAGGGGCTAAATGCGCCATTTACTGTCATTCCCGCGGTTTTCTTATGCACCCGACATTACAAAATTACTTGTTTCAGCATTTAATAATATTGTATACTTTATATATCTAAATGATTTAGATAAACCGAAGTAACTTTATATGGAGGGTTTGTATGGCGAGCGCAGAGTTAAAGGAACTATTGAATCAGGCCATAGCAAGGGAATTAAAGGTAAGCATTCAATACATGTTCCAACATATAATGATCAAGGGAAATAGGGCGAAGTTTATAGGCGCTGAACTAAGGGCAATAGCTATTGCCGAGATGATCCATGCGGAGAAGATTGCAGAACGCTTAATGTATTTAGGCAAAACACCAACTACCGTACCAAATCCTCCCGCAGACATTGAGGGGTCAGAGCATGAGATACTCCAAAAGGATATCAACGAAGAGCTTACAGCCATTGAGCTATATAAAAGGATCATTAAACTCTCCAGTGAGGAAGGCGATTCATCTACAAGGATTCTTTTTGAACAGATATTAGCTGAGGAAGAGGTCCATCATCAAACCTTTATGACATTGTTAGGTGAGTAGAGCTTAGGCAGGAGAAACAGTATGAAACACGTTTACATGGACGGTCTCTTTGAAATAATACCGCTTCATGAATTTAGAAACACTCCTCAAGTCAGGTTTCACATGGTGCCAGTGGACAGGATACATCATGTTGACTCTATTGACAGGGTTGAACACGGCCCAAACGCCCAATCTCCTACCATAAAGGGAGATCCGCGGACTCTGTGGTACTATCACAAGGCTCAGACGGACAACCTGCTAGTGTTTCTTGGCAGTCGGATTACTCAGCTCTACACGCCCAAACACGGCAAGGTTGAGGCTGTTGAGGTTAGGGCGGACAGCATCAAAAAAGACGGTGAGGTGATATACGTTGGACCTGCTATTCTTGCATGGCCACCAGGGGTCTTTCATCGAGTATATAGTGGGCCTGATGGCTCGCTGTCTCTCAACTTTGCCATCCACCACACTGGCTTCTCTTTAGAGGATAACTTCGATATATACGAGGTCGATATAGTGGAGGCGACGTATAAGGTTGTCAGACATGGCTACGCAGATCAGAAGTAGAGGGGTGTAACACCCCTCCTTTATACTCCACTCCAATCATTTCTTCGCCAATAGCCTGCGGTCATGTGCTGTCGTGCCTAATTGACGTGGTCTGCCCTCTTGGCTAATTCGATCATTTATGTCGCAGGTTGTCTTAAACCCTGATGTAGATTTCCTGAGCTCCTGAGCGTTATCTATCATTTGGTTTACGTCAAACATGATCTCCCTTGACTCTGCTTCCATGTTGTTGGCAATGTTGGTTGTCCTTTCGATGCTCTTGACGATGTTTGATGACATTGCGGATTGTTCATCAACGGCGGTGGCTATCTGGATTATCTGCTCCTGCACGTTTTGTACGGCTCCTAATATGTTGTGTAAGGAATTACTGACCTCCTTCATGTACTCAGTAGCCTTGATAACACCTGATGAGGCCTCCTGCATAGACACATTTGTCCGTTCAGATTTGGATAAAACCGTGCTGATCTTAACAGATATCTCGGTTGTTGCCTTCTTTGTCTTTTCAGCTAACTTTCTAACCTCATCGGCCACTACGGCAAAGCCCCTGCCCTGCTCTCCAGCCCTGGCAGCCTCGATAGCCGCATTGAGAGCCAAGAGGTTGGTCTGATCAGCTATGTCGTTGATAACCGTCACGATCCCTGATATCTCACTAACGCTGACGCTTAACTCCGCTATAACGGTCGACAGCCCTACGGTAGATTGATGAACCGTGTTAACCGTATTAACAGCCCCATCGACTATATCTTTACCCTTAACCGCTATATCCATAGCGTGGGTAGAGGTCTCTGATACCTGGGCAGCGTTTCTGGCTATATCCGTAATGGTATCACTCATCTGCTCTGCTGCTGTTGCAACCTGACTTGCCTGAGAATGTTGCTCTCTTATACTCTCCGATGAGTGTTGAACCTTTGCCCTGACAGCATTCATGGTTTCTATTACATTGTTTGTTGACACAATCGTATTACTTAAAACCTCGTTTAAAGACTGCACCATCTTGTTCATGTCGACAGCAAGGCGTCCTATCTCGTCTTGTCTGTTCAACTCTATCCCTACACATACGTTGCCCTTGCTAACCTCTTCAGCTAGATACATCATGTGTTTTAAAGGTTCTAATATAGTCTTTTTTAGTATGATGTAAATAAATACCGCCATCACAAAAAACACAATACAGACTCCGACAGCAGCCGCTATAACACTCTTAAGCATCTCACTGCGTATGTCTTTTACAGGATACGCTGCCACTATGTTAAAACCCCATTCCGCAAACGGCCTTTCGACGATTGTCCAGTCCTTTCCCTTTGTCTTTAACAGATTTTCAACATCGTCAGGATTGATGTGTTTGGAGTGAAAACGAACCTTTCCGGTGCCGTCCACAACAGCTAAAAAGCCATTCTTGAGAAGCCTCACGTTTGATACAACGTCCTCTAAACCCTTCATAGTGGTCACCTTATAACCTACGTAGTAGACGCCTAGAGTATTTGCATTTTTATCCTTTATTGGCACATAACTGGTGATGTAGGGCTTTCCAAGTATGTCGACCTGTCCGAAAAATGGGCTGCCACTCTGAATGCTTTTAATCGCCTTACCCTTTGGGTCAAGTACAGTGCCGATCGCCCGTGAGCCGTCATCCTTTTTCACGTTTGTAGACACTCTTACGAAATCGCTGCCACTCTTAACAAACAGAGTAGCCGTTCCTCCCATCATCTTCACGACCTCGTCAACGAGTTCAAAACGGTTTGCTTGCGGGTGGTCACCAAACAACAGATCAGGTACAGATTTGTCGGCTACCTTTACTATACCCCCCAATGATGGTTCACCTAATGTATTGGCCTTAACTATCATATACTGCATCGATCTGTTTACCTCCTCTGACATGAGGTTGTTTATCGTAGTTAGCACCTCTAGTACCGTTCTTGAGGCATGGTCTATCTGGCTCTTTACCAGCTCGTTCGTTCGTTCTTTAACAGATTCTATAATCACAAACAGCAGTACAGAGGTCACCGCTAACATCACTATTAAAATAGGGATTATAAATTTCAGTACCAGTCTTTTTTTCATAATTCTCTTATCCTCTTTTTTCTGTATTGTCAAAGTTTTTTTACATGTAGTTTGACAATGTCATGTTCCATATGGGCGCTATAAAAACGTCTTAACCACGTTTTAACGGATTAAAGGATTACCAGGATTTAGTTAAAATCTTTTTCCTGTAAATCCTTTAATCTGTGTAATCCTAGTTCAGACAATCCTTATGTTTACTTAAATTATGACATTGTCAAAGTACTCAGTTTAATCAACCTTTGGTGCTATTGATTCAATAAAACGAAGCATCTCAGTCTTCTTTTCAGGAGAGAGTTCTATAAACTTAATCGAAACCCCGACTCCTAATTCTGGCAAATCACTGTGCTCTAATACAATACCAGGAACGCCTGAGAGCTTCTTATCGTTTGGACAGGTGATATCGCAGACAATTTTTCCTAATATTCTGGGAATTATGCTTTGTTTTGTAAGGGTGCATAGAATACCGCCTTCGCTTATATTTTTGATATTCCCTTTGATAGTATGTGAATCGAATGTCAGGCTTACGACGCCTTCTACCTCAAACCGATCATGTTTTCTTCTGCCAGCCTTTATAAGTTTCTTCAACAATTCGGTTTGATTCTCGGTGTTTAAGAGGTTACGGCGGTTGTAGATTACCCAGTACATAAATCCAACAATTAAGCCGCCTAATGTGTTTCCAATGGATACAGTTAAAAGATTAACGACGAAGAAATTCCCCCACGTGAGAAGGGCAAAATCGCTGGCAGACTTACCTATCTTTAGCCAGAAATCAGGGCTGGCTCCTGATTTAATAAAAAGACCAACAGGTATTAAATACATGTTTGCCACACAGTGCTCAAATCCCATAGCAACAAAGGCCGAGATAGGAAAGATTATACCGCTGATCTTGTCCACAACCGTACGACCAGAGAAGCAGAGCCATATGGCAAGACAGACCAGTGCGTTGCAGAAAATCCCTTTAAGCAGACCCTCTACAAAGGTCATATCACACTTCCCACTGGCAATTTCTAGTGCCTTTAGTCCAACGAGACCGTCCATTAATTTAAATTGACCACTTCTATATATTAAGTAAGCCGTCAAAACAGAGCCGATGAAGTTACCGACGTAAACAATGAACCAATTTCTAAGTACCAAGTCTGCTGATATCTTCTTGCTTGCAGCAGCCATAATAATCAGGACATTACCTGTAAAAAGCTCTGCCCCTGCTATCACGACCAGGATGAGACCAAGACAGAAAGTTGCACCACCGATAAGCCTTAAGATTCCCCCAGGTAGCTTTATTGCCCCGCCTGCACCACCACCTGTTATAACAGTAGTAAAAAATGCCGATCCAAACGCTATAAAAACCCCTGCCATAACCGACAGTACCAGCAATGTAAACAGGTCAAGGTTGGCCTTTATGACCCCAATGTTTTCTGCCTTAAGCGCTATTTCCTTAGGCAGTAGATTATCAACAGCCGAAGTCTGGTTACTTACTAACTTGCCAGTTGCCATACTTACCTCCCCTTCAATATTAATTTCTTTCTATATTATGCCATAAATCCATGCAGAATTGGTATCTTCTTTATATCTCATCAGCGATTCTCACTGATAATGAATGTAATTTATTGATATATAAGCAATATACTATAAAAACACAGCGAAAAATATTTTTCATATACACAGTAAAATCCTTATAAAAAGCCATTCTGCAAATTCAGTGAGAATTGCTGATATCTCATGGTAACTACGCTTGTATGCTTTCTGGATTCCTGCTTTCGCAGGAATGACATACTTGGAAAACGGCTATTGGGGGGTAAGTATATTTACGGGGTCAAGGGAACAAGTTCCCATGACCCCGTAAATGTCAATCGTGGCTGCTTAAAATGTCGCCCATGTGCGTACATATTAATGTTTAAGTCAACAGCATTAGGTCTGAGGGAGGGGGTTGCGAACCCCTGCGTCAATAGGCAAAGCTCTCCATTCTATTTTAAAACCCCACGAAATTCTTGTGCACCCGGCAGGGGGGCAGGGAATCGTATTTGACAAAAACTGTCTGAACCACGATTTAACGGATTACGGGATTGTCAGGATTAGGTAGAAAAAAGGCTTAATATGTATCAATGGTATGAATCTATATCCTGTAAATCCTTCCGTTTAATCCTTGTTCAGACAATCCCCTTAAGGTCAACTAATATCTCCTTCTTACCCTCTTCATTACTTGCCATGTTGCAGTTCGATAATTGTTACCTCCGGCTGAGATAAAAACCGCATGGGTGGTCCCCACGTGCCTGACCCCTTGGAGACGTAAAGGTACGTATTGTCTTTGAGGTTCAACAACCCTGCGTGGATGGGATAGTAAAGCCACGTCAATATGCTGAAGGGGAATATCTGTCCCTTATGGGTGTGGCCGGAGAGCTGTAGTTCAAAACGGCCAATGCTGTCTTTATCGACAATTGGCCGGTGCTTAAGCAAGACTGTGTAGTTCTGACGTGACAGACTGGTTAACAACTCCCGTTCTGTTGACTTATCACCAACAGGAAAATCGCTTACCCCCGCTATGTTTAGAAAACCCCCGACGGTTACCACTTGACCTCTCAGTATGGTAAAGCCTGCCTCTTGTGTAATCTTGAGGGATTGCGATATGCCGGCGTAGTACTCGTGGTTGCCCAAGCAGGCAAACTTTCCATAACGTGTGGGTATAGAGCCTATATTGGCCGCAAGCACGTCGAGGTTATCTGTCTGGCTGTCAACCAGGTCCCCAGTGGAGACAAGTACGTCGGGCCTCTCTCGGCTGACGATATCAAAGATCCTTTTTAACCTGTCCTGTCTTACTATAAGCCCAAGGTGAACGTCTGACACCTGCGCTATCTTGATAACGCCTGCTTCCTTGGGAATCTTTGGATGCTTTATGACCAGGTGTTCAGCGGTAACGTTAAGCGCCTCAAAATACGAATAAGTCGATATTATTAATGCTGCTGTAAGCGGCAAGAATACCCTCCTGACTTGTTCAGAGGCAGCAGGCACAAAGACATTTACACCTAGACGATACAGGTCTGTAAAGAGCAGTGTAGATACAAATATAAGGATAAATCCCATCCATATATACCCGACATAGGACATAGCAATAGCGGTCTGCTCGTAGCCATGCTTTTCAGCGTATCGAACAAGCATAGGGGAATTTATCATAATTAGCATAAACAATACCACTGCCGCCTTTGCTATTGGGTTGAGGTGCACGCTCAAGCTGATACTTCTTAACACGTAGTAGTGCATTGACCCATAAATGAGAAAGTATATAGCTAAAAATAATTTCATTGACTATAACTCTTGCACTTTTTTGTCAACCTGCATTTTCTGCAGCTCTTGAAAATAGATTCCCGCTTTCGCTGGAATGACAGCAAATAGCGTTTTTGGCTGTTCTATGTCATTCCTGCGTAAGCATGAATCCAGAAAGTGCAAAACTATAGATTGATATGTTTTTTTCGCCATGTATTTCTTATACTCCTAATTCTTTTTAACAAATTTCAAAAGTATGATATATTTCATAGTATGATATAATAGCTTTAGGAAATAATAAAAGCACTTAGCTTAACAAAATATTTAGGAGGTTAGTAATGGTAACGTCACTGCTTATGGCAGTACACCTTATTGGTGTTGTTATGTGGATAGGTGGAGTGGTTTTTGTGACACTGATTATCTTTCCGATGATAACGAGGATGGAGCATTCGTTTGAGAAAGTGTTGTTTTTTCAGGGTGTAGAGCACAGGTTTGCAAAGATAGCAAAGGCCTGTGTGTTTTTTGTTGGTCTAACAGGTATGCTGCTTTTGCAAAAGACAGGAGAGTGGAATGATCTGTTTACACTCAAGGGGATAGGTCCAACGATAATGCTGCTTGTATGGTCATTTTATTTCCTTGTCCTTCTGTTCGAAGGAAAGATGTTTAAGGTGATATTTAGCGGCGAGGCACAGCACGATACAACCAAGATATTTGAGCGCCTTTCCCAATTCCACTATGTAGTTATGGGTGTGAGTCTGATAGCTGTTGCTGTTGGCACTGGCGCAGCTCATTATGCTCGCTAGCAGCTAACCTTAGATATTGAAGTTGATGGGGTCAAGGGGACTGGTCCCCTTGCAGTGGGGTCTGAGGGGGGGCAGAGCCGCCCCCTTCTTTCCCTACCCCTTCCTGCCAAAGGAGGGGGATTAGATCCTCATACCGCCATCGACCTCAAAGATCCTGCCGGTAACGAAGTCGTTTTCGACAATGAACTTAGCGGTCTTGGATATCTCTTCCATCTCGCCGAGTCTGCCCACGGGGATGTTAGAAATAATCTTATCGAGGACGTCTTGTCTTATCTTTGCGACCATCTCTGTGTTAATGTAACCAGGTGCGATGGCTGCTACCCGTATACCGTATCTGGAGAGTTCCTTGGCCCACGTTACCGTCATGCCATCAACTCCAGACTTAGTAGCCGTGTAGTTGGTCTGTCCGAGGTTGCCTGAACGGCTTATGGAGGAGATGTTGATTATTACGCCCTTTACGCCCTTTTTAACCATGTGATAAGCCGCCTCCCTTGCGCAAAGAAACACGCCCGTGAGGTTTACCGCTATGACCTTCTCCCAGTTTGACATGGGAAACTTGGTGACTTCCTCGCCCTTCTGTCTTATGAAAAGGGCATCAGCTGTTATTCCGGCATTGTTGATAAGGATGTCCGGTGCACCATGCTCCTCCGTGTAGGTGTTGAAAAATGCTTCAACCTCGCTCTCCTTTGATACGTCAAGGATCTTACCCTCTATGCCTGTCTCTGCCTTGAGGGAGTCGAGGTTATCCTGGATCACGTCAACAACGTAAGGCTTAGCCCCTGCGCTTTTCATGTCAACAGCAAACTTCTTACCCATTCCTCTGCCACCGCCGGTTATTACTACATTTTTACCCGTTAAATCCATAGTCTTAATACCTCCTAAATATTTTTATGCGTACTACCTTATAAAAAACAGCAGTATGATTGTGTCAAGTTCATATTATACAGCATTTTAATAAAAAATCTATAGTGTTGGTTCAGAGTGGGTGCATAAGAATATCATGGGAACAATAAGGTATATAATAAGGTATATAATAAGGTATATAATAATGGGGTCAAGGGGACGAGTTCCCCACGGTAAATTTATTCTGTATTTTGCACTTTTTTTTAAATAGCTGTTTAATGCGGTTTTGAAGATGGATTCCCGCTTTCGCGGGAATGACAGCAATGGGTGTTTTAGCCTGTATTTGTCATTCCTGCGTAGGCAGGAATCCAGAAGATGAACAACTATAGCTTTGGACACCATTAGTGTGATAGAGAATAAATTAACTGTGACGAGTCCCCTCAGAGGTTTGCGTAAAATGGACTGAGTCAATTAAGATAAAATATGCGGCAGATATTTAACCAGCGTGGTTTTACGTTGATAGAGATAATCGTCACGCTGCTTCTGATGATGATTATCGTGGCGATAGTAGTTGCGGGTTTTACGAATTCCTCATCGAGCGCCAAGCTACGGGCCTCCGTTAGGGAGCTGTCAGCCACACTGCGATACATAAAGAACATGGCGCAGCTTAAGGGTCAAGAACAACTGCTCATTGTGGATATGGACAACAACCAGCTCACATATAATAACAGAACGAAGCCCCTCCCCAAAGGCATCAGCGTCTCCGTCAACGACCCCGACGAGGGAGAACTCACACGTGGTACATGGCATGTCACCTTCTATAGCGAGGGCGGGACATCAGGTGGTGAAATCAAACTATATAACGCAAAAACCGGCTTCCTCATAACTATTGACCCGATAATGGGCAGCGTTGTAAGCAAGGTTAAACAATAGGAGGGAACAGAGAAAGGCGTGAACCTCGATTATTTCATGTTTATTGCTAAGTTAATGTTATAATACCCCTATATATTTTGGAAATGTCATAATTCCATATGGTTGCAATAAAATGTCTGAATCACGATTTAACGGATTAATGGATTATCAGGATTAATTAAAATCTTTTTCCTGTAAATCCTTTAATCTGTGTAACCCTGCTTCAGACAATCCCTATACAGTATTACAAGGAGGTAGTCAAGCATTATGGATATGAAGTATAAGACCGGTATGTATATCTTTTTAATGATTCTTTTGATAATGGTGTCAAGGATTGAAGGGAGCAGACATTCAGCAAGCGCCGAGACCACAAGACCTGTCAAGGCGGCAAGTCAGTTGAGGGGGGCGCCGTTTTCTGATCCGGCAAAGGTCTTTTCGATGACTGACAAATGGGTTAAACAGCCCATTAAGTACGAACAGTGGGCGGAGGGCGCTGACCTGGCTGTTGCCCTTGATCAGCAGTTATATCCAGCCATCTTACCACTTATTAAAAAGTACGAAAAGGTAAACAACCTCAAGATAGCAGTGGTAGAGGGAACGTGTGGGACAGTTGCCGGAGCGGCGATGCGAAAGAGCACCGATATAACGGGTATGTGTTGCCCGCCAGGTCTAAACGACCGGCTACCCGGGTTAAAATATCATACCCTTGGCATAGCGTCGGTTGCCCTCCTGGTCAACAAGGACAATCCTGTTGATAACATCTCAATCGATGAGGCACGCAAGGTATTTATGGGAAAGATCCTCAGTTGGTCAGAGATTAAAGGCCCAACATTTATGAAGGGGGCCGGCATACCATTAAAGCCGGTCATACGCCTGCATTGTAAGTCACGACCTGGTCATTGGTGCCTGCTCCTAGCCAACGAGGACCTCTTTGGACACCGTCTGATTGAGGTCGGTACCATTATGGATATGCTTGCTATGGTGGCCTCTCTCAAAGGCGCTATAGGATATGAAACGCTATGGCACGTGACAAACCTCAAATATGCAGGCAAGATAAAACCTTTAAAGATAGACGGCATTGACCCTGCCGATAACGATAAACTTGCCGCCGGACTGTATACGATATACCGCACATTTAGCATCACAACGTGGCAGCAGCCTGACATATCAAACCCCAACGCACAGAAACTCGTCCAGTACATCCTTCAGAACCTTAAGGCGATTGATAAGAGTTACTCAATCGTAACCGTGGATCATCTAAAAATGACAGGATGGAAGTTCCATGAAGATGAGCTTGTTGGCGAACCGAGTCCTAATTACAATTAAAGTCAGTCTTGTAAGGCTGTTATCTAGTCTCTCCCTAACGGTTAGGATGCTGTTGCTGACCGTGATCGTAGGGATGAGCGCTGGAGGGGCGTTGGGTATGCTCCTTGATAAAAGGATCAACGCCACGCTCAACGAGCAGCTCAATGAGAGACTCACCTTAAAGGCTCAGGATGATAGGTCACACTTCGACACTTATATGATGAGTTATCATCAGTCCATAAAGCTGCTCATTGATCAGGTAGGTTTTGTTAATTACGTAGCCAAGGCAGGTTTTGCAACGGGAGGGGAACTGAAACAGCCCCTTATCAGACAGGAACTACCTCCCTGGTTGCCAAAGACATCGGTCATGCGTTTTTTTGCACATGTAGAGCACTCCCTTATTATAGATCCATCCGGCAGGGTCAGGGAGGTGTATCAGGCAGGTGACAAACCGCTGCCGGATCAATTACTAAACCCCACGCCAATACTCATTAAAAATGTCCATAACCAGTATTTTATAACGACCTTTGACGGCGCCCCCTACGTACTGGCCGGAGATACCTTAATGGACGATAACGGCTCGGCTCTGGCGACCATGATAATTGCCAGCCCAATAGACGACAATTTTTTTATTGAAGCCGTGAAACCTACCAACGGTGAGGAGGCCGTTGTGCTCGTGGAAAGCCAGACTAAGAGGCTCTTGTGCAGCAATAAGCCAGACGTCTTGCAGCCGGGCACACAGATTGATTCACTAAAGGGGCGTTATTTCATGATGGGCAAGTCGTTTCTAGACTACGGGGAGTCTGATATCTCCTTGCAGTTTATTTCCCTGATTTCTAACAAAGAGGTAAACAGGTTAAAGCTCATAATCCTGTCTGTTGATAGGATACATCGACTGCTCATGGCCTCAACGCTGATACTGTCCTTCATGTCTATCCTGCTTTATATAATGAGACGCATCAAGAAGGTAAATACGCGCATAGCGGAGTTTTCCAAAAATGTGTTGGGTGTAAACGGCTACATTGCGGCCAAAGGGGCAGATCAACTTGCCATGCTTGAAGGGCGATTTCTGCGGCTGTTTGAGGAGATGACTCATACAAAAAGCCGTCTGCTTGAAAAGACCAAGGAGCTGGCCGCCAATGAACAACGTATACGCTCTATTATAGATAACATCCCTATGGGCGTTATAACTATCCATGAGGGGGCAAAGATATTATCCATAAACCCTGCCGCTGAGATGCTATTTGGCTACACGGCAAGCGAAGCGGTAGGGCTTGGCATCGATACCTTTGTCGGAGGCGAGCTTAACGTTGGCAATCTTGCTCAGAGCCAGTCCCTAGTTGCAACGTGGGGGGCTGCTCATCCCTTTAACAGCCCCAACGAGTCAAAGCCTTTTGAAATGACAGGGATGCGCAAAGATGGCTCTTACTTTCCCATAGAGGTGGCCCTGAGCGCTGTTGACTTTGGCCCAGAGGGCAGTAGTGACGTCATTAGTGTAAGACAGTTCGTTATAGCCATAATAAGAGACATCACACGACGCAAAGAGGCCGAGGATACCATCAAAAAGGCAAAAGAAAACCTGGAAAGCAGGGTTGAAAAACGCACCAGCGAACTCTCCCTAGCCAACCAGCAGTTGTCCCTTGAGATCATAGAGCGTAAAAAGGCAGAAGAACTATTAAGGCGAAACTACGATATCCAGAGAGTCATAAGCACCGTCCTGACAATTGCTCTGGCGCCGCTGTCGTTGACAGAACAGTTGCTACAGATATTACAGATCATCCTCTCTATCCCCTGGCTGTCTATACAAGCCAAAGGGTGCATCTTCCTGGTCAGAGAAGACACCCCTGAGATGCTTGAGATTGTTGCATCGCACGGGTTTAGCGATCAACTGCTTGCAACTTGCTTCAGACTGCCCTTTGGCAAGTGCGTTTGCGGAAAGGCCGCCAGCCTAAAAAGGATAGTCTTTACCAGCGAAATAAACGAGCTTCACGATATAAGATACGATAACGTTGCACAGCACGGCCATTACTGTGTACCCATCTTCTCAGGAAATAAAGTACTGGGGATAATTAACCTGTATGTTGCTGCTGGTCATATTAGAGATACCCAGGAGGAGGAGTTTCTCTCGACCATAGCGAACACACTTACAGGGATAATTGAGAGGACGTTTACGGAGAGAAAGCTAAAGCACGCTCAAGAACTGTTCTTTAGCTTTATGAAGAACTCGCCGATGGCAGCCTTCATTAAGGACGATGCCGGCAGATACGTCTACGTAAACGAGCAGATAGCGCGCTTTACAAACAGGAGGGTTGAGGACATTGTGGGCAAGACCGACTTCGATCTCTTTCCGATCGAGACGGCTGCCGAGGTGCGCGCCCACGACGATATGGTGTTAGCCGTTAACAAGACTGTGGATCTGCTCGAGACCTTCCGGCAGGAGGATGGCATACACCAGTGGCTTGTTATTAAGTTTCCGTTTAAGGATGAGACTGGTCGAAGGATGCTTGCCGGTATGTCCATCGATATGACTCAGCGCAAGCGCATTGAAGAGGCCCTAATTAAATCGGAGGAGAAGTACCACAACATAATCAACACTACCCCTGAGGGGTTTTTCGAGATAGACCGTAATCTGCGTGTAAACGAGGTCAACGAGTCCCTGTGCCATATGCTAAATATGACAAAGGCCGAGATCATAGGTCAGCAGCCCATCTTTTTAGCAGCCGGCCGCACCCCGGCTATCTTACATCCCTCTGGGGGGGGTAAGGGAGTGGACGGGGAAGGAACAACCCCCTTTGCGCTCCAACAAGGGGACGATGACGAGCTGATCGGTACCCTTGTCTCGGTCCTTAAAACTGGTAATAACGTGGCTGCTAACGTCTCGTTTAAAAGGAACGATGGTGTGGAGTTTCACTGCCGCCTAAACGTATCAGCTATAAAGGACACAAGCGGTATAATTACTGGAGCTTTTGCCCTCCTTGCAGACATAAGCGAACTGGTTGAGATGAAAAATTCCCTTTCCATCTATGCCCGCGAGTTAAAGCGCAGTAACGAGGAGCTGCAGGAGTTTGCAAGCGTGGCCTCACACGACCTGCAAGAGCCTCTTAGAAAGATAATCGCCTTTGGCGACCGATTGGGTGAGAAGTACGCCTCGGCCATCCCTGTTGAGGGCAGGGACTATTTGTCACGAATGCAGGGGGCTGCACAACGTATGCAAAATCTCATTGACGGCCTGCTCAACTATGCGAGGGTCAGTACCAGGGCAAAGCCCTTCTCACCCACAGACCTGAACGATGTTATCAAAGATGTCCTCTCAGACTTAGAGGTTCGTCTTATCAAGAGCTCAGGGCAGGTTGAAACGGACGCACTGCCAACAATCGACGCCGATAGGCTACAGATGCATCAACTATTTATGAACCTCATTGGCAATGGGCTTAAATTCCACAAAGAGGGTGTAGCTCCAGTTGTAACGGTAAAGAGTTCCCTCGGACATGATGGCCTTTGTGAGATCACTGTCTCGGACAATGGCATCGGTTTTGATGAAAAGCATCTTGATAGGCTGTTTAAACCCTTCCAGCGTCTTGTCAGCAGAGAAAAGTACGAGGGCACCGGTATGGGTCTAGCTATCTGCGAGAAGATTGCTAAGCGACACGGAGGAAACATCGTAGCACACAGCCAGCCAAACAATGGCTCAACGTTTATAATCAGACTCCCTTACACAACCGGTGCCAGGGACAAGCATAATGCAGACAATAACGCCTCTCCGATAGGGGACGAATCTTACTAAATTGCCACTTCGTAATAGTTCAGTATACGATTGAGTTGTCCTATGCTCTTAGTGGAATTAGCAGTTTTTTGAGTTAGTTTTCTAACCTCATCGGCAACCACGGCAAAACCTCGCCCCTGTTCTCCTGCCCTGGCAGCCTCAATAGCTGCATTTAGTGCAATGCTTATGAATTTTTTTAACATAATCCTGATAATCCTTTAATCCGTTAAATAGTGGTTCAGACAGTTTTTTTCTAATGCGATTGCCCTAATCTGCATTGAGGTATGCCATCTTTATCGAGTAGAAGGAGAAAGGGAGGGGGCAAAACGCCCCCTTAGCCTTTATTTAATCTGCCATTCAAGCCCAGCCGTGCCCGGCGAACCTGCGCTCGATATTTTAGCACCGTCCATCAACCAGATGTACACCATGCCGTTGGTTGTGTTACGCAACAAAACGTCGCTCTTGCTGTTGCTGTTGAAATCTCCCATACCTACAACCTGCCATTCTTTCGGTATGTCGGCAGCCAATCCAATGCCCTTGGTTATTGTTGTCCCGTTCATAAACCAGACAGCGATTCCACCGGTTGTAGAGTTTTGCAACACTATATCGCTCTTGGCAGGGCCATTTATCTTTGTGTCGCCGTTAAGGTCTCCTATACCTGCGATCCGCCAGTCTTTCGACATCCCTTTGGCTATATAATTGCCTGTAGCTATTGTTATCCCATCCATCAGCCACGCAAATACGTCGCCTGTAGTGGTGTTCTGCCACACGATGTCACTCTTGCCGTCACCGTCAAGGTCACCCATACCTACAGCCTGCCAGAAGTTCGGTATGGCTTTAGCCAAATAATTGCCTGTAACTATCGACGTTCCATTCATCAGCCATGCAAATACGTCGCCGGTTGTGGTGTTTTGCCACACTATATCGCTCTTACCGTCGCCGTTAAGGTCGCCAATAGTCAGAACCTGCCACTGGCTCGGTACACCTTTGACTAAATATGCGCCTGTAGCTATCGTAGTCCCGTTCATCAGCCATGCAAAGACATCACCAGTGGTGGTATTCTGCCATACGATATCGCTCCTGCCGTCGCCGTCGAGGTCGCCTATGCCTACTATTTGCCAGCTGCTTGGTACTCCTTTAGACAGATAGCCGCCAGCGCTTATAGAAGTTCCATCCATCAACCATACAACTATGTCACCAGTAGTGGAGTTTTGCCAGAGGATGTCGCTCTTGCCGTCGCCGTTAAAATCGCCTGTCTGCAGCGCCTTCATTGCCGCAGGTTTTGTATCTCCGAGGGCCTTTGTAAACTTCTGGATGCGGCTGGCACTTGCCTCGGCTACAAACAGGGACACAGAGGCATCTATTGCCAAACCGCTTGGTCGGTCAAACTTTGCGTCGGCTGTGCCGCTCTCATTCCCTGATGATATGAACTGGGACGAAATGAACTCGCCCTTCCCGGTAAACTTCTGTATAGTATTGTTTTGTGCGTCCGTTACGTAAACGTAGCCCTGATTATCCACTGCTATCGAGCTGGGTTGGCTAAACATGCCATCCTCGTTGCCACTACCACCCCAACGGGTTACAACCTTGCCTCCTGTGTCATATTTGATGATCTGGTTGCTGTAGAGGTCAGTTACATATACGAAAGGTGTCTTTCCAGAGCTGTCTATCGTTATTCCATCAGGGGAGAAAAAGTCATTGGCCTGATTGAGGGCATTAAGGCTCAACACCCCTAGTGCCTTTGACGACGTACCCACACCGGAGTTATTCCAATAGCTGATAAAATTACCGCTTGAGTCAAACTTTTGGATGCGGTGATTATCAGTATCTGCCACGTATATGTTGCCGACGTTGTCTACAGCCACACCGTGGGGGGCATTCAACATGCCGGTGGTAGAGCCACTTCCACCAAAAGAATTTATGGCGGTAGCAGAACCTGTGTCAGTGTTAAAGTCAAATATCTGAGCCTCTTGCAAAACTCCTAAACGAAAGAAGTTTTAGCTCTCCTTATGATAAAATAAGTTTCCCAAACTTAAATCGATAAGGAGAGCATCATGTTAAGAGA
>PEAB01000158.1 GCA_002753395.1 Nitrospirae bacterium MYbinv3 | reverse complement strand
TTAAGCAACCACTCCTGACATTTACAGGGTCAAGGGAACAAGTTCCCTTGTGGGAGGGTCTAAGGGAGGGCAAAGCCCTCCTTTTTTCATCTTCACAACCTTAAGTCAACAGCATTAGGGGTGAGGGGAGGGTGTTAAGTTTACTGTTACCACTACTTGTGCAGGACTACCAGAAAATCATAGGATGAGGAATATATAATGGCGTCAAAGGGCTTAGTATTGCAATTGAGCTAAAAACCATGTGTTGCATATTAATAAGTAAGACAGTATGAGGTAGAAATTTGTTCTATAGCATCGTTTTTTGCATATGCGACCAGGTTGCTTTCAATAATTGTCATAATGTCGCTCATAGGGTCGCCGTATTTTTCGCAATTAATCAGGCAATACCCTATCTTGGCCGCAGGTATGACACACTTCTCTATCAAACCCAAATGCCCCTGAGCGGGATCAGCGCCTAAGGCCTTCCAATGTTCTTCTGTCTGGAAGCTCTTACGCCTGAGTTCATCAGCTATGTGGCGCTGAAGCTCTGTAAAAAATGGGTGATCCTCGTAATAGTATTTAATAGCCGTATAATATTCCTGACGACGTTTTGGCGACTCGCTAATATACTTGTAGATTACCCTTGATATGAGTTCTACCATAAGATATTCAGAATTTGCAACATCCCGCATATGACTTTCAAGGTCTTTAGTGTGTTTTGATATCTCCTCTATAAACCTGGTCTTGACCTTACTGAAGGCCTCCTCCACTATAACCTCGGCGAGCTTGAAGAATGAAACCGTGTTTAAGTTGTTGCGCAAAAGTTCGTTGCGCAACACCTTTGTCATCCCGCCCTTGAGCAATTCGTAACGTTCCACTAACCGGATGCAGAATACATAAAGTATGTGCTCGTGCGTCTTTTCGTTCCTTGGCAGGTCAAGACTATTTAAAAGCGGTATAAAACGTTCATCCTTCTTACACTTCTGTATAAGCCCCATCACAAGCTCGTATGTAGCCATAAAGTCGCCTTCCTCGATCTGCTTTTTCAGTTTGGTGCCTCTTTGTTCGGCAATGGTCATCTTTTTAATGGCGTCTTCTCTGGCCTCTTTTATGATACACATAAGTTTGTGTGCCTTTGCCATCTCCATCTTGGCATGTAGGCTTGCAGCAAATGCCTCCTGCAAGACTTTCTCTATGTTTACACGGGTGTCAAGGCTATAGACCCCCTCAGAGCAGTGAAAGAGTATCTCTGCTACCTTTTTCCACGTTATATCAGGTTCGCCGCCGTACTCCCTCGTTACGTATTCTCTCATGTAGTGTTGAAAATACAACAGAGCAGAGTTCCCAAGATTCTCTTTGGTAAAGACGTACTGCTTGATAGTCTCGCTTATGGCCTCCACAAGTGGTTCTTCATTGATGCGTGGTCTGCTCTTAAGCTGTTCCTTCTTGTCTCTGTGAAACACTGGGCGTCCCTTGGTGCGACACTCTCCTCCCATCTTCTGGATCACAAATTTATCATCACCCTCCCCTATAAGCTCAAAGCGTGCATTGGCCTCCTTTAATAAAACGTATGGACCAAAGCGCCTCTCGAACTGCCTTAAGCTCATTATGGGCATATAAACGGAGATAGGAGACACCTGTACGACCTGTTTGAGCACCCCGCCGATCTCTTTAAGATCGATGATAGTAGCCCTTGGACACAGACCAGGCAAAAGCAGTATCTTCTTCCTTCTCGCATAGGCAAAGCACTTGGCAAAGTATCTCAAGTAATTATAGGTTGTCTCAGATATATCAACCTTAACGGTCTCTCCTCCAACTTGTTGAAGTGGATAGCGCAAACCTGCGTATAACAGGCTGTTAGGGTTACTTTCAAATGGTATCTTGTTACGCGCCATCTCCTGGAGGACGCTAGATATACCGATGAGCTCGTCTAACTTTTGGATGATCTCGGCCTCCACGCCCTTGTCACCCATGAAACGCACATATGCCTCTGTTATATAGTAGATCTTCTCCCAATGGCTGTTTAAGGCCTCCTCGGCAGCCTCAAGGACTGGCTTGCCGTAAAGTGACCACACGTGTGGTTCGGCCACAAATGTAAAGGCTGGTATGACGTGTTCTGTCTCACTGAAGTAGAAGTAATCTGTCAGCTCAACATCTATCTTCATACCATCTGGAATGGTCTCATTGATTATGGCCTTTATTTTTTCCTCGATGCCGCGGATCTTTATCTTTCTCATAATAGAAGCAGCAAATATATCAGGTGCTGGCGATAGCTTTAGATTATTTGAAAAGCAGTTCCAGTATCTTATCTTGACCCTTATGTCTTTCATAAAGAGACAGAAGTTTAGAATCCTCTTTCTTGGAGATTTACCCTTGGATGTGGAGTCTTCATCGAAATCCTCTGCCAGTCTCTCTATCGTTTCAACGATACCTTGTGTATCCAAGTCATTTAGAAACTCTTTAAAATTATAGGCTGATGCGTCTGTTATTTTGTTACTTATACTATTTATTAGGCTTAGGAATTTAAGCATTACATCTTTTTTATTGTCCTGACCAACCACTATTATACATTCCTGAACTCCATGGTCATTGGTGTTGTCCTTTAGATTTAATAAGTCACTGTTGGGGTTGAATTTCTTGTTCACTATCTCAACGATGGTCAGAAAGTTTTCAAGCGCTATCTCCTCAAGAACCTCTCTTATGTATTGGCCATCGAGTGGTTTAGGACCTAGGCGTTCAAAGTGCCTTTTGGTCAGGATTGTTTCGTCATCTTTGTTTTCGTCGGGCAGGATAGCTATCCCGCTCTCTTTCCTCTGTGACATGGCGTGGGCGTGGAAGGATGGTGTTGTTGCACCGCCTAACTCCGCCGAATTGATAAACACGTGGAATCTCTCTAACAGATTACTGAGCCGGTTGCGGTAGACGTTTAGCACTGCCACTAGGGTAGTGTTACACTCCATCCATGATTTATCAGACATATCAGAGATGGCCTTTGTTACGCTCTCAGCCAGCATGAACATCAGATCAACAACGTATCTGTCGGTCTTGTCGACAGCTATGACGGCTGGTGTTGTGCCGTAGGCGTTTGACAGCTGCGCCCTTACCTTTTGGAGGTTGAAGAAAAGCTCTTCACGTTCTTTTTGGTTAAGCGTATCATTAATGAGGGAGTGGCGGACGAGGTACTTGACGATGATGTGGTGCGTCCCAACGATCTCTGCATCAACCGTTTTACCCTCCGATTGCAGTTTAAACGAGTCCTTAAGGTTGGCAATGCACTGCTCCAGTATGATACGTGTCTCAGGGTAGAGTCTAAAAACGTCGGCTGTCTTTTTCAGATAGCTCTCAAGGAACGCCCACATGATAGAGACCTGTTGGATAATGGGGTGTGGTATGAGTTCCGTAAAGTTCTTCTGTTTTTCGCTGTACATAGGGGCAGTGCGCAGGACACTGAGCCTGCTGTTTGCCCCGTGAAACTTCTTAGGCGTATGGTCGTTGTCTGTTTTCATGTGACTTAAGTGTACCACACAGGTGTTCCTTGTGTAAAGTAAAAATCAAGCAGAGACAACATTACTCCAAATCTAAGTTAGTTAGTATCCTCTTTAAAAAGCAGGGTAAAAAAATTCATGGTTTCAAGACTATGGATTCCAACTTTCGTGGGAATGACAGTAATTAGCGTTTTCCAAATATGTCATTCCACAGCCTGCCCCTGGCTTGAACATGGGTAAGCAGGAATCCAGAAAGCGTAAAAGCATAGTTACCATAAAATATAAAAAATATACGTTATACTAAGTTGCATTCAAAGAGGTATATTATGTTTCAGAATGTAAGATGTTGTATTATAATGGGGTCAAGGGGACTGGTCCCCTCATTTGAATGACATCTTTTTATTGTTTACTAATTATAATCTAAAGAGCCTCTTGCAAAACTCCTAAACGAAAGAAGTTTTAGCTCTCCTTATGATAAAATAAGTTTCCCAAACTTAAATCGATAAGGAGAGCATCATGTTAAGAGA
>PEAB01000157.1 GCA_002753395.1 Nitrospirae bacterium MYbinv3 | reverse complement strand
AATTATGCTTTTAAGATTTCTGGATTCCTGCTTACCCCTGTTCAAGCCAGGGGCAGGCTGTGGAATGACATACTTGGAAAACGCCTATTACTGTCATTCCCACGAAAGTGGGAATCCATGTTTTGAAATCATGAAAATAAATTTACCATGTTTTTTTAAGAGAATACATCTTTTTCCTGTAAATCCTTTAATCTGTGTAATCCTAGTTCAGACAATCCCAGTGTTTACTTAATCTCATGGGTAAAGACCCTATCCCATGTCTGCTCTGGTGAATGTACCATGAAGAAGTCGCAGCGCTTTTTGTAAAGATCGTACAAGATTGCTTGGCGATACTCCGCCAGAAGAGCTGAAAATAACGCTTCTGCTTCAATAAAGTCTAAAGCGTAATACAGATTGAGTGCCTCGTTAAACAAGGTGATCTCCTTTTCGTACTCGTTAAGTTGTTCAACTGAGTATATGGTGTACAAAGTTACCGGTTGTTGCTTGCCTTTGACCCTGACCCTGTCGATTTCGACAAACTTCCAATGTTTGTTCGTTTGTACATGAAGCTTTTTCTGTATAGTGTTGCTTACCAAAAGGCTCAGACCGTAGGTCTTTGTCAGGCTCTCGATGCGCGAGGTGAGGTTTACGTTGTCGCCGATGATCGTATAGTTAAACAGGTCGTGTGAACCCATATTGCCTACCATAGCCACTCCGCTATGTAAGCCAATACCAATGCGCAGCTCTGAACCAAAACTTTTCTTAAATCCAACGTTTAGCCTCTTAAGCTCGCTCAGCATCTCTAACGCTGCTGACACGGCGCACGCCTCATGATTGTCGACATCCACAGGGGCATTCCAAAATGACATCACTGCATCACCAATAAACTTATCCAGAGTGCCGCTGTTGTTCCTAATAATCCTTGTCATTGGCGTAAAATACTCCTTCAGGAGAGTGGCAACATCTGTGGGTGTCATCATCTCACTTATGGAAGTGAAGTCACGTATGTCACAAAAGAGTATGGAGACTATCCTTTCCTCTCCCTGAAGCGTTAGCCGTTGCGGATTTCTGACCAGTTCATCAACTACGGTGCCAGAGACGTACTTGGAAAACGCTGAATGAAGAAAATGCCTTCTGGACTCCTCTTTTCTGAATCTTATAATTGTCAGGATAACAAAGATATTACTCAACGTCAAGAAAGGCATAAGTGGTGAAAAATAATATCCGTTGGTAACCATAAGCCTCTGTGTACCAAACCATAACGCCAATGACACAGATATCAAAATGGGTATACTCATTAAAACCCTCAAATAAGTGAAAAGTGCAGTTGATACTAGCCCAATCACCAAAACCAATAAAAATTCAGCGCCAGGTGTCCAGCCGGGCTGCGATATGAAATCCTTCATCAATAATGTATCAATAACCGTTGCGTGAGTCTCTATACCAGGGTAGTACTGATCAAACGGCGTTGAATGTACATCCAACAAGCCAGCAGCCGAGGTGCCCAACAGGACGATCTTACCCTCAAGGGCGTTTCGTGAAATCTTACCCGACATGACGTCTGCAGCTGAGTAAAAGGGGAAAGTCTTGTGGCCACCACGAAAGTGAACAAGCATATTACCTGCAGAGTCTACGGGGATTGTTATATCGCCGGCGTGTATAGATTCAAGTCCTAACCTGTTGCGTTTTATAATAACCTGATTGATTCCAATTGCGTACAGATAAGTCGCAAGAGCAAGGTTTGGGTAGTATCTTCCCTGCCAGAGCATAACCAGTGGCACCCTGCGTAATATACCATCCCTGTCAGCGTTAGCGTTAAAAAATCCAGAGGCGGCGGTGGCCTCTGATAGCGCCTGTAGATTACAGAGCACACCTTTAGGTTCATGGTAGGTCTGCCCTGCGTTATCGTCGGCATCAATAATGGCTACCTTTAAAGGATGTAAGAGACACCTATCATCTTGTTTAAGTTTTCCCTCAAAAACAAACTTGTAAGCTGTGATAAAAGGACCCTTTGAGAGCGTATTTGCAAAGACCTTGTCATTGTCCCTTAGGGCATCAGGAATGTTAGTAAAGCCAATATCAAGGTTTAAATCAACCTTAAGGGCATGTTTAAGAACTGAGGGAGACGTGTGGTCTGGCTCTGCAAAGAGTATGTCGATACCCACAGCAGACACACCAAGTGACTTTAACCTCTCAAGCAGCAGGGCAACTCTGTAACGCGGCCAAGGCCACTGTCCGTACTGCAACAGGCTCTGCTCGTCTATGTCTATGACAACCGGTATACCACTTGTTTTTTTTGAATGTACTGACATCAGAACGATATCATAGATTTTATTGTTTAGAAAATTCAGAAAGATGGGAGGATGTATGAGTGTTAGGGTGCATATGAGTGTAAAACCTATACCAACAAACAACATAGGCAAATTATCTTTGCCTATTGAAGACTTCCACATTAGCGAAGGCTAACTTAACGTATGGTAACTTCTACACGGCGATTGCGCGGCTCATCAACGTTGTCCGCTGTTGGTACCAGCGGGTTGTCCTTACCATGTGACTCTATCTCAAGGTTATTGGGATCCACTCCATTTTCAGTCAGATACTTACTAACACGCTGTGCACGTTTTAAGGAGAGTTTATAATTGTACTCTTTTGAGCCGGCCGTATCAGTGTGCCCAATCACGCTTACATCCACAGCATTCAGTCTGCGTATAGCCTCTAACACGGTTGGCAATAGCTTTTCAGATTCTTTCGTCAACTCTACGGAGTCATGTTTAAAGTGCAGCATGAACTTCTCAGGTGCTTTGGGTATTGCACCTAAGGCCCGGCCAAAAATCTCTTGCACCTTTTGCTGTTCCATCTCTTCAGGCGTCCTAGGTGCTGTATCCGTATCGATCACGCCTGTGTAGTGGTTAGTCTTGTCTATTACCACAGCACCCTTTTGGTTGGTTACTTCTATGATGCCGACTCTACCATCTTCAGGTAATAATACAAAGATGGCCTTCTCCTTTACAGGTTTTATTTCTTCGACCTTTACCTCTTTTACTTCTTTCGTACATGAGGCAAAAACGGCCATGACGATTAATAAATGTAACGTCGTATTAATGGCTTTAGATATTCTCATTCCTGCAGCCTCATTCCTCCACTTGGACGGCAAATTTAGTGCCTCTTATCCCAAGCGTCGCAAGCGGTGTTTCAAACTTGACGGTCTTGGGTGAGAGCTTTCCGATCATACCGGTAGCGCAGGTTGCCGTACCTTTTGTCATCCTCGTAACAAGCGCGTATCTATTCTCTCTTGGCGAAAACACAAACTCGTCAAAAACGATCTTGCTGTTAGGACCAAGTGAAAGCCGTGTGTCATCCCGAAATATAACACCTACAGCGCCATCACTTCCTGTCTCAAGGATGTCATTCTGAAATATTTTAACCCCTATTTTAGCAGGTATGCTATTTTCTCCACGTATAACTACTGCCTTACCCTCAATAGTTTTAATATTACCGATTGTTTCAGCAGCGTATAAATACGCTGGCAGGATTAAAAACAGCAACATTGATTTCACTAATTTTTTCAACATAATTAAATATACATGTTTCTGAAACTTTTGTCAAGATCCCAAACTCTGAAGTGTAATCAAAAAAATGAGGAGTGGAGTAAAATATAAGTAGATACAAATAAATAAAGGGAGGTAATAAGCAGATGCTAGAATATTATATAAAGATACTATAGTTAAACAACCTAGGCAGGTGCTTAGCAAAGGTTATAGTGAACATAGCGTATGGATTATTATTGAGTAAGAAACCGACAATGAGACAGATCGCTTTATACTTGCCTGTGGAAGGTCAAAAACAATCGAGAGTGAATAGGGTCTGGAGATTTTTTCATAAGGTGCACATAAGTCAGAAAGACTTTTCCAGGGCATTTATAGAGACGATACCAAAGATAGTAAGGAATAGGTACGTAATAATAGATTATACGTCTCTGAAAGGCTATGATATAACCTTGTTTATAGCATTTATGCCATATAGA
>PEAB01000156.1 GCA_002753395.1 Nitrospirae bacterium MYbinv3 | reverse complement strand
ATTTTTAGGGAGAATGCTGCGTAGTTTTCTCTTGCTCTCAATCCATACAGTCACCCCTTTGCCAATTGAACCCCACAAAGATATATCTCCACTCTTCAATGAGAATTACTGTTTTTCTTCCTGAAAATATTTCTGTGATGTAGCAGGCACACATTATTATTAAGTTAACGGCAAGTTTACGGTAATATTGTCTCCTTCTTCATATATCGTCACAGTTTTTGGTAGTCCAGCACAAGTAGTGGTGACAGTAAACTTAACACCCTCCCCTAACCCCTCACATAAAGGGAGGGGGGTTGAATATCACTACCTCAGCAGGACTACCACAGTTTTTTTAGCAAGATATTTTCTGAACCCCTCCATTGAAATTGTCTGGTTAAAATTTTAAGTTTTGTGTTATATTACATTACTTGAATCTATGGAATGGAGGTCTTTATAGATGAAGCACTTAGTTACATATACGCATCCAAATCCAAAGAGTTTTAATCATGCCATTAAGGAGGCATTCGTAGAGGAACTCGAGGGTAATGGACAGGAGGTCAGAGTAAGAGACCTGTATGAGATTGGCTTCTATCCGGTACTGACAGCCTCTGATTTTGAAAAGATACAAAACGGTACGGTGTTAGACGACGTAAAGGCCGAACAGGATCACATACGGTGGGCAGAGGTCATAACCTTCATACATCCGATATGGTGGACTGGTATGCCTGCGCTAATGAAAGGATACATTGATAGGGTTTTTACATTCGGGTTTGCGTATCTTATAGATGAACACGGTGTCAAGGGATTGTTACAGGATAAAAAAGCAATAATAATCAACACCACAGGAACAGACAGAGAGACTTATGGCAAGATTGGTATGCTTAAGAGCCTGACTCAGACTATAGATGATGGCATATATAAGTTCTGTGCAATGGAGATTGTCGACCACAAATATTTTTGTGCTGTCCCATATATAACGAATGAAGAACGTATCACCATGTTAAAAGAGGTACGAAATATTGCTCGATCTGTTAGTGGAAGGTAATTAAGGCGTTTTAGAGTTTTCATGTATGTTATAATAAAAATAGACGGTATAACAAGTGTGTATGCGTTCTTTTTAAGGGGTGAGGGATGCAAGGACCAGATGTTATGAGCACGGTAGCTATTGTGATTATATTAGTAGGGATGGTGGCCATAGTATTAGAGTTTGTTTTTTATTTCAAACAGAGGGCAAACTTGAGAATACTGTGTGATCAACTCGATGCCGAGGTTATGCTAGACGATTACGTGATTGGAGACGTGCCTGTTGAGACGAAGGTGATGCCTGGACAACACAAGCTGGTAATCAGAAAGATGTTAAACGACGGCAGCTTTTATATACATGAGGATGTGTTTAATCTTGCGCGCGGGTCAGAAAGGACAATAGATGTAAAATTAGAAAGGAGATACACCGAGGTATTCTACTGGAATAAAGCAACTGAAAGCGGTGAGATGTCGGAGTTTCAGTCGTACCTGGATATGTTCCCAGAGGGTGCTTACGTTAAAGAGGCAAAGATTGCAATAGAGGATAAATACTTTGCCACCTGTGGCGAGAAACCAGGTTGTATTGAGTACTTAAAGCGTTACCCGGCAGGCAGGTATGCAAAGGAAATAAAAAAGAGGCTTGAGGACTTCCTCTATGCTCAATGTGACACGATAACAGGTTGTAAAGAGTATGTTAACAAGTATCCTAATGGTATATATATCAATGATCCAAAGATACGCAGGGTGAGGAAGCTAATTACTTCTGTCGAATACACCCCAATCAAGACGCTGGAGACTCACAATGGACCTGTTAATTGCATTGCGGTAGGGACAACACGGATGTACTCTGGCTCTGACGATAAGTCTGTGATGATCTGGGATATCGGCACAGGAAGTCACGTATACACGTTTTTAGGGCATTCAGACGGTGTATCGGACCTGGCTCTTTCTGGAAGAAAACTTGTTTCAGCCTCCGAGGACAGCACTCTTGTAATATGGGATCTGGATGAGAACACGATCTTCAGAACGCTGCGAGGACATGCAAGCTGGGTTACCTCTGTTGCCATCGGAGGGGGATTCATAGTATCAGGCTCAGAAGACAAAACAATAAAGATATGGAGGCTGGATACAGGTGATCTGTTAAAGACTATAAACGCTCATGATGGCAGCATATGGTCAGTTGCCGTTGCCGGAGACAGAATAGTTACCGGCTCGGAGGACAAGACCATCAAGGTATGGAACCTTAAAACGTGTGAGCTGCAAATGGTACTTGAAGGACATATGGATAACGTATGGTCGGTCAGTGTCTCAGGGGACCGGATCATATCGGCCTCATGGGACGATACCGTGAGGATTTGGGACATAAAGACCGGAGCTCTGTTAAAAGCCATAAAAGGCAACTGCGGCAGGTTTTATACCGCCAAGGCCTTTCAACACCTATTGTTTACCGGTTCATGGGATAAGAAGATAAGGGTATGGGACTTCAACAGCGGTGAACTACTAACTGTTCTTAGTGGTCACTCAGACAGCATTTATGACATAGAATTAGCGGATCACCGCCTCTTCTCCGCCTCTTTTGATAAGACCATCAACATCTGGATGGTTGAAAATGCGGGGACACACTCTCAAACACTAATCGAATACTAATTCCATTTAAACATGGAGGTGGTTTGTTATGATAATTGATAGAAAATCAGAAAGAAGAACTGACAGACGAAAAGGTCCAGACGCTGTCAAAAAAGCCATAACATGGATTATAGGTATAGGCTGGCTGTTGCTCTTTCAGATCTGGGTATATATGTACTTTGCAATGCCCGAACAACCTTCTATCTTCGATCCTCAGGGTGAATTTCATACACCCCGTTACTCATGGGATATCACGATGGTGAAAAAGGCGTTTATTGCGGCAACTATCGTGCTTTCTCTCTCTGCTATTGGTTTAATAATAAGTGGACTTAGAAGCAGAAGAAAAACCGACCACGTCAGCCCCCTGCTAATATTGATGGTCGTCTTGTCATTCATCGGGATCTTCATCATATACTTCAAGTTCTAAAGAAAGCAAGGGGAGCGCTCTCCCCTTACGCGGCAATGACAGTAAATGGTGTATCCTCTTTATACTAAACTAAATGGAGTCTGCAAAAAGATTTTGACCTTGACATCCAATAACTGAAAATGTCATTCCTGCTTTCGCACATATGCGTCAACTTAAGGATAATGCCTCCAGAGTTTACATATAGTTGGCTCTATTTTTTCGTTTCTCATAACAACAGTGTTTAATGAATTGTTGTATGATTAAATCGAGAAGCTCGTCTGAATATCTAACCAAGCTCATAGCAAAAATGTATAAACAAATGGATTGTGCTGCTTTCAGTAAACTGAGATGTTTTCCTGTCTTGTTCAAGATATAACTGTGTATTTGTTGAAAAAAGCTTTGAAATAATATTACTAAGATAAGTCTAGCGTAAATGAGACTTTCAATATGGTATCTGGAGGAATCTGTCATAACGGTGAAATTAAAGTGACTCTTCCACGCCTTAAAGATGATTTCAATTCGCCAGCGAATACCATATACACTTGCAACAGTGTTTGTGTTCCACACATAAATCGGCACGTTAGTTATAAAAACTTCCCAATCCAATAGCGCTAATTGCTCTATGCTTGTATTTAGTCTTTTATCTCTACTCTGTTTAAGTTTTCTCCTTCTTTCATTAGCTACTTTTTGTGGTATAGGAATAGCTACGATACGGACAGGAAGTCTTACATTAGCTCCAAGATACATCACTGTGTCAAGTGTTCCATATTTATGCAGATATTCTAAAAGATTTATCTTATCACCTTTTTGGCTCTTGCCAACTTTGAGTGGGTAAGATTAACAACCCCACCTCTGAACGGTAGGGAATAGAGAAATGGTAAACCTTGTCATGTTGCCTTTAATCTCTATTGTTTTCGAGGGAAAGCCTATAAAGGATAAGGCTGTAGATTGTAACCTCCGCTCCCGTTGGTCGCTAACCTTAAGTT
>PEAB01000029.1 GCA_002753395.1 Nitrospirae bacterium MYbinv3 | reverse complement strand
CGTTTGATGGCGAGCTTATGTTGATGTTGGTCAGGTTATCAAGCGCAGCAGAGTGAGGGTTACCCGTTGCACTGCTATGGCTATATGCCGTGTTCCAGTTAGCCGCCGAGGATATATAGCTATCTCCAATGGCGCTGCCTTGCCATGTTGCTCCCGTTAAGACACCCGTTGCACGCATCACCTCAAAGGATTTACTCCCGTTATCTTTCCTGAGATATAAACTCGTCGGGTCTACCCTGAAATAGTAGTCGTTCAACCCTGATGTGTCCACAGAGTAGAGACCAAATCTATTGCCTTTAATCCTGGCATAACCATAATTATTAAAGGCATCTCCGTTGGCAACGCTTGTCATAGCAGCGCCATCTTTTGTGTTGTAGACAATAATGCCCTCAGAGGTAATATTGCCAGTGGGATCACCATCGGGCTGTAACGAGCCAAGCCTTAAGACGCTGTTTGGCATATAGTTCCATATCTGTCCTCTGCTGTAGGCATCGGTTGTACCAAGTTTTATGGTTGAACCAACCGTCAGATTGCTCAATGGCCCTACGGTAGTGATATTGCCGCTGCCAGTCCATGTACTCAATGCCGTGTTTTCGACGCTGCCGAGACCTACTTGAGTCTTGGTCACACTGTGAGGATTGTTTATCAAACCAATATGGCTGTATGCAGTGTTCCAGTTCGTCTCCTCTGAAGCCGTCGGGATGACGTAGCCACTTGTCAAGCTCGTGATGCCCGTTGCGCTGTTGTACGTAAGCCCCGCAACGCTGCAACTCATCGCTGCCCTGGCCTGTGCATCAGTATACCCCGCACCGCCACCAGAAACCGGTGTAACGTTTATCCACTTGCCGCTAGCCGCATTGTACTGAAGCGTCTGATTGTCCGATGGGGCGGTTACGGTGATATCAGTCAAGGCGCTTAATGTTGTCTGCCCCTGAGCTGCAGGGGAGTACTTCTGCCATGCTGATACAGGCAACGCAGCAAACATCAAAGCAGAAACAATTGCAGCTAGTACAAATAACGTTGTTGATAGTGAACTGGCCCTGCCTCTCATCACTTGACCCCCGTACATCGCACCGTTACGGCTGGTGCATTTCCCCCTGTTAGGGTCAACAGGTTTGCCCTAATTGTATTTACAGGCATATCCGTGATAGAAAAGGAACCAATCCCTACAGCCAACTCAGCGCTGGTAAGTGAATATTGCGCCATACCAGAGGGGGCAAATATACTCCCCCCCTGATTGCCCTCAATACGCACTGACACCGCCGTTGTTGCGTTGTCGGACACTAAGACGTCACAGCTCCATGTACGAAACTCTCCGTAGGAAACGTTGTTGACCCTACCGGGTCCTGTTGTGGTGGCCCCCTTTAAGAGTTCAAAGGTATCGGCAGATGCAGTCATCACACAGATACATGTTGATAGCATCATTGCTATCAACACCAAGACTTTCTTGTTCATCTCAAAATCCTCCTTCCTTTCCGTTGGGGTTGTCTACCCCTTGATTCATTTCTTGGTTTTGTAACTGGCAGATGCGCTCATCCACAGGACAATTAAAGAGCGTTATAAGTTCTTTGAGAATAAGGGCACGTCCTTGACCCATTCTCAGAAGCACATCATCGCGCTGAGAGTTGTTCTGTAGGGATTGTTCTACAAGTTGAACCTCAAACCATTTAGTTACCCACTGCCACTGAGGATTTACCCTCAAGACAGCCAATGCCTTTAACACCTCTTGTGTAGCCCTTAACATGGTTATTCTCCTTCTACGCTGCCTTGTCCTTGGACAGAGTTATCAGCCGAATTTGTAAAGAGGTTGAAGTCTCCACTTGGATCACCGGAGGGGTTTAGTCTCCTATTTTCTAAATCTGTTGTCGAGATCTTTGTACTGACTTTTGGTAATGGTGTAGTAGCAGCTGCAGATGACAAGCGTTGTGATGCTGCCGGGGTGTCTGGAATAACCTTTTCTACATCTATCTCCAGTGCCCTGGCGACCTCTTTGAGCAGGTGTCTTCTGCCTTCTGCACCGATAATGGCCATGTCCACGGGGTTATTCGTTGTGCGTAGAAATTCGCTTCGTCTGATGGCCTGCTGCTCCTTTGCTATGAGTGAAGAGCTCCCCTTTGCAACCACCTTTACGTCGGGAATCGTTGAGACATCCGATACTGTTATGCTGTGGGTGTCAACCCATCCGTACTGAATGTTAAAGTAGTACTGTCGCTCTACAGACGGGGCAATGATGCGCAGGTCTATGTTCTTAATAACGCTTTTGACACCTCGTGCCGCCTGCGTCATTGACATCGACAGAGCCGAGGCATTGGTGTTGGCTGCCGAGTCCATGCTGCTGCTGTTAACGTAACTTGGGATACCAGAATGTTCCTGTGCCCGCCTCAAAAAGAATTCATACACTTGCATGAGCTTGTCCACGACCATTGGTGGTTGATAAAACCTTATAGCAGCCGTTGACGACATCTGTGCATCTGTAACATCCCACACCTTCCACGGCCACATATCCTTGCTCTCACCTGGTAGCACCCTTTCCACGTTGCGCTCTACCTGAGGACCAGAAGCAAACCCTGCATTGTTTACGATGGCCCTGCCAATAGCGTTACAGGCGCTCTGCACGCCATCAAGCATCTCGGCTAGCCCTAACCCCCAGAACTGCCCTGGCACCTCCTCAAAGGACACCTTTGAGTACGGTTTAAGCCCCATCGGGTCAGGGTTACTCATTGCCTTTATTACGTGCTCCCCGACAACCCACACACACACCGGGTACACCTTATCATCTTCCACGTGTAGATAGTCCTTGAGCATCCAGCCCTCAACGTCCCCCCAGAACTCCAAGAGCGTTAGTTTACCCTCCGGTGTACGATACGAACCTGCAGCGCTTAGGACAGTTGGCGCTGAGTCAACGTCAGTATTGCCCTTGAGTGCACCTTCCTTTAGCTCAAAGAGCGCCTGTCTTATCGCCCCTTCGTTAAAACCAGGCACTCCTATGAGGTCTATAAGGTGTGAGGGTCGCAGCCTTATAAGATCAATGAGGTAACCATCGTCAATCCCCGTGCTGTCGGGGCTGGGGAAGATGTCAAACGGAGAGCGTCTCTCATATTCCGGCAATATAAGCTCCTCAATGACCGTCGCCCATTTATTGGCCTTTAGAACCCGTCTCCTGAGGCGCTCCTTTCTCAAGATTGGTCCCTTTATAAAGCCCGCCTTAAACGTCACTACGTCGTAGAGGAACTCCTCAAAGGCTCTGTACCAGCCGCCAACTATAAACTGGTCATTAATCCTGTCTTTCATCCTATCTACGGTCTCAAAGATGCTATCAACCTCTTCATCCGTACCCACAGGCAGGGTACCAGACGCTGGTGTTAAATCCCACGGCCTAAGACCAGGCTGTATGAGGATGTCCTTAAGCCAGGCCTCAGCATCTCGGCACTTGCTCTTTGTAACAAGCATGTATTGTTCTGCCCCTCCCATCCTCCTTATAGATTGCAGCTTGCCTGCGTCGTAGATGCCGTTACGCTGCCTGAGAGACCTTTGCATCTGAGCCGTTATAGGCGATTTTGCCGTCTTGGCCGCCTCCCAACAGTCTCTTATGTAAGCAGTGAGGTTACTCATTAACTCCTCCTTCTATAGAGTTTTGATTAAATCCAATACGCATAATATTCTTACGGGGTCAAGTGGGCTGATCACAGCTATTAAATTCATGTCCATGCCTCTATGGATATTGACAGGCTAAGGCTGGATTGCGTAATGGGGGGCAGTTTTGCCCTGACAAACTTACCAATAGCGATGGCCATAACCCTGTCGTCGTGCATACCGTTTTCTGCCGTGTATTGACCACTTTGAGTCTTTACAAAGGTCATCATCTCCTCAAAGAGCTCCCTGCTGACGATGCCGTGTGAGTCATCCCTTATCTCGGCAATGAGGTTGTTGATGATAAGCTCCTTATTGGTTCTTGTACTGAGCCAGCCAAGACGTTTTCTCGGCTTAATAGGAGGAGTTAGCACCATCTCTGTGTATATCCTTGGATAGTTGAGTTCTACAATCTTGGTGATGGTCGTAAGACCGTGGTTGTTTCGCTCCGGTATCAGCCATGCCATGTTGTAACGTTTGCCAAGGTGTGTCAACAGCAGACCGAACAGATCCGGTTCAATAAGTCCGTGCCACTCGGCCACCTGCTTTGAGGTAGACCGTTCGATGACCTCGGCGCAGGAGTAATCACCACCCTCAAGCCCCTCTGATACGTCGGCGCTGATCAGGTAGTGCCTGTTTTTGTCCGCCTCTTCCCACACGCGCAGACTGCCTTCTTTGACCAGCCGCCATACACCAGTGGCTAACTCACACTCGTATCTGTAGACAGGCTCTTTGGCCTCAGCCATCAGGTCTATAATCTTTTGAGTGTTAAAGACAGATGTAGACGTTGTAACAAAAGCCTCTATGGCGTTAGATGGATACTCCTGCTTAAATGTGAGCAGGTCTCCCTTACAGCGGTTTTCAATCGCCTGTCTACGCCACAGGATCTGTGCGTCGTCAAGCTCGTAAGACTCCTTCATTGATCGTTCCTCATCTGTAAGTTCAATCGCTGCCACATCATCCACCCCTTGTGTATTGGATGAAAGAGGGGGTACCCTGTAGCTGTCAAATACGAACCACGGGATAAAGATTGCGTTGTAGACGTTATTGGGTCTTGACCGTTCGTTGATACGGCTTTTAAATGCCGGCCTGCCGTTTGTCTCCCTGTACAGTTCATAGATGTACCTGGCGCCAAAGAAGCGTTCGTAGAACTCTCCGGCTGGCCCCTTGGCAGTGCTCTCAAAGATGATCTCTGTATCTATATGGTCAGGGACGCACTGTAATATGGAAGTCAAAAGGTCAGTGGCGTTGTGCTGCGGCCATTTGGCCACCTCCGAGAGATGCAGGTAGTGGATCAGTTGTCCGCTGCCAAAATCAGTTTTACCAGCCGTTCCTACCCTGATAGCGCCGTCAAGCCCCATGCCGGCGGCCCTGTTAAACTCTATCTCTTTCTTATTGTTGTGCAACTGAGCTGGCTTAAAATCCTCTGGAACGTGTCTTTGAAACCGTCTTGTCATGTTGAAGATAAACTCCGTGGCCTCATGCTCGTGGGTGATGAGCACACCGTATCTGTTAAAGTCAGTGGTGGTCTTCCAGAAGAACCTGCCAGCAGCCCACGTACTAACCCCCTCGCGTCTGGCCTTGAGTATGATCAGTCTTACGAGTCTGCCCTGAGCCCTTATGTCGCAGATAATCTGTTCTAACACGTGCTGTATCTCGTTGAGTGAAAATGGCACAAGCTGACCGTCAACGCTCTGTACCTTCAGACATGAAGCGGCATAGATGCTAAAATCAGAACAGAGTTCTTGCTCTATCACCTCAACATCTTTATAGCGTCGCCCGCTCTTTGCGGGATGGGTTAGGATAGGTGGTGAACTTATCTTACTCATCCGCACGACTCTCATCAGCTAAGGCACGGATACGTTTGAGGCGCTCCTCGTACGTTGTTTTATCTGTTGATTCCTCTGCTTGATCGCTCTTTCGTTTTGGGTAGACATACTGTGCAAGCTCCATCAAGAGCTTTGCCCTGAGCGACACGTCGACGTCTGTATCGCTTGCTATCACGGCCATACCGGCAATAGGATCGCAGGCCATCGACTCCAGTACCTTCTGTGCACCAACGACCTTCGTTCTATTTCTTTTACGTCTTACTGCCTCTTTCTTTTGCATTACATCTACCCTCTCAATCTTATGTTTTGTATTAAATATAGTAGATATTTGCAAAGATAGTCTAAATAACGTGATATTATGCGGTTCTACACGTCGCACGTAAACGCTTGGGAAACGGAGGAATGGGAGAAGGAGGTTGACTTAAGTAAAGCTGAAGGATTTAGTTTTGGATTGATTAAAGAAGAAGGTTAACAGATTTAATTGGGCGTTTAGATAATAATATTGAAAAAATGGTAATAGTTCAGTATACGAATGAGTTATTGCGTATAAACACGCAATATAATGGGGGTCAAGGGGACTGGTCCCCTTGCAGAGGGGTCTGAGGGGGGACAGAGTTTCCCCTTCTTAATACATAAGGGTGAACTATTACCAAAGAAGATACTGACCCTATTGTCTTAAGTACCAAGCTGCCTTTAACAAGCCATTGCACAAGCCAGTAACTTGGACGTTGACAAGACTCCTTTCCTTGGGCTTTCGCAGATTATCTCCATCCTCTAATTCGACTTTTAGATAGTTATCGGTAGTTGCATAAAACACCACACCCCCTGACATCTCCTCGGAAGCCGAGACAGGCTTCTCTACTATAGCCGGTAAAACCCTGCCCACTTGCTTAGCCATAAATTCAGCCTTCTTAACGTCTGACATCCTGCGCAAGAGCAATACCCGCTGTTTTTTATCCTCCTCACCTACCTGAGCAGACAGGTTAAAGGCACGTGTGCCCTTTCTCCTTGAAAACGGAAAGACATGCAGATAAGTCAAAGGCAGGCCGGATAGAAAACCGTGTGTCCTGTCAAAGCTCTCACTATCCTCACCAGGATAACCAACGATCACATCCGTGCCAATAGCAGCGTTGTCAATAATGCCGTGAATATTAAAAAGCATACGACTAAACTCAGCCGTGCGATAACCTCTATTCATATCTTTCAGTATCTTATCATCACCACACTGAAGCGGTACATGAACATGCCTGCATAACCTCTCGTCTTTCAACAATTCTATTAGCGCCTCAGTAATCTCATTGACCTCGATTGAGGTTAGACGGACTCTTATCTTTGAGGTACCTTTGAGAATTGACTCTACTAAGTCTGAAAGGGGCACCTTAGGTATCAGGTCCAGGCCATAGTAGCCAATATGGATCCCCGTCAGGACAACCTCGTTATAGCCTCCCAGTTCAAGCTCCTTGGCCTCCTCTACAACCTCGGACACCGGCCTGCTTATCGACCTTCCCCTGGTCTGAGGTATTATGCAATAGGAACAGCTTGAATTACATCCATCCTGTATCTTTAAAAGCGCCCTGCTCCTTCCACTTTTGTTAAACACCGGCAACACTTTATCAAGGCTGGCTGCATTGGCAGGTTTAGAGACAACATCACTGTCTAAAAAGTGCAGGAGCTTGTCTCTGTTGCTGATTATAGAGATATCCTCACTTATTGAGCGAAGCTCGCCCTTGTTGACCTCAGCATAGCAGCCTGTGGCAAATACCTTTGAACCGGCACGGATGGCACGTCTTATCAGTTGCCTTGATTGATAGTCGCTCTTGGCAGTAACGCTGCACGTGTTTATGATACACACGTCGGGGAGTTCGTTGAGGGTAACTTGAGTGTTTGCGTTTTGTAAAAGGAGGTTCTCTATGTAAGAGCTTTCAGCTTGATTGGCCTTACAGCCTAGGGTAAGGATACAGAACTTCACCCACGCACCACCTCACCCTCAAGCGAGTGCCTCATGCCCTTAACGATACGGACGTTTAAAAACTGTATACATTTTGCCTCGTTCTCAGGTATGTCATCAGGCATCATAAAGTTGATGATCTTGTTGGTGCTGCTCCTGCCAACCCACTGGTTGGGGTCTGTTTCACTTCTGCCATCAACAAGCACCTCAATAATATGGTCTTCAAGCGCCTTGTTCTTTCTCTCTGTGATAATGTCCTGACACTGCAAAATCTCCTGTAGTCTCTCGGACTTAACTCCTTCATCAACCTGATTGTCCATTAACGTTGCCTTTGTGCCTGGTCTCTTAGAGTATTTAAAGGCAAAGATGCCATCAAATTCGATTTCGTTAAGAGCCTTAATCGTAAGAGCGTGATCTTCGCCCATCTCCCCGGGAAAGCCTGCAATGATATCAGTGGTTATTGCAATATCAGGTATCATTGACTTTAGTTTTTTAACCTTCTCTAAATACGTTTCGTAGTTGTACCGTCTGTTCATTAAATCCAGCACTCGTGTTGAGCCAGACTGAAGTGGCAAATGGACATGGCGGCAGACCTTTTCAACCTCCTTCATAGCAAGCATTAGCTCGACTGTGAAATCTTTAGGGTGAGACGTTATGAAACGGACCCTCTTTATGCCATCGACCTTACCTATGAACCTGAGTAACTGTGGAAATGAGCATTTACCGTTGTATGAGTTCACGTTTTGGCCAAGCAGGGTTATCTCCTTGTAACCGTTATTGGCAAGAGATTCTACCTCTTTAAGTATGTTTTCGTACGGTCTCGATTTTTCCCTACCCCTTGTGAATGGGACGACACAGTAGCTACAGAAGTTATTACAGCCATACATGATACTGACCAGTGCCCTGATACCATTATCTCTGTCTGCTGGCAGGTCTGTTGTTGTTATTAAATCGTTTTCTTCTATAGCAGCCTGAAAAGAGTCTGAATTAAGTAAGGTGGTCAGTTTCATTACATTCTGTGAACCAAAAGAGAAGTCCATATACTGATTTACCTTATGGATGCGATTACCTTCCTGCTGTGCGATACAGCCTGTTACGCCGATTTTTAGAGATGGCCGTTTTTTCTTAAGCCGTGCCAGATAGCCAAGATAGCTATAGAATTTATGCTGCGCCTTCTCCCTGATACTGCATGTGTTGAGGATTATTAGGTCGGCGCTCTCAGGGTCGGCTATTAGGTCATATCCTTGACCTTTTAGGATGCCAGCTATCTTCTCGGTATCATGCGAGTTCATCTGGCAGCCCCACGTGTGTAGATGTGCTAGCTTTTTACGTTGCATATTGTCCTTAGATAAGTGCATGTATCACAGCCCGCTGGCTGCCGCCAGGGACATGGTTAGTAATTAAGTATCTCCAGGAAATCAGTATAGTCTTTTTCGTCTTGTTTGTTTCCTCTATGCCTTTTTCTATTAAAGTCGTCCTGTGCTTTTTTCACGTTACCATTGTAGTTTGGATCATATTTGATTGCATCCATAAGAAATACTGAGGCGTCGCCATAGTGGCCGATGGCATTGTGAGCCAGCGCCAATCCATAATAAGGAAGCTGGTTGGATTCGTTTCGCTTTATTGATTCATTAAAGGCGCTGATTGCCTTTTCATATCTTCCAAGTCTGTACAGAGAGTAACCAAGATTATTATAGGCCTTATCAGGAGCGGAATAGAACGGGTTTCTTATGGCATTTTCAAAGGCGTTTACCGATTCCTCCCATTGGTTGATTCTTACGTAAATAAGTCCTAGGTTATTATATGCCTCTGAGTACTTTGGATCCACCTCTAGTGCCTTGAGTAAAGACTGTTTGGCATGATCGTAGTCGTCCAGTTGCAGATAGACGATCCCTAGTGCGTTTAACGACTCTTTATCACGCGGGTTAAGCTCTAAGGCCCTTTTGAACTCTACATATGCCCCCTGTATGTCGTTTTCGTTTAATTTGGCAACCCCTATGTTATAGTGCGCCTTTAACTGTTTTTCCTTGTTTGCAGTTGCGCAGGCGCTAAGCACGATTAACAACAGAGCGACTCCAAATAAAAGATAACTGCACTTGTTTATCACTGACACCTGCATAGGTGCGTTACTACGCGTGATATTGCCCATTAGAGTTGCTGTCGTTTTTTTACCCATATCTTACCAAAATCCCTTGTCTGATATATCAATATATACCCTTCTTTTAGCATCTCAAGGAGCGCTAAAAACGTTATTATTATGTTTATCCTGGTAACTTCTTCTGTGAAAAGGTCATAAAATTCTATCTGTCTCTCCCGTCCCGCTTCCTCAAGTCTTTTAATAATAATAGCAATTTTATCATTTATGGTCAAGGTGCTCTTGGCAATGTATATAGTCTCGATATGTTTTGTTTCTACGATATTCTTAAATGCCTTAAAGAGATCATATATATTCAGGTTGATAAGATTAGGTTCTGTAACATTGTCCAATTGTGTTGCACCTGTTTCATCAGCTAGTTGAGCGTCACTCATTTCGACAAAACCAGCAAGAGGTTCTTTTACATAAAAATCCTCCCATTTCTCTTCTCTGTCTCTAAAAGAAAAGGCCACTTCTTTGAAAGACTGATATTCTATTAGTCGTTGAACAAGTTCTAACCGCGGGTCTTCTTCCTCAACGGCGTCCTGCTGCTCTACTGGCAAGAGCATCCGGGATTTTATGTAAACCAGGGTGGCTGCCATAACCAAGAAATCCCCAGCAATATCAAGGTTCAGCTCCTTCATGATGTCTAACTCTTTGAGGTATTGGTTGGTGATAAAGGCTATAGGTATATCGTATATATCTATCTTGTTCTTTTTTATCAGGGACAACAGGAGATCAAGCGGTCCTTCAAAGGCCGGCAGCTTAATCTGATATCCTTCAGTGCCTAATTCGTCCAATTAACAGCAGTCTTTACAAGAATATCTCGTAACAGTTCATTCGTATGTATTAAGAATGGAGGGCTTTGCCCTCCCTCAGACCTACCCACAAGGGGACCAGTCCCCTTGACCCCATTATATCGCATGTTTATACATAATATTTCAATCGTATACCGAACTATTACAATTTCTCTAAGAGTACAAATACAAATACCGTTAAGCTGATATAACCGTTTGCATTAAAAAATGCTATGTTGATCTTGCTTAAATCATCTTTGCTTATAATGGAGTGTTCGTACCAAAAAAACAGGGCTACTCCGGATAGACCAGCATAGTAGACGATACTCAGGTGGAAAACGACACCTGTAACCACCAGTAAACCCCACGAGATAACGTGAAAAACACGGGCAATGATTAAGGCATTATGTTTACCAAACCTCTGTGGTATGGAATAAAGACCATGCGATCTGTCGAAGTCTATATCCTGCAGGCCGTAAATAGTGTCAAACCCTGCAAGCCAGAATAAGACAGCGGTCACAAGTGGTAATATGTGGTATGATAGGACACCATTTATAGCAATCCATGCACCAAGTGGGGCCAGGGCAATGGCTGCTCCTAGTACGATGTGAGACGCCCACGTAAATCTTTTCGTGTAGGAATAAAAGAATATTATCCCGATGGCAAGCGGCGATAATTTTAGACACAATGGATTTAGCATGTATGCTGCAATAAAAAATACAATGGTTGAGATAAGAACAAACAGCTTGGCCTCTGTAGCGCTAATAGCTCCTGATGGGATCTCGCGCTTATTGGTGCGAGGGTTCAAGGCATCGATCTTCCTATCTGCAATCCTGTTCATCCCCATAGCTGCGGAACGGGCGCTTACCATTGCAACAGTTATCCATAGTGTTTGTCTCAACGAAGGTAATCCGTCGGCTGCTAAGACCGCTGAAGTGAAGGCAAACGGCAGGGCAAAGACGCTGTGGGAAACTTTTATCATTCTAAGATAAGCGATTACCCTATCAAAAATTGTCTGGTTTGCCATTGGAGTTATTTTACAACCACCTGTTCGTGGAATCTTGCCTTTTCAATAGCGATGGCTGCCTCTTCAGCAAGGGCCATAGCAAAATCAATCTCATCCTGTGCAAACACCCTGTGTTCGTCTGTCAATAATCTTAATATACCTATGATGTTGCCATAGAGTATCATTGGTACAACGAGGATGCTCTTGATTCCTTCCTGTGCGGCCTCTTTGTTATAGATAATGCGCGGGTCATTAGTGGCGTCATAGATTGCTACTGGTTTACCCATGAGGGCTGACTGTACGCTCTCCTCAAAGGCCACGGTACCGCGTGTTAGATAGTCTTGGCTCAGACCAGAGGAGGCCATCAGTTCTAACATCTGAGTCTTGGTATTTATGAGCCTGATTGTTGCCGCTTTTGTGTGCATTATCTCTGGTATCTTTCGGACTATGAGTGTTAGGATCTCATTAAAATCCGTTGTCTTACTCATAAGTTTTGTCGTCTCTTGTAGTGTTTTAAGATAGGTTAATTCCCTGTATTTTTGTTCATACATCCTTGCGTTTTCTATAGCTATACCGCACTGGGCGGCCAATGAGGAGGCAAAGTCAATCTCCTGTTGTGAGAAGTTTCTAAACCATCCTGAAAAGAGCTTAAGGACACCTATTAGTTTGTGTCTTACTATTATTGGGACGGTAAGGATGCTTTTTATGCCTTCTTCTATCATGTCTTTTCTATTGAGTACCATGGGGTCTGTTGTAGCATCGTAGACTGTCTCTGGGACATAGCTCAGGCCATCAAGCAGGTGCATGTCCTGTTCATTGAGAAATGGTAAAGACGAGGTCTGTTTGTACAGGTGGCTTAGGGCATCAGAGATGTTTATACCCTCCGTAACGGGGTCTTTGGCCAGGAATGATTCACTAAGACCAAAGGAAGCGGCGAGCTTTATCCTTTTTGACTTATCATTGACGAGCTTTATGGTGGCAGCCTTTACCTGCATGGCCTCAGGTATTTTTTGCACTATAACGCTGAGAACCTCTTCTAAGTTAAGAGACGAGCTGACTGTCTTTGATATCTCTTGAAAAAGGCTCAGGTATCGCTTTTCCTGTGATACGATTGTCTCAAAGGCCTTTGCGTTCATTATCGTAATGGCGGCCTGTTCCGCTATGGCAGAGACGAATTTAAGATCCTCCTCTGAGTAGTCGCGCGGTTCAGATATATACATCCTAAGTACGCCAATGATCTCATCCTTAAACTTGAGCGGGATAGACAGGATGCTTCGTATCCCTTCTTGTACAGCAGCCTTGTGGTACTTGGAGTGAGCATCAAGCGTAATGTCGTACACCGATACGGGTTTTCCAGACAGTGCGTCTTCTATGCTCTTGTCTATGCCGACTGACCCCTTGTTGACATAATCGTTGCTAAGACCATGATAGGCAACAACATCCAATGTCCTTGACTTCTTATTGATCAGTCTTAGCAGACATGCCTTGACGTTCATCACCTTTACTACGTTAGTTACAATAAGGTTGAGAACCTCGTTCAGAGAAATACTTGAGCTTATTAGCTTGCAAATGTTTTGATAGCTTTCAAGATAAACCCTTTTCTGGAATATCTTTTCAGAACAATCTGGGCACATCCCGTGGGTTGAATCCCCGTGCCCCATAGAGGTTAAAAACTCCTCTACTGTTTGCCATTTGCCTTTATCCGTCCTTATCTTTTTGCACCAACCGCACACCATGTTAAGATTATGATTCATAACGTTACCTAAGTAAGTATACTTAAAATCTTATTGTATCTGTCAGCGGTCTTCAAGACAATGTCATCAGGAATTACCGGACCCGGGTATGTCTTATCCCAACTGAGCATGGATAAGTAGTCCCTCACTATCTGCTTGTCAAAGCTGTCCTGACTCCTGCCAGGTGTGTAGTCCTCTGTCGACCAGAACCGAGAGGAATCCGGTGTTAATACCTCATCTATGAGGATTAACTCATCATCGCATAAGCCAAATTCAAACTTCGTATCGGCGATAATAATCCCTTTGGCCTGGGCGTAAGCTGAAGACTTCTCGTATATCTCAATGCTTAGAGTTTTTAGCTTCTCGGCCATCTCTTTGCCAACTATTGAGATTGTATCTTCAAAAGAGATATTGACATCGTGCCCTGTATCGGCTTTAGTGCTTGGGGTAAATATGGGTTGAGGCAGACGCTCGGACTCTTGTAGTCCTTCTGGCAGAGATATACCACATACGGTCTTACTCCTGCGATAGTCCTTCCATCCAGAGCCGGCTATGTATCCCCGTACAATGCACTCAACCGGCAGTGGGGCTGCCTTTTTAACAAGCATGGTTCTATTACGGAGGGTATTCTTGTCCTCTTCGGTAACATTACTGGTTTCCAGGGACATGTTGTCAACATCCACGGATACCAGGTGGTTGCTGACAATAGGTTCAAGAAGGTTGAACCAGAAGACAGACAGTTTTGTGAGTATCTCCCCCTTCTTAGGTATGCCGCATGGCAGCACTACGTCAAAGGCTGACAACCTGTCGGTAACCACCATTAAAAGATGCTGCCCATAGTCGTATATGTCTCTGACCTTGCCTCTTTTTACAAGCCTAAGTCCATTGATGTCGGTTTGTAGCACAACTTCGCTTTTTTCTTTCATTATAGAACTCACCCCGATGTTTGATATTTATTTATCTGTGTCAATAACCTATGCCACAGTTAGTTCGTATTGTACAAAATTATAACAATGTTTGTGTAAAGAATTTTGGTAGCCCTGCACAAGTAGTGGAGACCGTAAATTTAACCCATCCCCATTTTAAGCAAACATAGAGACTGTCTGAAATAGGATTACACGGATTAAAAGATTTACAGGAAACTATACTTTTGCACTTTTTTGTAAATCAGCATTTTATGTAGCTCATGAAAATAGATTCCCGCTTACGCGGGAATGACAGCAAATAGCGTTTTAGGCTGTTCTATGCCTGCCCCTGACCTGATTAGTGGGCATTTATGCGTAAGCAGGAATCCAGAAAGTGAAGAACTATACAGGAAAAGGTAGTCCTGCTGAGGTAGTGATATTCAATCCCCCCTCCCTTGATGGGATGGGTTAGGGGAGGGTGTTAAGTTTACTGTCACCAATACTTGTGCAGGACTACCCAGGAAAAAAGACATAATCCTAGCAATCCTTCAATCCGTTAAATTATGGTTCAGACAGTTTCCACTATGGAGACCTCCTCTTTCTGAGGCGATGGGCCATCATTACGCAGACAGCGTTATAAGCGTAATTGTGCCCCATTCATTGATTGTAGGTACGTTTGTCACTGTCTGGGCAAACGCCACAGGGTCTACTATTGTACCGTTGACTGTCAGGTCGTTGTCTCCGAGCTGCCCGTCTGTTAGATGCATGATAACGGTCTTCTGTCCCTGGCTAACGGTTATCTCGCCACAGGGTTTGTTGCTGACGGCGTGATTACAGGTGAAGTCGTAACAGAAAGACGTGACATTAGTAGCTGTAGGCCCGTACTTGAAGACCCTGTTAATGTTTACTGTCTGGGGCAGGGTAAAGATAACCTGGGTATCGATGTTTGGCTGCACGTTCTGGACCGTGAAGGTTAGCGTGCCTAAGGGCAGACGGCCGCTATTGCCAGTTGAGAGATTCAATCCGCTTACGTCAGGAGTTGTTGTAAAGCTAACGCTTGATAGGGTTGCAGGTAAGGTGGTTGAGATGTTGATGGTAACTGGCTTTCCCTTGTCGTCAGTGACCACCAATTGGGAAGAAAGGTTGACATCCTTACCTATGCCTCTATACATCCGCTACTTAAGGAAAGGATATTGAATGAACAAGAGATTATTCTGTGAAGAAGAACGCAAGGGTTTTCTCTACCCCTTCACCTTGGGTTGATGATTGCAAAAGGGTTCTTCTTGCAAGTAATCGCCGTGAATGGAGTAGGCCCTGGCCCTGCACCCACCACACACCTTCAGAAACTCGCAGGCCCCGCACCTCCCCTCATAACTCTTGAAATCACGCATGTTCTTGAAGAGCTGCGACCCCTCCCAAATATCCTTAAACGACTGACTGCGGATATTGCCAGCATACTGCTGAAGGTAACTGCACGGCTGCACGTTGCCATCAACATCTATGAGGCAGATCACCTGCCCCGCAATGCAGCCCTTTGAACCACCAGTGGAGAACTTAAGCGACCTCTGCTTCATCCGCTGCCCCTCCTCCTTTGCCTTCTGCAACACTATCCTATAATAATGAGGCGCACACGTCGGTCTGACCAGCAGCGTATCTTCTTCCTTCTCCATATAATAGTGCCAGTTGAGGATTTCCTCATAGTCCTCCTTGGATATGAGTTCGTCCATCATCTCCTCGCCCCTGCCCGTGGGAACTATCATAAACATGTACCACGCCGATGCACCTATGGCCTTGGCCAACTTATACACATCGGGGATATCTGACTGATTCCGCTTCGTAAAAGACGACACTATGATAAACTCTATCTCGTGCCTCTTAAACAACTCAGACGCCCTGAGCACACCGTCAAAGGCACCCTCCTGACTCCTGAAGTTATCGTGCACCGCAGCCGTTGAGCCATCAAGGCTCAAAGAGACTATCCTTATCCCAGATGCTTTTATATCCCTACAGACATCGTCCGAGACAAGCGAGCCGTTTGTGGCCAGACACATCCTCAGACCCTTTGACGTCCCATAGCGAGCAATGTCGTATACGTCGCGCCTCATAAGCGGTTCCCCACCTGAGAGCACAATCACCGGTTCGGCATAGCTCCGGATGTCGTCTATGACCCTGTAGGCCTCCTCAAGCGTAAAATCCTCGTGTCCGATAACCGTCTCCGTCGACGACGATCGGCAATGCACACACCTGAGGTTACACCTGCGCGTGATCTCCCACGCTATCCACTTAGGTACAAATTCCATCTTTCTTAACTGCTGACAAGCATCTTATACCAACCACAAAGGGAAGACGTGGTATACGTAAACAGATAAAATATTAATCCACCCCTGTCCCACAATAATGGGGTCAAGGAGGCAGCGACCCCTGGCTCAATGGGGACTGGTCCCCTTGTGGGTGGGTCTGAGGGGGGGCAAAGCCGCACCCTTCTTTTTCTTTCAGAAGGCAAAGGCCTCCTCGTTGGCTTCATAATAACTATCGCCAGTTTTTATAAAGACTCTATCGTGTATGGCCTGAAGTAACGGCCCAAATGTATTATTATTAATGGCCGAGATTGCCACGGCCTCATATCTAACAATGAGATTCTCTACCACATCCTGTTCTACGGCATCGCATTTATTAAAGACGAGAAGTTGTGGCTTTTCTAAAAGGTCAAGCTCCTTGAGTATATTGCCAACTGAGTCCATGTGTTGTTCAAAGCGAGGGTTTGAGGCGTCAACTACGTGCATTAGCAGATCGGCATCCTCAAGCTCCTCCAAGGTAGCCTTAAAGGCCGCCATCAGGTCAGGCGGCAGGTCCCTTATAAACCCAACGGTGTCCGTGATGATGACGTCGCGTTCATGGGGGAATCTCAGACGTCTGCTGGCAGTATCTAAGGTAGCAAACATCTTGTCCTCGACAAACGTCGCACTCTTTGTCAGGCTGTTCAGTAGAGTCGACTTGCCGGCATTGGTATAGCCGATAATGGACAGTATCGGCAAGGACATCTTAAGGCGCTTGCGCTTTCTCTGAAGCCGAGCCTTTGAGAGCTTTTCTAGCTCCATCTCAAGGAGGTTGATCCTGTCTCTGACCCTTCTTCTGTCTATTTCGAGCTTCATCTCGCCGGGGCCTCTGCCTCCAATGCCGCCCATCAATCGGGACATGGCAGTGCCCTTACCCGTAAGGCGGGGTAGCCTGTATTTAAGCTGTGCCAATTCGACCTGCACCTTACCGTCTCTGCTGTGGGCGCGTCTGGCAAAGATATCCAGGATCAACTGAGAGCGGTCGATAACTTTCATTTCGGTGATATCGGTAACCGCCCTGCTCTGAGAGGGCGACAGGTCCTGGTCAAAGACCAACAGCGTGGCGCCTTTTCCAAGGGCGTCTATGACCAGTTCTTTTATCTTACCGGATCCCATCAGAAACCGCGGGTTTATCTCACGCGGGCGCTGCACCACCTTGTCAAGCACCTCCACGTCGCATGAGCGGGCCAGTTCCTCAAGCTCGTTGAGGGATTCATCCTGCTGGTAGCGGGGGGTTACAGCTACGCTTACGAGGATTGCCCTTTCCCCTGGCTTTTCCTTAGCGATAGAGCGCTGACGTTCCATCTCCTCTTCCAGGGAGTTAATAAAGTCTTTAAACTCCAAGTCGAAGCTATACAGGTTTACAGCCTCATTTACCTCGTAAATCTTACCGCTGTTGTGCGGCAGCAGATGCGCCGTATAGAATCTGTCAGGCAGGCCGTTGCGCAGGCCAATGGCTGCGATATAGTCAAATCGCAACAGTGCAAGGTCAGTGAGGTCGTCCTTTGAGAGTCCCTCGTTTTTCAGATGTGTATGTATAAATCGCAACCCCCTTAAGATCCGCTTACCGAGGGGGTAGTCAGTCAGTTCGGGCAAGAAAACCACTGAGGCATCGCCGCAGATAACATGTGTTATAACACCTTCACGGGTGATCATAATCCCTATCTGCCGGTTTATCTCATAAGAGATCTCCGCTATAAAGCGCGCAAGTTCCTGCGATATGACCTCATTTGCGGGGATCTTTCTTCTATAGATCCTTTCCAGGTCATATATGGTCTTCTTCTTAAGACCAGTGATGTTGCCATATACAGTTGCTATATCAAGACCTCCAAATATTTCTATTACTTATTTCTTTATTTTAGCATATTTCTTATATTAAAAATCTTCTAAAATATCTATGTGCATAAGAAAAACAACGGAGTAAGTATATTTACGGGGTCAAGGGGACTGGTCCCCTTGTGGGTGGGTCTAAGGGAGGGCAAAGCCCTCCCTTCTATTACTTTCTTCTTATTCCCCTACGTGCCGAGTTCTTTGAGGATGTTTGAGGCGAGTTTTTTGCTAAGGCCCTTGAGTGAGGCTATTTCTTCTATGGTGGCGTTTCTTATCGCCTCAATGCTGCCGAAGTGCTTGAGAAGTTCGAGGCGTTTTTCCTTTGTCATGCCCTTAATCTTTTCCAGGGGGGATTGCAGGAATTTCTTGTCTCTCAGCTTACGGTGAAACGTGATGGCAAAGCGGTGTACCTCATCCCTTATGCGCTTTAAAAAAAGCGATGACGGTAGACCATCCTCAAGCCCTATGTGGCTGTCCTTGCCTTGGGTAAACACACGGTCGGGGTCCTTTGCTATTGAGATCAAGGATGTCTGTAGTGTTTCACCGCTGTCAATCAGATCGTTGATGGCCGTAATTGCACAGTCAAGCTGTCCCTTGCCACCGTCAATGACCACCAAATCGGGAAAGTTGTCCTTGAGGTTCCTACCCACACGCTGAACCGTCTCACTCATCATAGCGTAGTCGTCCTGTCCGGTGACCGTCTTGATCTTGATATGCCGGTAGAGCTGCTTCTTAAAGCCCCCATCCGCCCAATATATAAATGCGCCAACGGAGACGTCACCGGAGATGGTCGATATATCAAACGCCCCGATGCTGTGTGGCGCTGCGTCAAGTCCAAGCCGCACGGCAAGTTCTTCCAATACGCTGGTGTCAGAGCTGCCGGTTTTGAGCTTAAATGACGTTTGTGCGTTGTTGTCTGCCATATTTAGAATATCCATACGTTTATCGTCATATGGCCTTGTAATGTTGACCAGAGAACCACGTTTTTTGGAGAGCCATTTCCTTAAGGCACTCAGCCTTGAAGGGTATTTACGAACGATTATCTCTGCTGGAGGCAGGATCTCCTTGTTGTAGAACTGTTCGATAAAGCTGTGAATAAGTTCCTTGTAGCTTAACCCCTGTGTGTCCTTTAGATAGAAGTCCTTGACACCTATGAGGAGACCGCTGCGGACGAAAAACACGTTGATCATCCCTGCTGTGTGCATGGATGTTGTGGATATCAGGTTTACCTCAGAATCTTTTCTGTAGTCCGATGGGCGGTAAAAGCCTATAACGTCGATATCGCCAAACTCCTGAGCAACGACCTTTTGCATCTCCCACGCCCCTTGTATGGCCCTTATCTTGTCTCTGTACCGTGCGGCCTCCTCAAACATGAGGTTGTCAGATAGTTCGTGCATGCGTTCGTTAAGTCTATCGAGAAAGTCATGTCTTGCCCCCTTGAGAAACTCTATGCAGTCGTTTACGTGGGCGTCGTAGGCTTCCTTACTGATTAGATCCACGCAGGGGGCACTGCACCACCCTATCTGGTACTGAAGACATGGTCTGGTGAGGTTTTCTATCCTGTATTTGCATGTCCTTATAGGGAAACACCGCTTTACAAATTCCAGAGTCTCTCTCAAACTCCTTGAGGAAACGTATGGACCTATGTATATGTTACCATCGTGGCTGAGTCTGCGCGCTATCTCAATCTTAGGCCACTTCTCAGTTACAGTAATCCTGATGTAGGGATAGTTCTTGTCGTCCTTTAAGATGACATTAAACTTTGGTCTGTACTGTTTGATGAAGTTGGCCTCAAGGGCAAGTGCCTCTACCTCGTTGTCGGTTACAATGAAAGAGAAGTCGTGTGCTATATCCATCATTGCCGATTTTCTTAAGTCCAGTTTATTGCTCTTGTGGAAGTAGTTTCTAATGCGGTTCTTGAGGCTAATGGCCTTGCCCACGTAGAGCACCCTCTCCTTGGCGTCTTTAAATATGTACACACCTGGAAGACGTGGTACGGTATCCAGCTTATTGAGCATCTCACTTAAGGCCATCTCATACTAAGTTGCGTTTATACCAGTATTAGTATAGAAGGGTAGACCCTGTCTCCCCTAAGACCCCTCTGCAAGGGGACTAGTCCCTTTGACCCCATTAAAGTTCAACTTTTTTGGATGCAAATTAGTATCACTTATGATCCGTAGATTTAGAGATTATCGCAAAACGATCCTTTTGCGAGTAGTCCTTTTTTATGACGACCGTTTCAAAGCCGGCTGACAATGCCATTTCTTTTACATCGGCAGCCTGACCATCGCCAAGTTCAAACATGATCAGACCGTCTTTGCTTAGATAGTCCTTTGCCTTTAGCATGATCCTTCTATAAAAGTCCAGAGCATCGACCCCGCCATCGAGGGCATCTATCGGTTCGTAGAGCCTGATCTCAGGCTGAAGTTCTTGTATGTCGCAGCGTGCAATGTAGGGGGGATTCGATATGATGAGGTCAAAGCACAAGTTTTTTAGCGGTGCAAACAGGTCGCCGTTTAGGAATACCACGTTATGAACGTTGTTTATCGTACTGTTGGTTATTGCATAGCCCAGGGCCTTGTCAGATATGTCTATCCCAATGACGTTTGCATGTGGATACGCTCTGGCAATTGACAATGCTATACAGCCGCTTCCCGTACAGAGATCCAGGACGTTTGGTGAGGGTTTTTGCAGTACAGAAAGCCGCTCGATAGCCTTTTCCACAAGGAGTTCTGTCTCAGGACGCGGGATAAGCACACCCGTGCCAACAGTAAACCTTAGACCATAGAACTCGACCTCGCCAGCGATGTACGCAAGGGGTTGATGCTGTTGTCTGAGTCTGATTAGAGGGATTATTTTTTCGTCATCTACTGATGGGTCATTGAGGTAGATGACGGTTCTATCTGTGTTGAGAAGCAGACACATAAGCTCTTCAGCCTCCTTTTGAGGTTCGTCAATGTCGGAGCTTTTTAGCAAAGCCGTTATGTCTCTTAATCTCATTGGTGTCGGTGTACGGTTTATTGTAACACGTAGGGTAAGTGAAAAACGAAGGGGAGGAGGGACGATAAAAAATTAAAATGTGTTCTTGACAATGACGTATTATTATATGCTAAAATGGAAAAATTATGGACAAAAACTAAAGAGTTTAAATTTGAAATGTCATAATTCCATATGGTTGCAATAGCAAATTTCTGAACCACGATTTAACGGATTAAGGGATTACCAGGATTAATTAAAATATTTTTCCTGTAAATCCTTTAATCTGTGTAATCCTAAGTTCAGACAATTCATATGTTTACTAAAATCTGAAATTGTCAAGTTAAGTATGAAAAAGGGCGCATAAGAAACTTATGGGAACAAAACATACTTTAATGGGGTCAAGTGGACTGGTCCCCTTGAGGAGGGGTCTGAGGGGAGGGGTTGCGAACCCCCTGCGTCAGTAGGCAGAGCCTCCCCTTCTTTGACAAAACCCACGACATTCTTATGCGCCCATGAAAAAATGCCGTAATAGAATAGAAGAAGAAAGAGAACGGTAAAAAACATAAAGATTATAGCAATGAAATTTTATACAAGAAGGGGGGGGTATGGATGCCATTGGTCAGCGTCAAGGATAATGATTCCTTTGAGATTGCACTGAAGCGGTTTAAGAAGCAGTGCGAAAAGGAAGGCATTCTGTCAGAGGTTAAGAGGAGAGAGCACTATGAGAAGCCTAGCATAAAGAAGAAAAAGAAGATCATTGCCGCCCGTAAGAAGGCTGCTAAACGCATATCTGTAACTCAATAAGCGGATCTGAACAACGAGTTATAACGAAAACCTTTATGAAGGCTGTGATCTTTCTGAGGCAGAAACGCGTGGAGACGGTGTTGTGTCCCCCTAATAACTGTAAGAAAGTATTAAGAGGAGAGTCTTAGACTCGATGACCATAGATTACATGGGTCTTTCAGAAGAGATCAGGACTCAGACTGATATAGTCGGCATAATTTCTGATTACGTTGAACTCAAAAAAGCTGGAACAAATTACAAGGGGCTTTGTCCGTTTCACACGGAGAAAACCCCTTCTTTTATGGTAAGCCCTCAAAAGCAGATATTTCATTGCTTTGGTTGTGGCACTGGTGGTGATGTCATAGCCTTCATTATGAAGCATGAGCATCTAAGCTTCGTTGAGGCCCTACAGCTTCTGGCCCAACGTTGCGGTATAAAATTCACCCCGCAACCTGCTGACCAACGATGGGCAGCAACACCCTCAGGGGTCGAGGGGTCTGAAAAGAGAGCCATATTTTTACAGATACTTGCCACTGCGAGGGAGTTTTACGTTGAGATGCTTAAAAAGAGCCAAGTTGCAAATCAATATCTAAAAAACCGCGGGATTATCCCAGATGTAATCGATCGTTTTTCGCTTGGGTTTGCACCTGAGGGCTGGGATAATCTATACAGATATCTAAAACATAAGGGGTTTTCCGATATCGATATAAAACAGACCTCGCTCGTTTATCAAAAAGAGCAAAGCATCTATGATGTATTCCGCAACAGGGTGACCTTTCCCATAACAAACCTTCATGGGCAGACTATAGCGTTTGGTGGCAGGGTCATCAACGATGGCCAACCTAAGTATCTAAACTCGGCTGAATCAGCGTTGTTTAAAAAAAAGCTGGTATTATTTGGTCTGAGTCTGGCAAGGGAGTCGATTACTAAGAGCGGCTATGCAATTGTGGTTGAAGGCTACCTTGACGTCATTGTGTGTGTACAGTATGGTTTTGTCAATGTGTGTGCCCCCCTTGGTACTGCATTAACAGAGGAGCACGTCAAGACACTCAAGCGGCATACGAGGCAGGTCTGCGTCGTATTCGATGGCGATGATGCAGGATTAAGGGCGGCAAAGCGTGCACTGACCATCCTGTACAAAAACGGGATAAGCGGTAAGGCGCTGCTCCTTCCTAAAAAAGATGACCCCGACAGTTTTTTGAGGGCAAATGGAGCTGAGGCATTTAAGCAGATGCTTTTGAGATCGCGTGGGCTTGTCGATTTTTTCCTTGCAGCCGGAGGTTATGGCATGGATAACTTCAGGGAGCTTTATGCCTGCATATCCGACGTAGACGACGCTGTTCTGAGGGGTTCTCTTATAGCCGAGCTGTCAAACAAGGCATCTATATCAGAGGGTGTTCTTAGAGATGATCTTAGAAGGGTTAAGCCATCAAGACCAGTTCAGTCTGCACAGCCGCCGCCCACGGTCAAGATGTCTATGGAGGAGACGCTGTTAAATCTCTGTCTGTGTTTTCCTGATGGTCTTAAAATTGTCAGGGAGAGATTGAGTCTAGACTGCCTCAGTAAGAATCTCATAAGGCGGGTCTTTGATGCCCTTATCCATAGATCTGTTGCTCCAACCTTTGACAGCCTTTCCAGGATTTTTAACCCGGATGAGATGGCCTATATCAGTGGTTTTATGCTCGAACCAGCCATAGACACAGACAATATCGATAAAAACATAGAGGACTACGTCAAGTGCATCAAGAAGCAGGTATTGGAGAAAGACATGAGCGTCGTAATAGATCGTCTCAGAAAGGCTGATCCAGCAACCGACAACGATGAGATCCAAGAGCTGCTGAGTCGGCAAATGCAGCTCAAGAGACAGATGTGTAAGCTATAAAGGGGACCAGTCCCATTGTGCAGGACTACCAGTTTTTTTAACTAAACAATATCCAGCTTTCAAACCATCTAAGAAACGTGCTTACGTATGATTTACTTACAACCATACCTGATAGCACAGGGTAAAACAGCACAAACAACACAAACACCACCGTAAGATAACAGTAAGTGAGATAACACAGGCTTTTATTCCTATCCTCCAACCACTTAAGGACATAAGTTATAAAGAGGATCAAGAAAGGGACACTTGCAAAGAAATGGTATATAAAAGTCAACCGCGGGACGGCTACCCACGGTAGATACTGAGCCGCCGCCCCTGTCAATAGAAAGAACAAGACCCTGTCACGGCTCTTAAACCATAGCAGTACAACTATTAATAAGACCGGTGCAAACAGCCACCAGATTGCCGGATTGCCCATCGACACTATACTTGATACCAGACCCTCCCCCCTAATCCCCACAGGAAGCTGGGGTGGTTGGCCGGCATACATCCAGAGGGGTCTTTTCAGTAGCGGCCACTCGTACCACTTGGATGAGAAAGAATGGGTTGCCACTAAGTTCTTATGGTAGTTAAACATATGCGTTTGGCTTGTCTCAACGTAGTCGAAAAAAGTACGCGTAGGTTCTGACAGCCATAGCGGCAGATATGAAAAACCGTAGATTATCAACGGGATGATGACAAAGAACAGACATGCCCACAATATGGTATCCCTATAAAACCCTAAAGTCGTAATAGGTAGTGATGCTGTTTCTTTCTTAATAGTGAGTTTCTTCTTTGATCTCTGTAATAAAGTTTTTTCTATTACCCTTAGATTGTCGTTGTATCTGAAGTAAAGTGAGGCAAAAAACACAACGGCAAGCCCTGCTCCGGCGTAAAGGCATATCCACTTTGTGGCTGCGCCCACGCCAAATGACGCTCCAGAGAGGCCAAGTGGAAGTAGAGTCTCCTTCAATGACCTGTTGTGGCTGTTGAGCACGTAGTACCGATACATGAAATAGTACATCATGATAATAAAGCACACGGCAAAAATGTCGATGGTGGCTATGCGACCCTGCACGAAGCGCATAAACTCAAAAGTCATTAGAAAGGCGACTATAACGGCATACCGTGTAGAGTCAAATATCTGTCTGCCAAATACGTACATAAGTACAATCATGAAGATAGCGGCCACAACGCCAGCTATCCTCCAGCCAAACGGGTTCATTCCAAGCAGGGCAACACCAACGGCGATGATGTGTTTCCCAAATGGTGGATGAGTGTTCTCGTAATATGGGGTTATGCCGTGGATCTGCTCATAAGCCGTGCGGGCAAAGTATATCTCGTCAAAGTACGTGCTGTTGAGATATGAAGGCGCATTGGGTACTGTCTTCTGCTCGTCGATGAGGTACTCAACCTTCCCAACACTGTTGGGGTGTGGATTAACGTGTTTGAGGGATCGTATCTTTATGAGGTTGTTGGACTTGTCAAAAAATCCAATCTCGTTAAGCATAGCGCCGGATTTCTGGACATTGACAAAGACGTTGTTTGCGCTAAAGTCAACCGTGCTGCATCGCCATTCAAAGACAAAGACCTGTTTCAACATGCCTGCGTTGATATGTTTACCGGTGTTGGGCTGTCCCACCAGGGGGGGTGTTGGGGGGGGAGTTTGGTATGTTATGCCGTACTGACCTTCTCCGATACCGCCAAAGAAGCAGACCTTAGAGACCTCGTTTATATTTTCAAACTCAATGGCTACGGATTCGGTCTCAGCGGCTGGTTTCCAGTAAGTCTCCGGCGCCTTTGACGAACCAAGTTTGTAAAAGACTAAAACGGTATTAAGCAATATAAAAAACGCTATAATTATATAATCCCTTTTCTGTAGAAAATCAACAATTGGCATTGGCAACGGGCGCATAAGAAATTCATGGGTGTTGTCAAAGGAGGGGAGGCTCTGCCTCCCCTCAGACCCATTCGCAAGGGGACCAGTCCCCTTGACCCCATTAAAAAATATCTTTGTTCCAATTAATTTCTTATGCACCCTCGGCAACAATACATCATCAGTCTTTGTGGAGGGGGCGAATTTAGGTACATTTTCAAACTCCTTGACCCTGTTATGGACTAAGTCGTTGCCAACAAGTATGAGGCAGATTAATATTGATACGTTTATGGCCGATACCGTCAGCATCAAGGAGTCAAACACGGGGATATGAAAAGACCCTCGCAGTGCTAGACTCAACACGTATGCCTCATTAATAAACAGCGTGGTAGAGATGGCTGCATAGATATATAATATCCGCCTGTCCTTTGTGTGAATGTAGTTAAGGAGGGCTATCAACATGGCTGGAAACAGGTAACGGTCGTGCATCTTTGACGTTGTAACGTAGACGGCAGTTATGATAAACAGGGCTATAAAAGACAGATTTTTAGGAGATGAGTCCTTATAAAAAAAATACGATGCAACGATAACTGTCCAGAGGATAAAGATAACTCCCCAGGTAGAGTATTGCAGGGATAGAAACAGCGTAGAGTCTGACTGAAAGTTGCCTCCCGTCAGAGAGAAGAGGTTAAAGGCATTTAGTGAGGCATACGGATAGGAGGCGAGCGTCTTTTGGTAGTGGTGAAAGATCCAGAAGACGCCCTTGTTTAAAGAAAACGGTATAACTGCAATGGCAAAGAAGGCAATAGCGCAGGTCACCCCACTTGCGATGGTCTTAAACGACCTTTTTTGCATGAAGGCAAATGCCATCACCGGAGTAAAGATCAGCGCCTGTGGCTTAATGAGTACCGACAGGGCAAACAGTACAGATGCTTCAATCAATCGTTCTTTGGTAATCGCCATCAAGGTCAACAGGATGCAGAGGGTAAAGACGGCATCTACCTGCCCCCAGAGGCTACTATTTACAATCACCGCCGGGTTAAAGGCATATAACGCTGATAGGAAGAAGGCTGTTGCTGTTGATAAGTTTCTCTTAGCAAGGAGGTATACGATGTGGGCTGCGATGATGTCTGTTGCAATAGGAGGCAGCTTAACGAGGACAAGGTACGCTGTTGTAGAATATGACATTGAAAGCGCCAGCCTGATCTTGCCAACGATGTAAAGGACGTAGATGTATCCAGGCGGATAATCGGCAAATATCTCGCCGTTGTAGAAGTTGGCAAACCCCCTCTCGGCAACATAGATTGCCCACGATCTAAAGCAGCTTATGTCCGCCGGATATCCCTCTACGATGGTTGCCAGGTAGAGCTTCATCAAAAATGCCGTCAAAAGAGCAAGGAGATGTAGCATGAGAAACTTCCTCTCACCCTGCGTCATCATATCGAGGCTCCATCATGGATTTTATCAAGTGCGGCTTAGAAAAATACAACTTTTACGTATTTTCTTTATATTTCATGGTAATTATACTTTTATGCTTTCTTGATTCCTGCTTACCCCTGTTCAAGCCAGGGGCAGGCTGTGGAATGACATACTTGGAAAACGGCGATTGCTGTCATTCCCGCGCAAGCGGGAATCCATAGTCTTGAAATCATAAAAGAAATTTATCATGTTTTTTTAATAGGATACACTTTACTTTAGTCCAAGGACGTCCTGCATGTCATATAGACCAGAGGGTTTGTCCTTGAGCCATAAGGCTGCCCTGAGCGCTCCTGCGGCAAACGTGTCTCTGCTGGATGCCTTGTGGGTGAACTCTATACGCTCCCCTGTAGTTCCAAAGAGGATGGTGTGTTCTCCTACGATATCTCCGGCTCTGATGGTCTGTATCCCTATCTTTTCCCGCGTCCGCTCACCGATAATACCCTGTCGGGCATAAACGGCTACCTCACCAAGATTCCTGCCAATAGACTGTGCTATAACGTTGGCCATCTTGAGGGCGGTACCGCTAGGGGCATCCTTTTTAAGCCTGTGATGCGCCTCAATTATCTCTATGTCGTAGTCATCTGCCAAGATCGGGGCTACGTCGCTCAAAACCTTTAACAACAGGTTTACTCCTACCGACATGTTTGGTGAAAAAACGATAGGGATGCTTGCACTCATGCCACTTATCTCCTCTACCTGTTGTTCACTCAACCCGGTGGTGCCTGTGACTATGGGCTTCTTTAACACAACACACACCCTTGCGTTGTTTAACGTTGACTCAGGTGATGTAAAGTCAATAACCACATCTGCTAAAGCAATGGTGTCCTCGACGTTGTCAGATATTATAACACCTGTTTTTGGTACGCCGGCCACCTCGGCAAAATCCCTGCCAACTGAGGCGTGTCCTTTTCTTTCAAGGGCGCCTGTCAGGTTTATCTGTTGGTTTTGTGCGGCCAGAGCGCCTATCCTCTGTCCCATCTTTCCTGCGGCGCCAGCCACTACTATCTTAAGCATAATACCTCCGTTTTCTTTTATATATCGCTATCGTCCTCTGGGTCTTTGTCGTCATCTTCGTGGTTTTCAGGTCTTCCAGGTATCCTGTACTCTCCGCTGGCCCACGCCGCCAGGTCTAAGTATTTACATCGCTTTGAACAAAAAGGTCTGTGCGGGTTATCTTCCCACGTAACAGCCTTACCACACTTAGGGCACTTTACCTTCATAATATATCTCTATTAATATTGTACTTCTTTAGCAGCTTTTTTCAAGTGTTCTAGAACGAAAAGACAAAACACACCGTTTATGCAACCGGTCACCGTACCTAACAACAATATAATTGGAGTAAGCACCAATAAAGAGTGTATGTTTCGTATAAAAAAGACATATGAAACAATCAGTTGTCCCAGGTTATGAAAAAACGCCCCGATGAGACTTAACCCAAGTGGACTAAAGAGATTAGATGTGGTCTTATACACAAGCCCCATAAACAACACACTCAACAAGGCTCCCGAAAGACTCAGAAGAAAAGCGGGACCCAAAAACGTCCCTATCATGAACGAGCCTACCATAACCCTAATGAGCGTTACCATCAGCGCCGCCTTAAATCCATATAGAATCATTGTAATAACGGTTATTATGTTGGCAAATCCGAACTTCAGCCATGGTACCGGCGTTGGTATCATGCGTTCAAACCCATGAAGTGCCAAGGCGTATGAGGCAAGCAGTGCTATTCTGTATTTATCCTGTTGTTGCATCCACCTCTTGCCCTTTGTGTGGTTGGTTAGATATTGATATTACCACCCTGTTGGGCAGACATATGATGCTGCCTCTGTCTATCCAGCTCTGTCTAATACAGAGCTGGTTTGGGCAGTCAGCATCTTTGACCCTCACCCTTGAGTCCTTTATCTCTATCGTCATGGTCCCAATGTTTAACTCCTTATCCATGTTGAGGGATAGCCTATAGATGACCTTGTTGTTGACCTCGACTATAACCTCAGCCCCTTTGGGTCTTACTACGGAGACAAATACAGTAGCAACCGTGGTTATAACCAACATGGCGCCAAGCAAAACGAGATCAGCAGCAGTGGTGAGATTAATTATCTGTTTTAGTTTCATCTATAGTTTTGTGCTTTCTGGATTCCTGCTTTCGCAGGAATGACATAGAGGGGCTAAATGCGCCATTTCCTGTCATTCCCGCGTAAGCGGGAATCTGTTTTCAAGAGCTGCATAAAATGCTGGTTTACAAAAAAGTGCAAAAGTATAGTTTCATAACATAAAGCAGATTTAGATCTGTTTAGATGCAAGAAACGTTGTGTTTTAATTATGTTGCTGGGCAAACGAATCCCTAAGGTTGTCTGTAATATAAGTTGTGGCATCCTTATAAATCACGTAGACCTTGAGATTTAATCTGCGTACAAGGTTCATGCCATTTTCCCTGCCCATTACAAAGATGGCAGTTGACATGGCGTCGGTTATCAGCCCATCGGGGTTTACCACGGTGACACTCTGGAAATCCCCTGCCGGATAACCAGTTGATGGGTCTAACAGGTGATGGTATCGCACGCCGTCTTCTATGAAAAACCGTTCGTAATCGCCAGAGGTCGAGACAGCCTCTCCTGAGAGGGTCAAGATCCCAGAAAGCCCATCCTGGTCGCCTCTTGATCTCTTGATGCCTATTAGCCAGCCTGATGCGTCAGGCTTTGTTCCAAATGTCTTGATATCCCCTGCAATAGCCGCAATGCCGGAGCTTATCCCTCTTGCCTTTAGAACCTCCACAACTCTATCGGCAGTGTAGCCCTTTGCAATGGCGCCAAGGTCGATGATCATTCCATTAATCTTGAGCATTACAGAGCGCTGGTTGTCGTCAAACACAATGTTACGATAGTTGACCAGTGGCAGCCTTTTTTTAATCTCTTCATTTTTTGGCTTGACCTTCTTTGGAAAGTCCCACAGCGTAGATAATTGTCCTATTGTGGGATCAAAGGCTCCTTCTGACAGGGCAGCAATCTCTACCGCCTTCTTTATTAATCGATAGGTGTCCTCTGAGACCTTTACAGATGCAATACCTGAGTTCTTGTTGATAAGAGAGACCTCGCTCTGCGGCAGAAACATGCTCAGGAGCCTCTCCAGTCTCTCTATCTCGTTAAAGGCCGCTTCGATGGCCTCCTCTGCCCTCTGCTGCGAATCCGAAGCGACGGTGAGCGTAATGATGGTATCCATAGCTATCTTTGATTTTTTGTATATCTTTAATCTACCGTTGCTGCTGACAAGCATGTATGCCGCTATTATGATTACGGGTACAAGCAGAGTGATGGAGTATATAGCGCCTCTGTGCGTGCGGAGCTTATCCCGAGTTAGCATAGTTCAGATGGAGAGCAGACCTCCCCATTCTTCTTACTGTCTTCATAATTAAAGCTGTATCAGCAGGTTATCAATTAGCCTTGTAGCGCCCATTTTTACTGCCACGGCAATGAGCACGGGACCTCTTCCGTTACCATGTGGCAATACGTCTGTTATCTCAACAAGGCTCTCAGGGTCATAGACAGAGGCGTACTGCACCTCGGTCACTGTACTGATTGACAGTAACAGTTCGTTGAGCTTTCGAGATGCCTGTCTTAGGGGTAACTTGCTGTTTTTTAAGGCTTCTTCAACGTGTTTCATGCTTTTATATATCGAAGGGGCGTCGGCACGCTCCTCTGGGTTTAGGTATATGTTACGTGAGCTCATTGCAAGGCCGTCTTTTTCCCTTATGGTTGGACATGGCACAATCTGAACATCCATATTAAGGTCGCAGACCAGCCTGCTTATAACGGCACACTGCTGATAGTCCTTTTGACCGAAATAAGCCCTCGTTGGATTTACAATATTAAGGAGTTTGGTCACGACAGTCGTTACACCTGAAAAGTGAGTTGGTCTGAACTTGCCGCATAGCCTGTCGGTTATTCCCATCACGTTAACTGTTGTACAAAAACCGTTTGGATATATATCGGATGCGTTGGGCATAAAGAGGACGTCTACGCCTGCCTTCAAAAGCATTGTTGTATCTTTTCCATAATCTTTTGGGTAATTGTCGAAGTCCTCCCCAGTGGCAAACTGTTTCGGATTTACGAATATGCTTACGACAACGACATTGTTTTCCTGTCTCGCCCTTTGTACAAGGCTCATATGTCCTTCGTGTAAGGCACCCATAGTCGGTATGAAGCCGATACGCTTACCTTCTGCATGGTATTTCTTTGACGTCTCACGTATTATCGAACTAGTGCGTATTATCTCTAATGGCATGTGTTTTAATCACCTTTTATGGGGTTTTGTCTCCATGTTTTAAGCCAATTTTTTCTTGTTTACCCACAATAACTATATGGTAGTTAACATCATCCAGGTATTTTAAAGCAACTCGCCTGACGTCTTCCTTAGTTATCGATTTGATATAACCCAAATATTTTTTATCATAATCCAGGCCAAGTCCATAAAACTCCACCTGTGATAGGAAATGGGCAATCTTGTCCATTGTATCCAGTTTACGTGGAAAACTGCCTATCAGATACGCCTTTGCGTCGTTAAGCTCATCATCTGAGACGTAATCAGTCTTAATCCTTTTTATCTGTTTCAAGATCTCTGCAACGGCAGTGTTTGCATACTCGTTTTTTGTCTGTATAACGGCCTGGAAGTCGCCGGCATGTTTAAAAGAGGCAAAGTGACTGCGTATGTCGTAAGCAAGCCCCATGTCATCCCTGATGGTTTTAACCATCCTGGAGGAAAAACCGCCCCCGCCCAATATGTAGTTCATTACTACCACGGCATAGAAATCAGGGTTATCTCTGGTAATACCTTCATGCCCAATGATGATATTTGCCTGTGTCAGATCCATGTCAATGAGGTTAACCTTAGCACTGTGACGGTTCTGTACTTTTACTGTATTAGGCAGTTTAACACTGCCTCCCTGCCATTGAGACAGGTGTTTGTTAATCAAGGCTGTGATCTTTTCATACGTGATGTCGCCCACAATGGTCATAATCCCGCCTGAGGCAACGTAGTAGTCGTCGTGAAATTTAACCAGGTCATCTGTGTTTATGGAATCAATGGTCTTGGAATCCCCTTCGGTCGGACGTCCATATGGAAACTCTCCGTATATATCTTTTAAAAATGCCCTGTTTGCCACAAAGGATGGCGATTCTTCGCTTTGTTTGAGGGAGCCCTTTATAATCTCTTTTTTTGCCTTTAGTTCGCTCTCAGAAAAAACTGGGTTTAATAGACAGTCGGCAAATATCTCAAACCCTTTATCGAGGTCTTTCTTTAGCACTGAGAGCGAGATGACCGTAAAGTCATTCTCAACAGATGTATCCAAAGAGGCGCCCATAAAATCGATCTCCTCACGGATCTCTTGAGAGCTTCTGCCTTTTGTACCCTCTAACAGCATGTCGGCTGTAAGATTTGCCAAGCCAGCCTTGGACACAGGTTCATTCAGTTTCGATGCCCTTATGAGCAAGTTTACCTTTACAATGGGCAGGTTGTGCCTCTCTATATGGAGCAAGGTTAGGCCATTATTTAAAATCTCCCGTCTTACATCTATTGCGTGTGCAGTCAATGGAGACACCACTAAAATCAATGCTATAATAAACGTCCTTATGTGTATGTTCATTACTTTCAACCCTTCCTTAATTTATTTTAACAGTTCTGTCTTAATCATTTACTCCGGTATAAGAATGCCTGTAGTCCTGTTCTGCTCTGTCAGATAGGTTGCAGCCACTCTTTTTACGTCCTCTACTGTTACGTTTCTGATCTCTTCTAAATATCTATCCTTTAGCCTCCAGTTACCTAGCATGTCATACATGCCTAGTAGCTCTCCTTGAAAGTAGATAGAATCCTGTCCCATAATAAAGGATGCCTCTATCTGGTTTTTGGCCTTTTGTATCTCTCTCTCAGCAGGTGGAGTTGTTTTTACCTTTTCGATCTCCTCTAAGATACCCTTTTCAACAGCGTCTGTGTCCTTTCCGCCCATTGCCGAACCGCCAAAATACATTAAATATGGGTCCGAATAAAACCCGCTGTAAAATACAAAGGCGTTAAGGGCGACCTTATGACTCTTTACAAGTTCCTGATATAACCTGCCGCTTTTGCTGGATAAGACTGATGCAAGCACATCCAGGGCGTAGCTGTCCTTGTTTGGAATAGAGGGGACATGGTAAGCCATCAATAGGTAAGGCTGTACTGCCGGCTTTTTTATGACAACACGTTTTGCTCCCTCTTGCTTAGGCTCTATTGGCATACTTACAGGCTTTATTGGTTTGGAAGGTATGGGGCCGAAGTAGGTTCTTATTAGTTTAAGCGTCTCATGCGGGTTAATGTCGCCTGTTACAATGACGACGGCGTTGTTTGGTCTATAATAATTATTATAATGCTGCTGTAGAGCATCCACTGTGAAAGATGAAATGTCATCCATCCATCCAATCACTGGGTTACGGTATGGGTGAGTAGAGATAGCCCTGGCCGTGAGTTCCTCAAAGAGCAGGTTCTGATGGTTGTCCTCCGTCCTGAGTCGTCTTTCTTCCATGACGACCTGTTTTTCAGACTTAAAGTCCTCCTCATTTAATAGCAGGTTCTCCATCCTATCTGCCTCAAGTTCAATTGACAAGGCGAGTCTGTCCGATTTTAGGGTCTGGTAATACATGGTATAGTTTTTTGTGGTAAAGGCGTTGTCTACACCGCCATTTTTCTGGATCAGGTTTGAAAAGACCTTAGAGCCGTAGCGCTTTGTGCCTTTGAACATCATGTGTTCAAGCATATGACTGAGACCAGTCTCGCCTGGCATTTCGTTTATAGAGCCAACCTTGTACCAGATTTGAAACGTGGCTATGGTGGCCTTGTGGTCTTCAACAAGCAGTACCTTTAGCCCGTTATCAAGGAAGTATTCTTGAGGTCTGAGTTCAATATCTGGCTGTTTATCTCCTACTTCCTGTTTGCTCTCTTGTGTGGCAACCTCAAGCTGTGATTTCTCCGGCATCTTTTCATTTGATTCATCTGGTTTTGTCGCTGATCTTGAACAAGAAAAAAACACCGCAGCGAATAACAAGATCATCGCCGTTCCAATCACACGTAAAAAACTATGAGCAATACTTGCATTGTTCCTATTGATTGATTTATTCAACGTCTTCCTCCTTATTAGTATCCAGGGTTTCGTCATTTAAAAACTCTATCTTTACCTTTGAGACCCGTTTGCTTACCATCTCAAGGACGGTTACTCTCATATGATCAACGGTGATAGTCTCGCCGCCCTGGGGGATCTTCTGCAGGGTTGTTACGATAAAGCCTCCTAATGTATCATACTGCGGAGACTCAGGGAAATCTATCCCGTGGTCCTCTTTCAGGTCTCTAATGTTTATGGAGGCATATACTATGTATGCCCCGTTGCCTATAAAAATCACGGGTCTTTCCGTATCGTGCTCGTCCCTGATCTCGCCAACTATCTCTTCAAGCAGGTCCTCGATGGTAACGATACCTGTTACCATTCCATGTTCGTTGACGACGATGGCCATGTGATTGCGTTTTTTCTGCATTTCGCTTAAAAGGTGGCTTATCATCATCGTCTCAGGGACGAAGAATGGCGCTCTGAGGAGTTTTCTCATATTTACCTCTTTGTGTTGAGCCATATATACAAAGACGTCCTTTGCATGTAGTACTCCTTTGATGTTATCCAATTCCCTGCTGTAAACTGGGTACCTCGAATATTTTTCCTCAGAGATGACACGCAGGTTTCTCTCTAGCGTATCGTCAAGCGAGATAGCCACAACCTGACCTATGGGTACCATAACTTCCTTTACCGATATGTCTGTAAACTCAAAGACACTATGGATTAACTCCTGCTCGGTTGACTCAAACATACCTCTATCTTTACCCTCAAGTATGAGGAGCTTTATCTCTTCCTGAGATACAAAACCCCGCTTAGAAAAAGCATTTAGCCCAAACGGCCTCAATATAACATTAGCGCTGCACGTCAAGGAGGTTATAATAACAGAGCACCATCTGGAAAATCTCCACATCAGACCTGATACCAAAAGAGCAGCTCGCTCTGGATTAATCAACGATAGAGACTTGGGGAGCAGCTCGCCTAAAAGCATAACAACGTAAAAAACGACCGTCAATACGATAAGCAGACTCACAGGGATGCTAAAAAGTGAGATGTAATAAACAGGTACTGCCGATATAATGGGCTCTACAAACACGATAGCAAGTGCGCCGCTTAAGACACATGCCAAGGCGATCCCCATTGTTGTGCCTATCTTAGTAGCAGCGAGAAAACTCTCGGGATCTTTCTTAAGCTGTATAAGTGTCTTTGCGTTTCTGCTGCCTGCCTTTTCAAGGGCCTCTATCAGTGTTTTCCTGGAAGTAACAACCGCTATTTCAGAAGCAGCAAAAATACCGCTCATCACTATTGACACAAATATCAATACAAGGTATGTCGACATTACATCAGTTCTATGCTCATGCTATCAAGGTAATTTCGTGACACTGCATTGATTGACTGCTTAACACTTGCCTCTTAACATAAGTAAAACCTCTTCACCGCTGGTTTAGTTGTCTTTAGCCCTTTGTACCAAACCATCATGCTTAAAAGTAGTATATCAGACTACATCTTAATTTGTCCAATACAAGAAAGAAAGTGCAGCGATTCTCACTGATAATGAATGTAACTTATTGATATATAGGCAATATACTATAAAAAGACCGCGAAAAACACTTTTCATATACACAGTAAAATCCTTATAAAAAGCCATTCTGCAAATTCAGTGAGAATTGCTGAAGAAAGTGGGAGGGGTAATGCTGTTGCGTAAGCATTATGTATCTGCACCAATGTGATGTTTTAAGCAGCCACGCTTGACATTTACGGGGTCAAGGGAACTGGTCCCCTTGTGGGTGGGTCTAGGGATAATGCTGTTGGCTTAAGGAAGGGTGTAACTTAGTAGTAGCAATTCTTACAGAAAATACTTCTAAGTCATTGGAAAAATCCTTTTAATCTCAGACAAAACTATTAATTGACTTTGGGTGTTTTTTTCCTGTAATATAATTCTGTTTAACTATCTCAATAAAAAAAGGAAGTAGGAACTATGGATGACAGCGAGAGTCGACCTAGTAACAGACATAAAATTCTAACTGTATGTTAGTATCTGGGAGTGAAGCCTGTCATCATTCAACATATAGATTAAAACTCACCTAAAATCTCTCGCTTCACTGACCTTTGTACGGATCTCCGTATGGTCCTAATATAGCGTGTGGTTAAAAACCTGTCAGTTTTTTAGTCTTGTCTAATAGGCTTGATTGTCGTCTCTATGTTTAAGGATGAATCGTAGATGAGCCGTTGGCGGCGCTTTATTATACTTTTATCACTTATAGGCCCAGGTATCATAACCGCAAACGTCGATAATGATGCCGGCGGTATTACGACCTACTCTATAGCCGGCGCAAGCTTCGGCTATTCGTTTCTGTGGTCTCTCATTCCTATTACGATAGCGCTCATTGTGGTACAGGAGATGTCTGCACGGATGGGGGTAGTTACCGGTAAGGGACTTGCTGAACTCATAAGGGAGAACTACGGCGTCAAGGTTACCTTCTGGCTTATGCTTGCCTTGTCTGTAACTAATATTGGCAATACGGCTGCAGAATTTGCTGGCTGGGCGGCAAGCAACGAATTGTTTGGCGTCAACAAGTATATCTCTGTTCCCATAGGCGCTGCGTTTGTTTGGCTGCTTGTTGTAAAGGGTACCTATCAACTCGTTGAAAATATATTTTTGGTGATATGTGTTGTCTATCTGGTTTATATACCGGCTGCCTTTTTAGCTAAACCCGATTGGGCACAAGTAGGTATTGAGATGATCATACCGTCTTTTAGGTTTAACACAACCTATATTATAATGCTTATCGGGATAGTAGGAACAACAATAGCGCCCTGGATGCAGTTTTACTTACAATCCTCAGTGGTCGAAAAGGGGATAAAGAAAGAAAAATATTGGGCATCGCGTATAGATGTGATCTTTGGATGCTTCATGACGGACATAATAGCGCTATTTATCATTGTAGCCTGCGGAGCCACACTTTTTAAGGCTGGTATACAGATAGAAAGCGCCAAGGATGCCGCTGTCGCACTTGAACCTATTGCAGGTAAGTATGCCTCGGTACTCTTTGGCATTGGTCTAGCCAACGCCTCCCTGTTCTCAGCTTCCATACTTCCGCTGGCTACAGCCTATTCTATCTGCGAGGGGATGGGGTTTGAGGCAGGCGTAAACAAGACCTTTCGGGATGCACCAATCTTTATGAGCCTTTACACTCTCTTTATAATCATTGGCGCTCTTGTAGTATTGATACCAAACATACCGCTTATAAAAATCATGTGGCTATCTCAGGTGGTTAATGGTGTTATGCTTCCGTTTGTGCTGTTTTTTATGCTGTTGCTTATTAACAAAAGCGACCTTATGGGGGATTATATAAACAAGGGTGCTTTCAATTGGATTGCGTGGGGGACTACAGTAATAATGGTGATCCTAACGCTATTGTCTGTGTTGTCAATGTTTTTTGGGTAGTCCTATCATACATTTCTGGTAGTCCTGTAGAAGTAGTGATGGCGCTATTTTTGTTCTTAATGGCTGATTTGCTATAATACATTGAGAATTTATTTTAAGGAGACTGTATTTATGACTAGCATACAATGTGGTTCAAAGGAAATTGTTAAAAATGGCAACATTCACAGCGGAAAACAAAAATTTATGTGTAAAGAGTGCGGCAGACAATTTGTAGAAAATCCACAAAACATCATAATATCACAAGAAACGAGAGATTTAATTGATAAATTGTTATTAGAGAGGATGGCA
>PEAB01000155.1 GCA_002753395.1 Nitrospirae bacterium MYbinv3 | reverse complement strand
GAGAGAAAAACTTTACTTTGCTGATGTGCTTCATACAAAACTGCCCGAAAAAACTTTTTTTTTGGCCCCTGTAAATCCCCTCCCTATCTATGTTTACGCTACACTCTGAATCGCTGCAATGCGATTGCCTGCTTGCCACTTTTCTTTGCGTTGTGTTATCTTAACGGATGTCAGTGCGAATTGAGACCGACAGTATAGGTAGTATCGAGGTACCGGATGACCGGTACTACGGGGCGCAGACGGCACGGTGCCTGAAGAACTTCGTTATCGGGGACGACATCATGCCCATAACGGTGATAAGAGCGTTGGGGGTTGTCAAGCTGGCCGCCTGTGACGTCAACTGCGAACTTGGCCTGCTTGCCAACGACAAGGCAAAGTTGATCCGTGAAGCCGCCAACGACGTCATAACAGGCAAGCTGGATGACCACTTCCCGCTGCGTGTGTGGCAGACCGGCAGCGGCACACAGACCAACATGAACGTCAACGAGGTCATCGCCAACAGGGCCATCTCTCTGGCAGGGGGCACGCTTGGCACCAAAGCCCCCATACATCCAAACGACCACGTCAACATGTCCCAGTCCTCAAACGACGTCTTTCCAACCGCCATGCACATTGCAGCCGCCATTGAGCTTGAAAACAGCCTCCTGCCGGCCATACAACAACTACGAGACGCCCTCAACGAAAAGACCCGGGAGTTCAGGGATATCATAAAGATCGGACGCACCCACCTCATGGATGCCGTGCCTCTGACCCTGGGACAGGAGTTCTCGGGATATGTGGCACAACTTGACAGTAATTTGCAGATGCTCCAGGACGTCAGACCGCATCTGTATCGCCTTGCCATCGGAGGCAGCGCCGTTGGCACGGGGCTTAACACCCCCCCCGGCTTTGCCCAACGCATGGCAGATAGGATCGCGCAGTTGACGGGAGTACCGTTTGAGAGTGCGCCAAACAAGTTTGCCGTCCTGGCCGGTCATGACGCACTGGTGATGTTAAGCGGGGCGCTCAAGACGCTTGCCACAGCACTGCTTAAGATAGCCACCGATATCGCCTGGCTTGCCTCCGGCCCTCGCGCGGGACTGGCGGAGCTTATACTGCCGGCCAACGAGCCGGGATCATCGATAATGCCGGGCAAGGTCAACCCCACCCAAAGTGAGGCCCTTGCAATGGTCTGTGTCGAGGTGATGGGAAACGACGTGGCCGTGGCAATAGCCGGATCGCAGGGGAGGTTTGAGCTTAACGTATTTAAGCCGCTCATCATCTACAACGTCCTGAGATCGATGGCGTTGCTGGCAGATAGCAGCCGTTGTTTCTCCCAGAACCTGGTCGTTGGCATAAGGCCCAACATCGAGAAGATAAACCTGTACCTACAAAGTTCGCTGATGCTCGTAACGGCTCTAAATTCCCACATAGGCTACGACAAGGCCGCTAAGGTCGCTCGCAAGGCCTACGAAGAAGACAAGACCCTGCGTCAGACATGCCTGGAACTTGGCTATCTCTCTCAAGAAGACTTCGATAGCATCGTCAGACCCGATAAGATGCTCGGCCCAAGGTAATTTATGTCTCTGGAGCCATGGAGACAATTCGTAGCTGGTTGCATAAGAAAGTGGTGGGTACCTTTGGGAAAGAAAGGGGCGGCTCGCCCCTTTTATGCCGGGGGTCGCTGACCCCTTGACCCCTTTATATGCGTTTTTATTACCACTTGTTATCCACCAAAAATTTATGCGCCCCTCGTAGCTTCGTAGCTTGTTTTTTTTACGTTAACATGATATAATAACTTCGTACGCTAAGGTACAGTGCCGAGGTAGCACAGTGGTAGTGCAGCTGATTCGTAATCAGCAGGTCGTGGGTTCAAATCCCATCCTCGGCTTAGTTTTTTCAGGCTGTTCTAAAATAATTCTAAAATCTTTAGAATTTGTCAGGGCGATAGGTTCCTAGTGCTCTTGATGCTTCGAGTGTGTCAGTACCGGTTGTGTGCGTATATATTTCATTAGCGGAGGTGCTTTTATGTCCTGTCATAGCCATACGTTTATCTGCTATGATACCGGCATCTTTCATGCAGGTATTTGCAAGATGCCTAATTTCCTTGAAAAGATACTGACCTTTCTCTAAGTCTGCCTGTTTTAATGCCTTTGTCCACATTTTTCTGAAAGATTGATATTGGATCAAACCTTGTTTGGATTGATGGCAGATAACATATTGGCTAAGTTCTTTTCTTTGGCTATGTAGATATTTCATGTATGCCGTCAGAGTTGTATTTTGAGAATAGTTGATAACAATTTCCTCTTTTGTTTTTTGTCTTTGAAATTTTACAGTATTATTTTGAAAGTCAAAATCTTTCCATTGAAGTCTTTTTATTTCATTTTCGTGCTGTACGAGATGAAATGCTAACATTATTGCACGTTTTAACATATCATCTGCTACAATGTATAAATTCCCAAATAATATTTCCGTTGTTAATTCAAGATGATGTCTATGTTCTTTGAATTTTTTAATACCATTTGCTACATTAGTTTGAACATACCCCCAATCAAGTGCTTTTTGAAACAGCATTCGGATAAAACCAATTCTGCGGTTAGCTTCATACGGTTTATTCCTCATACTATCGTGATAGCGAATTATATCTTGACGTGATATTTTCTGAACTTGAGAGTTGCCAAATATTTTACAAAGCTCTTCAGCCATGCGTTTATAGTTTTGGATTGTTTTAGAGGCTAATCCTGTTGTTGCATCATTGAAGAATCTTTCACAAAGAGATTTAAAAGTAATCTTGTTTTGTGTATCTTTACCGATTGATGTTATGTCCAATCCTGTTTCTTGTTTCAATCTTGATTCAACTTCTGCCCATCTTTTTAATGCTTCCGCTTCATTTTGAGTTTTGAGTGGATACCATTTAATTTTTCCGTTTATGTAAATGACATAATAATAATAACCACTTTTAAGATGTAGGTGCGATGGCAGTTTTTTGGTTTCCATTTTTGTTCGCTTTCGTCCCATGTTTTTACTGTAACATTTATTCACAACTTTAATCCTTTACGTTATTCCTTCATTAGTGTTTTAATGTTTTCTATGATATTGTCGACAACTATATCCTGTATAATTGTCACATACCATCTTCCACCGATTTTTCGCACTTTACCTGACAATTCGCCTTTTTGTTTATAATAACCTTCTTGAGCCCACAAGTTTATAGTTGATTTTGGTGTCAATGGGTAATAAATAGCTGCATATTTAGATAATGGTATTTCTGCCATTAGACTTCTCCTTTTTTAAATGTGTTCCAACACATTCTGAGTTCGTAGCACGCCTCACCGGAGGTGAGTGCGACAGTGTTAGGCGGTGGCGGGGTCTTCTTAATCATCTCTTTCCCCTTGCTGCTCTTTGTTTAGCCTTCTTCCCCAAAGATTCACGTGCTTTTTCAAAAGCACTATCATCTATCGGACAAACATATGAAAGTATTGCAGATGCCATCAAACTCAAATGTTTGTATTTGCCATCTCCCGTGAAGTGTTGAATTTCAATAACTATGCCCTGTGCTCTTTCTGAGATTTCGTGCAACGCGCATTCATTTCGGAAATACCTTTTTGCCTCCGTCATAATCTGATTGCCTTTTTCTGTGAACGCATCATTAATATTCTGCCAAGTCTAATAGCATCGGGGGCCCCTTCTATAATAGGTTAAGTTAAGTCGCGATCCCAAAAAAACAGAAACTCATCTGTCCCCTCACTCCAATTTGAGTTCATGCCGTGTGGCAACAACCCCATGAGCAAGCCCCAATCAAACGGTTCGTTTTTGAACCGTCTTTTATATGCGACATCGATTAGGGATTGAGGATACCAGGTGTTAGTATAGAACAGTACCCCTTCTATGTGGAACATCTCTACCATGTCTTCTGCATCCTCGTACACGTCTTCTAATTGTAGTTCGTTCAACTCTAAGACCTCTAAAACAACCAGCCCCTTTTTCTTAGTTAAGGATAGCTCCTTCGGCTCTTCAGAAACTCCTTTGTAAACGTTCCCG
>PEAB01000028.1 GCA_002753395.1 Nitrospirae bacterium MYbinv3 | reverse complement strand
TCCCCCATTGCGCAAAATTCCTCACTGCTGCCTCCCGTAGGAGTCTGGACCGTGTCTCAGTTCCAGTGTGGCCGTTCATCCTCTCAGACCGGCTACCCGTCTTAGGCTTGGTGAGCCATTACCTCACCAACTACCTGATAGGACGCAGGCTCATCTCCAGGTGGGTTACCCCTTTTACCCCATACATTCCTATACGTGGTCTTATCTAGCATTAGCCATCGTTTCCAATGGTTGTTCCAGTCCCGAAGGAAGATTACCTACGCGTTACTCACCCGTGCGCCACTAACCACAGCTTCCACCTTGCGATTTCCACTGTGATCCGTTCGACTTGCATGTGTTAGGCACGCCGCCAGCGTTCGCTCTGAGCCAGGATCAAACTCTCATTTAAAAGTTGATTCTATATCTGGCTTAAGCTCGCTTGCTTAATTCTCGTAATTTACTAAACTTAGTTTTTACTCATGTTATTCACAGGAGCACTACGCATCTTTTAGACTATCAAAGAACAACTATATGCTCTTATAGTACATCAAAGTTTTACGTTTGTCAAGCACTTTTTTTCAGCCCCTAAACCTCTACAGGATCTCACTTAACGCTCGATCCACATATAAGATAGGTTCGGAATGCTTAACTTTAAGGTTTAACTCTTGCTATTCACAGGAGTACTACGCATCTTTTAGACTCTATCAAAGAACAACTATATGTTCTAATGATACACCAAAGTTTTGCGTTTGTCAAGCACTTTTTTTCCACCCCCTAAACCTCTACAGGATCTCACTTAACGCTCGATCCACATATAAGGGTAGGTTCGGCATGCTTAACTTTAAGGTTTAACTCTTGCTATTCACAGGAGCACTACGCATCTTTTAGACTCTATCAAAGAACAACTATATGTTGTAATGTTACACTAGAAAAACCCACTTGTCAAGTGTTTTTTTGCCAGCCTCCATAAGCTGCTGATAATACAGCATATTATTAGATAATGCCGCTCTGCTGCACCTCAGACCTACTGGTATATGAAATTACTGCATGATAAACTCCCAGGGTATGTGGAAATAATCTTAGAAATCTTACAGAAGTGAGGGCTTTGCCTACTGACGCAGGGGTTTGCAACCCCCTCCCTTAGACCCTCCCACAAGCGCTACGCTCATTGATCAGCCCGCTCCTTATGGTCGCTGCGGCAGTCCCCTTGACCCCGTTATGTTCAGTCCTAATTTCTGTGAAACTATTGAGGTGTTATCTCTTCTATGTAGCTCTGATTAACGTTGTACGTCTTATTTACCAGCTTGACGTTAGCTTTACCGGCTCGGACCTTTAGGTTATACAGAGGCGTCTGCCCAACAGATGCACCATTAATGAACACCTCTGCTGATGGTCTACTCCATACGTTGATATAGCCATAACGAACCTCAACAGGTGCAGCAGTCGTAGGGGCTGGCTTTGCAGTCTCCGTTACAGCCTGGGGAGTTTGTGTTGGCAGCGGTTTAACCGGCTTATTGTCCTTACTGCCTGGCATCAAGAAGATCACAACTCCAATGACCGCGCTTATGATCGCAGCGGCAGCGGCATATAGCGGCTTCTTGGGTGAAGCCCCCGGAGGAGGCTGGGTTTTTTCTATGGCTGGCTCTATGCGGCTGCCTAAAGCAGGATGAATCTTATTCTCTGCTGGCTTTATCTTAGGCTTTTCTTCAGGTGGTTCTTCTTTAGGCTTCTTGTCTACAGCAATCGGTGATTTACTCTCTGGCGGCTGTTTTTCTGCCTTATTTTCAACAGACTGTTCTTTAATAACCAATCTATGGGTTACGCGCCCTGTTGCTACGTATGTATCCTCCAGTTGTTTTATTTTCTCAGGGGGGATACCGGAGGGACAACTCTTTGCAAGGTGTGTGTAGTTCTCCTTGTACTCGTTATCCCATTGCAATTTACCCATGAGTAGTTTATTGCGCAGGTCGTTTTCTGTCATTAAGGCAGCTGCTTTAGCAATTTTATTATCGTTGATAAAGTGATCAAGCGATATGCGTTTATCGAGGGTTATTCGTTTGTGCAAGAGGAATTTTTCGAGCATAGCCTGATATTCCTTAACGGGATTTCTCTCGATAGCAGCTATGAATTCATCTATCTCCTTAAATCTATCCTCTATCCTAACGGCAAGGGACTGTAAGATTGCATTACTTAGCTCAGGAGATATCTTCAGTCCTTGTATCTCTGAAGGCTGCTTTAACTCGTCGACGTAGAATCTGTCTGGGGCAGGTGGAGGAAGGACACCGGTAATCATAAGATATAACGTAGCTCCACAGGCATATATATCCGTCCACGGACCGATCTTCCCTCTGGCCTGGTACTGTTCCATTGGGGCATATCCGGCCTTTAACACAACATCAAGGCTACGGCTCTGTTCGGCTGAGACGTAGCGTGCGGCACCAAAGTCGATAAGTATTGGGGTGCCGCTCTTTGTGATGTATATGTTCTGTGGAGAGATGTCTCTGTGATAGAGAGCCAGGGCATGCACCTCTTTTAATGCCAGCAGCACGGGAAGGATTAACTTGAGAGACTCGTCAACTGGCAGCCTCCCGCCTCGCTTTTTCATGAGGTTTGACAGGGTGTCTCCCTCTATGTAGTCCATGACGATGTAGCCGGTGTTATTGGCCTCAAAGAAATTGATAACGTGGACGATATTTATGTTATTTGCGAACTTGGCAACCTTCCTGGCCTCATCGATGAATAACCTTAAGCCCTCTCGAAAGTTCTCCTCAGGATTTCCCTTGAAAGGTACGACGGTGGAGTTACTCATCTCCCTGCTTGCCAGGTTCGTAGGGAGAAATTCCTTGATAGCCACCTTTTTATCAAGGTTTACGTCCATACCTATATAAGTGATACCAAAGCCGCCCTGCCCAAGCACCCTGCCTAACAGGTACTGATCCTTTAGGATCGTCCGAGGTTTTAAGAGCAGTGGATGGTGGTCCGTGTGCTTATCCTCGTCATAGCCGCAGTGATTGCAAATAGAACCACTGTCTCTGACTTCCATGCAATTAATACATATTTTCAAAAACCTTAGCCTATCTCTCTCATCCATTAGATTCTACCTAACTATCTTGTATTTTATTAAAAACATTAGCCCTACTATATTACTATATGGGCATGGATATTTTCACGTCTGAATGTTATGAATATGTAAAGATAGGGCGGGCGTTGCCCTCCCTAGACCCACCCACAAGGGGACTCGTCCCCTTGACCCCATAAATGTCAGGCGTGGCTGCTTAAGATGTTACCTAGTGGTTAGTCATCCACTACTATTGTCTTAGACATAGAATCATGCCAGTCCTTATTAAATAAGAAAGACAATGGTTCAAATGGGATAATTCTTAATAATGATCTTATTATTATGTGCGATATGTCCGGCTTTGAGCCATCTGCCCTAACGACCCTTGTATGTGTAATGAACTTTGCGATGCTCTTACCGGATGCAAACTCAAAAGCTGTATAATACAGGGCATAGAGGCCTACGAACAGAAATGCCTCTTTGGTAAACCCGTCTGTATTGTTAAACAGGCCAGTCTTATATAGTATGGCACGAAACAGGAGGGCAGCGATGCACACTACGATTAAATCTATAGTGTAGTTATACAATCTCTTGATGCGAGCGGTAATTGGTTGTTGTGTTGGCTTATGGTCTGTCTTGATATGCTGGATGTGTTGGGTGTTAGGTGTTAGCCTTTCAGTTGGCAAGTATATTTCTGTTTTGGAGTCTTCTGTATCAGCGTGTGTCTTATTTTGTTCAACGGGTTGGGTGGACAAACGTCTGTCGGGAGCGGTTTGCTCACTCTTCCTAAGCAGTTGAAAGACGACACATCCAGCAAGGGAAAAGGTGTCTCCTGGTAAGATAACAGTGGGTTCAAAGGAGGGAAGCCTTTTGTTGTCGTTTAAGAAGGTTCCAAAGGTTGATTTCAGGTCTTTAATATAAACAGCCCCCTTACTTGTGCTTATCTCGCAATGAACGCTTGAGATACGGTTTTCAGACAGGACGAGGGCGGCTTTTGTGGGGTCTCTGCCGATGATTATAGGGTTCCTTGTTAGAGGTAGACGCTCACCTTCAAACTCCCCGGCTATAATTAATAATTCCATGCAGGGTTCCCCTGTGGTAGAGTCATCCTTTGGCGTTGAGCTGGCTGGTTGAGTCATAAACAGTCCCTGAAATTCTGCAACGGTGGCCGGACGTCGTTTTATATCCATCTCCAGTCCCTTCATTATGGCATTGGCGAAGTCATCAGTGAGCCTTTGTCTGGATATGTCCTTGATGTGTGAGAGCTTTTCGCCGCTCTGTCTGTCAGGGGACTTTACCGGTGAATCCATTCTGTTTTTTTCGTAGTTGTACCCTCTCAGACAGCTATACATGGTAGCGGCACAGGCATATATGTCTGTCCAGGGGCCTTGTTTACCCAGCTTCATATCCGAGCTGTATTGCTCTAATGGCGCATAACCGTGGGTTAGACAGATAGAGAGTTTGGTGCTAATTGCATCTCTAGCAGAGCCAAAATCCAGCAGTATGGGGTTGCCATCATCGGGGATGTATATATTTTTAGGTTTTATGTCTCTGTGTAATAGGCCTGCGTTATGTACTGCGTTTAGCCCGTCTAATATCGGCATCATAAGTTTAAGGAGTTCCTGTTGGGTAATGCCGTTAGCGAGAGTCTTTATGTGTTCCTCGAGGGTCTTACCTTGGATATAACGCATGACAAAGTAAGCGGTACTGTTTTCCTTGAAGAAAAACAGGATTGGCACAATACTGGGATGATTGAACTGAGCCAGCGTTTGCGCCTCGTCTATGAATTTTGTAAGCCCATACTTATAATCTTCTGCGTAGTCATCGCTTATTGGAAAAACTCTAAGGTTATCGGTGTGTCTTCTGGCTATGTTTCGAGGCAGAAACTCCTTAATAACGACACGCATCTTTAGCACCACATCGAGGCCGAGGTAGGTTATGCCAAACCCCCCTGAGCCGAGGCATCTGCCGATCAGATACTGCTTGTTTAAAATGACACGAGGTTGCAGCGCCATGATATCGTTTTTGATGTTTAACCCGCTGCCACACTGTGGACACTGCGCACTACCCTTGGCGTCTGTCATACAGTTACAGCAAATGTTTTCGTACATCATCTAACTATAATAAGCTGTGCAGTAATGTTATCATACCTCTCCTTAGTCTGTTGAGCTATTTTAACGATACCTTTAACCAGTATGTCTATAATCTTCTGTGCCGGAATATTTGTAAAATGCAAGGAGAGGTTTTGAAGATCGCTATCAATGATATACTCCCAGAAGCCGTCTGTGCAAAGCAAGATGTAGTCTCCTGGCTGCAAGATGAGGCCATTGGCAAAGACGGCAGGCTTTAGCTCCTCAGGCATACCCAGTGTCTTGAGCACCCGGTTTCTATCGGGGTGATCCTTTACCTCATCAGGTGTAATCTCACCCATATCCACAAGTAACTGTACCACGGAGTGATCCTTGCTTTTATATAAAGGTTCTCCACCTCTATATATGTATATTCGAGAATCCCCTACATATGTCCAAAATACCTTCTCTCCGAGGATTACAACCATCACACAGGTAGACTGCATATTTCTGAGGAGGTGATCGGAGCTGCTTCTTTCCTTTATAGCGTTATGGGCTGCCAACATAGCGTTGACCAGTTGTTGCTGTACGTTGTCCTCGTCAATCTTTGAAAAAAACTCCGTTATTGTGTTTACAGCTATCTGTGAGGCAACCTGTCCGCCTTTATGTCCGCCCAGACCGTCGGCAACGACAAAGCAGTAGCGGCCGTTTTTCTCATCAATGACAGCATTCCAATTGTCTTGATTTTCACTTCTGCCACCCGTTAGTGTCTTTATACCGTATTCAATCTTGAGCGTTTTACCTTTGCCAGCCCACAGAGACATTAACTTACTCCTTCGTATTTTATGTTATTTTAGCAGATCGATTAAGATTTTTTCAGCTATTAAAGATGAATGGGGCGCATAAGAAAGTCGTGGGGTTTTTCAAAGAAGGGGAGGCTCTGCCTCCCCTCAGACCCCTCCGCAAGGGGACCAGTCCCCTTGACCCCATTAAACTCCCCATGAATTTTATATGCACCCGATGAATGTCTTTATAATATAATGGATAATACACATAAAACCTATACATTCAAACATAAGGAGGAAAATAGATGGAGAAGGAGACTAAAGCCATTGTTGTTAAGGTTGACGAAGAACTCAAGGACATTGTCCCTGACTACTTATCAAAGATGAGAGTAGACATTAAACTCATAAAGAGTGGTCTTTCAGAAAATGATATGGAGAAGATACGTGTAGTGGGGCACCAACTGAAAGGGTCAGGAGGGGGTTACGGGTTTGATTATATCACAGAGGTTGGTATGGCAATTGAGAAAGCCGCAAAGGCGTCTGATGCACAAGAGATCCTGAAACAGGTACAATTGTTTACTAATTTTCTTGATCAAGTTGAGGTTGTGTATGAATGAATGTCCTGTATTTTTAAATACCTAATGGGGACTCGAACCGCAACCTAACATTTTAAGTACATGGACATAAATATATTTATAGATTAGGATTGAGCATTACGGGGTCAAGGGACTTCTTTGTGGCAGGGGTGCCTCACCCCTCCCCTTGCAGAGGGGTCTGAGGGGAGACAGGGTCTCCCCTTCTATACTAATACTGCTATAAACGCAACTTGGTATTAATCACCTATGGATCTCAATTTACATTATTGGTTATCTAATGTACACAATACCCTTGGTCCTGGTAATCGAGCGGTTATATGGGTGCAGGGATGCTCTCTTCACTGCCAAGGTTGTATATTACCCGAAGCTTGGGATAAAGGATGCGGGGATATTGTCGACGTGTGTAAATTGGCAATGCAGGTGTTATTGGACCCTGGAATCGAAGGGATTACCGTCAGTGGCGGAGAGCCGGTTGAGCAGCCAGAGGCAGTGGCCGAATTACTCTCCTATATGAAAAACGCCGGCAAAAACACATGGGTTTATACTGGATACACAATAGAGGAGCTTGTGGAAAGGAATGACCCTGTTATTGACAAGCTGCTGTCTCTTACTGATGTGCTTGTCGATGGCCGTTTTAACCAATCGGAGGCGGGAACATACCTTTTCCGTGGCTCCCTGAACCAGCGAATCATCCGCCTAACCGATGCGATCCCCAAAGAAGCTTTGAAAGTCAGCAACACATCAAGGTTGGAGATTAACCTTGATGTATCAGGAAGCATGGCAATTGCCGGTGTGCCACCACCAGGCTTTTTCCGGCAATTCGCAAGGATTATAGAAAACAGAGGAGTTCACGTTAAAAACACAAAATTATGGGAATAAATTACCCATAAAGGAGGGATATTGCCACTGTTTCATGATCATCGTCTACTAAGAAATGAACACTCCCATCTTACCGGCAAACGGATATGGGTGATACACGGTTCTCATCTGCAGGACTGGTATTACCACAATCTGCTCTATGGCTGTGTGGACTTGCGCCGTACCCTTGAACTTTGGGCATTTGAAAATCATATGGAGTTCACGGTTACGTTTACCCGGCATGGTGTGCTCGATTTTAGCGGCAATTCAGATGTCCGTACCGCAGAGACCCTTTTTGAAGGAGCAAGGCCTCAACGACCCCCAAAATATGGAAACAGGACGTCTCAACCATCGGCTTCCACGGTAAATGCAACATCCGATAGGAATCGCCACGCAAGCGATACAACACAGGAACAAGCACAACAGGCTGCAGGACAGGCTCAGCAAGCTGCAGGGGGTGATGGCCAGACGGGTCTCAACACACTCACAAGATTAACCCAGGTTGTTACCTCACATGACATCTCTTGTCTCGTAATACTTGAACACTTTCCTTCATTTATCAACAGGCAAAAGTTGGATCCGAACAATGCTCCACTAATCCATGACATCATCGAAACATTCAGGCATGATTGGCATCTCAAGATATCCGAGACACGCAATGTAGCTGTCTTTATCACCGACAACGTGCAGACCATGAAGGAAATATTTCCACAAGAAGAATATGTTAAAATTGACTGGAAAGAGACTAAAAAGCATGGTAAGGCCGAGATTGCCGCTGCTATAGAGCGTCTTGCACTAAGAACGAACGTGAGGTTAATAGACAGCAAAGCCATCTCTGAATTACTTGAGCGTCAGAACGAGCTTTTGGATTTGGCGGTGCACAGGGTGATTAATCTTATTAATTCAGGAGAAAAGGAGATAAGTGTAAACAAAATACTGGAACTCCCGCCCATCAATGAAACAGAGTTACAGTCGATTAAAGACGATCTCAGTAATCTGACAGGTCTTGAAGATGTTAAGGAAAAAGTGGTGAAGATTGAAAAAAAGGCGCGAGCGATCCGAAGACAGCTCGACTCAGGCGAATCTGTTATGCAAGATGAAGCCATGCACCTGGTGTTTCAGGGGCCGCCGGGAACAGGAAAGACAACGGTTGCCAGGCTTATTGGCCGCCTATTTTATGCCCTTGGCCTTCTTAGAAGCGGCCAGGTGATGGATGTAATTGCATCTACCGTGATGAGCTCAAATGTAAATGAAACACGGGAGAACATGCAGAAGCGGATTGAAGAGGCCAGAGGAGGCGTGCTCTTTATTGATGAGGCACATCAGTTTGGCGACAAGGACTCACTTGGTGCAAAGGAGGCTATTGATGCCCTTGTCCCGTTGTCATGGAATTTGAGGAGTGAGATGGTGATCATCCTTGCAGGATACGCGGACAAAATACACAGTGTTTTTGATATGGATCAAGGGTTGGAGCGGCGTTTCCCTAAGCATGGAAGGATGACGTTCAGAGACTATACCTTTGACGAACTATGGCAGATACTTAACGCTAAGTTCAGTGGGCAGGGATACCTTATCGAGTCTTCAGCAGAGCAGCGCCTGATGTCAATCCTTATGAAAAGGAGTCGTAGAGGCAGGTTTGGAAATGCCGGCGGGGTCGAAAACATTATGAATGAAGTAATTGAGAACCACACAGCATCGGTTGCTCCTGATTCCAAAGTAATTACCCTTCAGGACCTGCCGCCTATCGTGCGTCGTAACCAGAAGGTATTTGATGAGGCATTTACACAGCTTAATTCGCTGCTTGGGCTTGAGCCGGTCAAAGAAAAATTAAAACATATTCTTTTGCAGCTTCAGTACCGTATCGAAGAGGAAGAGGCTGGACGGGAGAGTATGGCAAGCCTGCATCCTGGAAACATGCGATTTGTAGGGCCGCCTGGAACAGGTAAAACTACGGTTGCCCAATTAATGGGAAAACTGCTTTATGGCATAGGTTGTATTGAAAAGCCCGCGTGTATAAAGGCAACACGTGGCGATCTTGTTGGTGCGTACCAGGGACATTCGGCAAAGGCTGTGCGGGCTGCTGTGGATCAGGCAAGGGACTGCGTCCTGTTCATCGATGAGGCATATTCGCTTGACGGAGGTGTTCATGATACGTTTGGCAAAGAGGCAACAACTGAGTTGGTCTCCCAGATTACAGACAGAGAAAATGCGGGAACGGTTTTCATCATTGCAGGATACAAGAACGATATCGACCGTTTTATCACTACAAATGACGGACTGGAACGCAGATTTCCCCAAGAGATTTATTTCCCGAATTTCTCGTCTGACAATTGTGCCCTGCTTGCCATGAACATTATGAATAAAGGCAATTATACGTGGGAAGAAGGTGTTCTCGATAGAATTAAGGCTATAGCCGTTGAGAGAATCGCCCAAAAAGGTGAGCGTTTTGGCAACGCAGGAGAGATAGAAAGCCTTATGGGTGATATCCTTGGCAGAATGATGACGCGTATTATAGAATCCAAAATGCCAGCAGACCACCCGGATCGCCGCAAGGTGATGTTAGCGGACTTGCCTGTTCTTATACAGCTTTAGGGAGGAGGAGAACCATATGATAGCGATAGGTATTGATCTTGGAACGTCTAATACTTTGGTGGCGGCGTTTGACAATGGCGAGCCTAGAATTATTGAGATTGAGGGTAATACAATGATTCCCTCCGTCATATGTATCGAAGAGACAGGAGGCAACACGTCTATAGGCAAGGCTGCTCTCGATATGTGGGCGGCGGGGGATGATGACGACAACATATTTCGCAGATGGAAGCTCAAAATGGGTGAAGACCACATCATCACAAAGTTCAAGCCTGGTGGAGAGAAATCCGATGAGTACATCATCACACCCGAGGAACTGACAAAGCTTATGGTCGAGTACGTTGTGAAGCAAATATCGGATGGTTACGATGGTTTGCAGGTTGAATCCATACTTGTCACCGTTCCTCATGGATGGAGAAGGGAACATCCTGAGAAATGCCGCTCTACCCGTATAGCCGCGGCCTTGGCAAAACTGAACGGAAAACCTGTAAATGTCCAGAATCTGACGGTAAGCGAACCGGTCGCTGCTGCTGCATACTGGCTATGGGTTACTCAGAAGAATATTAAGTCGGCTGATTTCATTGGAAAGACCCTTCTTGTATGTGATGTGGGAGGCGGTACCTTTGACCTCAGCCTTGTCCTTGTTGGTGACACCGATAAGCCTTTGGATGTAATAGACGCAGCAAATAACAATTATGCCGGAGACTATGTAGATGCACTGCTCTGTGCCAGTATTTGCACGAAGTTCAATCAGGCATTCAACACCAGGTACCCTTCAGATGCCGATGAAATTCTCGATAAGGTAACTACAGGAGAGATCGCGTGGATCAGGAAATGGCTTGAGACATGCAAGCATGATTTTAAGGAAACGCTTACGTTACGTATTGAGCAGACAATTAACAGGAACAAACCTACTGAGGAAGTTAAGGCCGTAACGGAATCGTTTGACGATCCAGATGGAAACCACCTTCAGGTAAAGATGAACGCTGAGGAGTTTATAGCCTGCCTGGAACCATTCTATGCGCATGGCAGCGACCTGGTTGGCACCTTTTTGGGAAGGATCTCATCTGATAAGCGTCCCTATGCCGTAGTCTTTGCAGGCGGTGGAAGCCGTATCTACGGTGTGCGTGATAATATCGTAAAGCCAGTGATAGAGGCGCTCTTTTCACCTGAGGAGATGCAAAAGGTGCTGACACGGATTAAACCCAATAAAGGAAAGATGGAACATGCAATTGTCCTTGGCGCTGCATTGATTGCCAACGGTGTCGTTACTGTTCAGGAGCGCATACTGCACGATATTGGTATAGTATTCGATATTGACGAGCGATTTGCAAAGGGACTTGGCCTTCCTGTGAATACCGGTAAGATATTGCTTAGTCCTGTGATTAAAAGCGGGTGTCCTCTGCCTGCCATTGCAAAAAGCAGTGATTATGGACTTCCCTTGACTCTGCTGCCTGGTGAGGTAATTAATATACAGGTAGTCATAGATGATGACTCCAGTGCCCCCTGGATACAGACGTGGGAAGTATCTCATACAGGAGCAAAGAAGGAACAGTCCGTGGAATGGGTTGCAGAAGCAGATTCAGATGGTGCGCTTAATCTCCGCTTTCGTTCTTCAAAAGGGCATGAGATAAAGATACAAGGTAAACTTGAGCGCCGGAAGACGGGCAAGGCTTCAATCGTTATTGGTAGAACCGCAGGGGAAAAGGCAAGTCCATACACAAGGATGACACCTGAGAAGCTGTGCGAAGCATGGGAGCGTATTGGGAGGAAGGCATGGCACACGATGAGCTAACAAGGATTGTAAGCAGTCATTTGAAAAGGACAGGACAGCTTCAGTGGCAAGACTGGCTTCCTCTGGCTGTGTTGGCCGTTGAAGCCCCAGAACGCTGGATTGAGACATTTAATCATCTTGGAAGCGAACAGCAGTACGATCTTATAAACCTGCTTCGTGATGATCAGGCAGGGCTCTTTGCCAATGTGCTGCTTCTGATACTCGCTTCGTATGCCCTTGAGGTTAGCGACGAGCAGGTAAGACAATTTATCCTTGAGGACGCGGTGCCTGCAAACGAGCGGCATGAGCGGCGGATACAGAAGATGAAGGCTAACATTGTTTCTCTTACACATCGTGTAGAAGGGGCCAGCGAACGGCTAAAAGATGAATTTGACCTGACTGCTGAGCTTGCCAGGCTTGAGACCGAGCTTGCCAGGATCAGAAGCGCAGAAAACGATCTGGATGGACGTTATGTCAGGGTGCATGATATTGAACGTGAAATCATTAGGACGGAGACAAAAAAGCGTATATTATCCCGCTATAATGAGGCTGATCGGACAATATACCTTGAAGGATTAAAGAGCGAAGTGGAGTCATTAGAGCAGCGTAAAACCTTTTTAGAGCAGAAGATTTCAGATACCATTGGTGAGCGTGACAGTGCGCGGCGAGAAGTAGTTGCCTTAGAAACAGAGTTTCGGGCGATTTCAAGTGACATCGAGTCGTCCAGCTCTCGCCAAAAGCAATTGCAGGAAGGTATTGCTGAAATGAAGAACCTTGCCGATAACGCACGTAAAGAGGAGGCAAAGGGAAGGCAAGAGCATGCAAGGCTTATTGCAGAGTTAAAGCAGATCGATGTAGACGTAGAACAGGTTGAGCAGACAAACAAAGACATACGGAAAAAACTTGGCTCGGAAAAAAGCCGCCTTCAAGAGCTTCAGGAGGAGGCCAAAGTTTCCGGGTTGACTGACATTGAAAACAAGGTGCGTGAGATATATGCCCTTTTACCCAAAGACAGGGCAGACAAGGCATGTGGGGGTAAATAAATGGCAGGGATGCGAATTGACCTATCAACGCCTGAAGCGAAAGAGAGGTTTCTTGATTACGCAGAGGGTTTATTGGACGGAGCAGGAGAGCTTACACAGAAGATACAATCCAAACTGACTGCGAAGGCCGAGACATTTGGTGTCCATCCGCTGGATTGCGACAAGATTATAGCCGAGGTGATGGAGAAGCTTGATATCCACGGGCGGCAAAAACAGAAGGAAGAACAACTGAGGAAGCAGGAGAGGCAGGCGGAGCTTGATAGACTAAATAGGATTGAAAGCGAACGTCTCAGAAAAGAGGCAGAAGAGGCAAATAAACAAGAATTATACACCTGTCCAGTTACCGGCATGGAGTTTGTGCTGGTGAAGGGCGGGTATTATCAAATGGGCGACACGTTTGGTGATGGATCTGATGATGAGAAGCCTGTGCATAAGGTATGTGTGGATGATTTCTATATGGGTAAGTATCTTGTGACACAGGGGCAATGGGAAAAGGTGATGGGGAACAATCCTTCGTATTTTAAGAAAGGGCAGAGGTATCCTGTTGAGCAGGTAAGTTGGAATGATGTGCAGGCATATATAACGAGGCTCAATCAGCAGACAGCCATGAAGTATCGTTTGCCCACCGAGGCGGAGTGGGAGTATGCGTGCAGAAGCGGAGGTAAGAACGAGAAATACGCGGGAACCAGCAACGATAGCGAGCTTGGTGAATATGCCTGGTACGCCAACAATTCCTATAACGAGACACAGCCTGTGGGACAGAAAAAACCAAATGGTTTAGGGTTATATGATATGAGCGGGAACGTGTGGGAGTGGGTGGAGGATATATATAGCGCAAAGGCGTATAAGCAACACGCTGTTCGTAATCCTATATATACAAAAGGAGGCGCTGATCGTGTTTTACGTGGCGGTAGTTGGGACGATGACCCTCAGCTCGTGCGGTGCTCTTACCGCGCCCTCTTCATGCCCGGTTTCGGGCGCCACGGCATCGGTTTCCGCCTTGTCAGATCAAGGTAACCTTTTAAGGTTTTTACTTTTTGGAAATTTTTTATTTTTTCTTATTACGCAGCGTAGCAGCGTCGGATTTTTTTGGCGGGCCGCGTACATACGCATGGTAAAAGCGTGAGAATCATACGCACGGCATATATATCGAGGAACGCATGTATATATACCAAACTAAATGGAGTTTGCAAAAAGATTTTGACCTTGACATCCAATAACATGAAAATGTCATTCCTGCGAAAGCAGGAATCTATGCGTCTTGACGGGATTACGGAGTGGATTCCCGCTTACGCGGGAATGACAAGATTTTTGCAAACCTGACTTATCTTGGGATACAATTACCATGTTTTTTAAAGAGGATACGATAGGAGGATATATTATGAGCGGACCAAAGAAGGCTGATGTAGAAGCACAGTTAAACATTTCAAGAGGCATTCAGAGAAAGTGCGAGGCCATCATTTCACGTGCCGAGGATGCCGCCATTTCACGGCTTATCCTGGACGTGGAGGGGCTTATGAGGGATGCAGACACATTGGCAAATAGTGTTAGGACAGAGATTGGCAGTATTACTGCCGACATGCGGCGTATAGCCCCCGACTCTGTAGGAGTGATTACAGATGCAGCAGCAAAAACACAACGAAACCTTGATGATGCACGGGCATCACTTTCAAGCGCACGGGAAGCGGTAAACAATGCCTCAATAAGCGAGGATAAGGCGAGAGGAATTTTTGAGGAGGCAGAAGCAGAATACAAACGGGCGCTTTCAGCAGTGAGAAACGCTGGGGATCATTACCTGCATACGGAAATGGAATGGGCACGACGGGCAACCGAGCTTTATAATAGCGCATCGAAAGAACTTAACGAGGCATCGCGTGCGCGAACGGAGGCGCAAGATGCGGCCACGACTGCCCTCCAACTGGCTAGCGAAACCAAATCTGCGATGCAGGACATTTCGACACGGGTACAAAGCACCAAGAACGAGGCAACGGCCAGGCTGCGTGCCCAAGAGGATGCTAAAAAGATTGCAGAGCAAAAGCAGCGTGAAGCGGTAATTGCCATTGAAGGGGCACGGGCAGCCATCATCAGGATCATTGATATGCCCCATGATAGATTCAGACCTGGCGGTATGGGAGAGATACAGCAGGAGATGGAATCGGCTATGAGCCTTTTCAATGGTGGACGATTTGACGAGGCAAGGGCAAAGGCAGAACGTATCCATACTGAGGCAGCGAGACTTGAGAAGGAAGTTGTAGAGGCGACAAGGGAGTTCCAGCGGAGACGTACCGAGGCTGAGTCCCATGTTATCGCCCTCGATGCCATCCTCAGCGAAACAGATGAGTCCCTTATCAATCAGTGGGCCGACACCCCAGACACTATACAAAAGGCAAGGAGCGCTCTCGCCTCCGCAAGAGAGGATATCAAGTCAGAGCGCTTTGAGGATGCAGGCAAAATGGCAATCGTGGCAAAAGATAGCATCACTCAGGCGTTACGCTCTGCTGTAGACAATAAGGGTGCGGATGAAAACCGCAGTACTATAGGCAAAGCAGTGATAGAAGCCCTTCAGGAGATGGGCTTTGACACCTCTTTTGAGTATGGGACGCGCACAGAGCCAATGCGCATTTCAGGACAAACCCCCGATGTATCGGGAAAAGGAGATTTTGACATTGCTATACCGCTTGATGGCAACGTTGACTTTGAGGTGGATACATACAAAAGCGATACCTCATGTATAGCCACCGTGCAGACATTACAGAAGAGACTTGCAGAACGCGGCATAATGTGGAATACCACAAATTGGGGGCATGCCGAGGGAACAACAATCCGCAATGTAACTCAAACAACCCAAAGCGCAGTAGAAAAGGTTAAAATCAGACGAAGAAACAAATAGTTAAGAGTCTCCCATGAGGCATGACTGCGTGGGGGAGAATTCAGAAATCTTGAGATGATGATAGAGTGAAATAATGCCGAAGGGGGGACTCGAACCCCCACGAGGTAACCCCCACAAGACCCTGAACCTTGCGTGTCTACCAATTCCACCACTTCGGCAACGCTACAATTACACTCTCTACCTACACCTCTAAGGTATCATAAAGTATCAACTGGTGTCAACTGGTGTCAAAACTGGGGTGCATAAGGGTACATAAGAAAGTCGTGGGTTTTGTCAAAGAAGGGGAGGCTCTGCCCACTGTCGCGGGGGTTCACAACCCCTCCCCTCAGACCTAATGCTGTTGACTTAAGGATATAAAGATGCAAAAAAATAGAGAGGGCTTTGCCCTCCCTAGACCCTCCCACAAGGGGACGAGTCCCCTTGACCCCGTAAATGTCAGGCGTGGCTGCTAAAGATGTTACTTGCTATACATCAATAATGCTTAAGTCAACAGCATTACCCCTCAGACCCATCCGCAAGGGGCTTTCCTTGGAACGGGGGTTGCGCCCCCCCTGCGTCAAGAGAGATTCAGTGAATTAAGGGACAAAGGGGATGCAGGAGGCACCCCTTTTTAAGACCTATTCATCTTTTATAGACCTCATCATGTGTACCAATATTGATAAGATGGACAGCATCATCGCTTAGTTTGAAAACAATACGAATATCATGGGTTAAAGAGCATGAATACAGTCCCTTGAGAAATCCTGCAAGAGGATGTGTTTTTAGAAAAGGGTTAAATGGGTCTTGTTGTAAGAGGTTAAACGCCCCCGATAACTTTTCATCTATTGACGGAGAATGCTTAATTATTTTGGAGATTTTTCTTATAAAGGATTACTCGAGTTTAAGTTTTAACAAGCTATTCTTTAAAGTTTCGTATTGCGTTCATTGCTTCTTCCGTTGAGTCACATTCCAAATAATCGGGGTTTTTCAATATGTACAGCGTCTCATCTACAAAAGGCTGATGTTTTAAATGATTCTCTAACAAATCAAGCCTTTCTATTACAGGTCTTAGAGCTTCTATTAAATCTTCTTTTGTTAATGGTTTAGCTTCTATCATGATTTTTATTATATTCAGGATGCAGTGGATAAATCAACCCCTCGAATTGCCTCATCTGAAATCTATACGAAATTATCTTGACAATGTCATATTACAACATAGAGTGCTGATTTTAAAGGTTTTTAACTTTTTTATGTGCTCAATGCTAAACCTTTTAATTTCATAGGTTTACATCCTAATCTGACATTGTCAAAATATACACTAAACTAAATGGAGTTTGCAAAAAGATTTTGACCTTGACATCCAATAACATGAAAATGTCATTCCTGCGAAAGCAGGAATCTATGCGTCTTGACGGGATTACGGAGTGGATTCCCGCTTACACGGGAATGACAAGATTTTTGCAAGCCTGACTTATCTTGGTATAATTAATTATAGGCAGGTACTTATTACATAAAAGTCCGCATTTAAACGAGGTTAAGAGTTAAACCAATTGCCCCGCTATTTCCTCAACGTCTTCGCATAGATTTACAACGTCCTCCTTATCCAGGTCTAGCTCGAACATCATTTGCTTATATGACTGTAGTTTCTCAAGGCTAAAGGTATGCTCGAAGTTGGATACATGCTGGTAAAAGCTAATACAGTCTGCCATAAATAAGCACGCTGCAAGCCTCCTGTTGTTTGAGTCCGTATGAATGCTGACGTCAGCGTTATGGTGGTGCATTACTACGTCGCACACATCATCTGCCAGCCCCATAGATTTAGATACTATATAACCGCCTATGGCGTGAGAAGTGTTGAACTCTTTGTCTTCAATCTCTATTATCGAGGTGTCGTTACTTAGTGCCTTTTCAAAGTCCTTCATATAGGCCGGATATTTCTTTAACAGAAATGGAGTGGCACAGTCGTGAAACAACCCTGCCATAAAGGCATTGTTCTCGGAGATATCTCCCACTCTCTTGGCAATTAACGTTGCAATCCTTGCTACTAGCATGGAGTGATTCCAAAACTTTTCTAAAATCGGACTGTCCACCCTTATGGCGTTTCTCATAGCCGATATGAGTACAATGTTCTTAAAGTTGTCTAGTCCCAGGATGTTTATAGCCCCAATTATGGAGTCGCACTTCCGGACGGCAAAAAAAGGCGAGTTTGCAACTTTTATAATCTGTGCTGAGAGCGAAACATCTTTACTTATAAGATTAGCAATGCTTTGTATGCTAGCATTGACGTTATTGACCTCTCTGTTTAACTCTAAAACGATTTTGGGTTGTGTAGGTATACCTATACTTTTTAGGATTGCCTCTGTTTTTCTGAGTTTATCGGCATCTAAGTTTCGATTAGCGGTTTTTTTCTTGACATACTCGTTAAAGGCTGTAATGGTCACTGCTTCTTCGCCATTTTCTTTTCTTAATCTTTTAAAGAAGTCACATCCTGTACAGTACTTTATCTTTGTTCTCATGTTCCCCATCGTGTTTTCACTACACTGGGTACCCTTTATGAACAAACACCCCCTGCCTGCAAACTGACCGCCCAAAAACCCCGTTGCAGGTTCATACTTTGAAGCAGGACACTCTCTGCAATTACCACACCTTCTCTTTTCCCAGCAGTTTAACGGCGTTGACACTATATATTACCACCCAGGTAAATAATCATAACTCCCCCCTCAATCAATGCTTGACCATAAGCATACAGCCGCTTCAGACACTAAAACAACCTCTTTACAACGAACAAACCCTAACCTGCCCCTCGTTTACCAGATTAAAGAGGGCACTTGTCGCCTCGTCTTTGTTTGAACACTCCTTGACCAATCTCTTCGTATTGGGTATCCTGCAATATGATGCCACCGTACCACTGTCCCTTCTTACAACTTGAACTGCATAGATAGCATTGCCTACCAAAAAATAATGTTCTTTAGTCGTCTCTACCATATCTGCCTCCTTAACTGTATATTTCGGCTATTTACCTTTAAATATTTAGTTGCCGCATCCATTGGTCTAGCAGACCTGCTTTTAATTATCCACTTACCCTTTTGCGTTATAAATAACAAACCCCATACATAAGGAGGTCACTTTAACCATAGGTTTTCTTTTTCTCATTCCAAGAAAAGCAGATAAACTCTGTTGTGAATAAGCAGGAGTCTGTATTACGTGGTCATTCTTTATTCATCGTATACTTCTTTCTAACAAACACCTCGTCCTTCCATCGTCTAAAGGAATCAAACCTGTATCGCCAGTAATACACCCAGCTCTCTGAGCGAGTGGTTCGTTCGATCACACCGGCTTGACTTGATGCGTGTATAAAGTTTATATGGTTCTCCGTGGTCTTGGTAACTATTCCTAGGTGATTCAACTTCCTCTTCTGGTCCTTAAAGAAAACGATATCGCCAGGCTTTACTGTGTCTTTTTCTATCTTGTATGTGTTTTCATAGATCTGATCCGTGTTGAAGTAATAAGGTTCAAATTCGTAATCAGACCCTACAAGGCTTTTTCTAAGAACAGCGCATATCAGATGAGAGCAATCGGTGTATGAGGGATTGTCGTCAGGGTTTGCTCCAAATTTATACTTAGCGCCTAGAAACGAGGTTGACACTTGAGGTATGTTTTCCTGAAGGACGTCAAACGGGGTCTTAACCCACTCCTCCAGCTCCAGATGTGGTATAGCCTCCTGGGGTTTAATAGACTCAGGGATTACTTCTCTTACAATAGTTTTCTTTGTACAGCCAAAGACAAATATGCACAACGTAAAAACTAATGCCTTCTTCACTCGCTAACTCTACCTTTTATCTAATTCAAATGTCTTATGAAGCTCTCTTACTGCCAGCTCTGTATACTTGGCGTCTATTACGCATGATAGCTTTATCTCCGAGGTGCTTATCATAATGATATTGATGTTGTTGTCAGACAGCGCCTTAAACATCTTTGCCGCCACACCGCAGTGGGTTCTCATACCCACACCAACTATAGATACCTTTGCTATGTCGTCGTTTACCACAACGCCTTTAGCCTGCAGCGTGTTGGCCAGCTCTTTTGATATCTCTATGGCCTGCCTCTGGTCCGACTTTGGCACCGTAAAGGACATATCTGTAGTCTTGCCATCAGTGCTCACGTTTTGCACGATCATATCTACTACTATCCCTTTATCTGCAACGGTTATAAAAATCTTGGCGGCAATCCCCGGCTTGTCAGGCACACCCTGAATGGTTATCTTTACCTGATTCTTATCATGAGCAACACCCGAAACAACCACGTTTTCCATATCTAAATCCTCCTTAACTACAAGTGTACCTGGTAAAAGATTAAAACTCGAACGTACCACCACCGGCACTTCATACTTCTTGGCATACTCCACAGACCTCGTCTGAAGCACCTTGGCGCCCAGACTGGCCAGCTCCAACATCTCGTCATAAGATATCTTATCCAGCTTTTTGGCGCTATCTACTATATTGGGATCGGCGGTATAAACGCCGTCCACATCCGTGTATATCTCGCACAGATCAGCGTTTATGGCAGCGGCCACAGCCACAGCCGTCAGATCAGAGCCGCCCCTGCCCAACGTCGTAACATCAGATGTATCGCTGGTTATACCCTGAAATCCTGCAATCACAGCTATATAGCCATCCTTAACGGCGTCTTCAACCCTGTCCGCTACCACCTTCTCTATCTTTGCCTTGGTGTGTACGCTATCGGTCATTATCCCAACCTGACTGCCTGTTAAGGAGATCGCCCTGTGTCCAAGACTGCCTATCGTCATTGCCACCAAAGAGGCGCTAACCATCTCCCCAGTTGACAAGAGCATGTCCAGTTCCCTATCGGCAGGGGTCTCGTTTATGGATTTGGCAAGGTTTATTAGCCTATCCGTCTCCCCCGACATGGCAGAGACAATGAGCACCACATCGTTGCCATCTCTCTTACACATCACGGCACGCTCAGCCACAGCCCTCATCCTCTCCAGGCTGCCCACTGAAGTCCCACCGTATTTCTGTACTATCAGCATCAGTTTACTTTCCCTTCTATATTAATTATCGCAGAATTCTACCCTAAAACTCTGATACTCTGACTTTTCTTCTTCTACCGCATCCAAACAGCCGGCCTCGCACAAACCATATGCTGCCTTCTGCTCCATATGATTATATAGCAACTCTTCTTCTCTGGTAAGATAAAACGGCAGGCGTATAACAGCACCCTCACATTCCTCTGTATCCATAGATTCCTCCTGCCCTATCTCATAACACACCCCATATATTTTATACATATCTTTGCAGGTATGATTATATGCAAGGGCATCCGCTGCTATGCTAATAGTGTACATCGTCATAAGCAGTAAAGCCTTCACTGCTGTGGGTTTATGAAGTAATCCATTAACTTGTAGCCTTCGTCAAAGACCTTAACGTCCTTCATATTGGCAATGTCCTCGTCGTAGGATATCTTGCCGTTGTCCACAGGGTGGCGGCTGTCGTAGATAACAAACGGCACCGGTTCATCCGTATGGGTCTTGAGGCTTAGGGGTGTGGCATGGTCTGGCATTAACAGAATCCTGTAGTCATCCTTAAGACCCTTTAATCCTTCAACGACGTTTCCTACCACAAGGCTGTCAAAGTCTTCAATGGCCTTGAGCTTATCATCCAGCTTCCCAGAGTGTCCAGCCTCATCGGGGGCCTCTACGTGTATGTATATGAAATCAACGTCCTTTAAGGCCTCAATCCCATAAGCCGCCTTACCGGTGTAATTTGTATCCAGGTAACCAGTAACACCAGGGACCTTGATTATCTTAAACCCGGCATACACGCCTAATCCCTTTGTGAGGTCTACGGCGCTGATGAGCGCCCCTTCTATGCCATATCTCTCCTTAAACGTGGGCATTGCAGGTCTTCTACCCTGCCCCCAAAGCCAAATGCTGTTGGCAGCGCGCTTGCCCTCACTCTTTCTCTTTACATTAACGGGGTGGTCTTTTAGGACGTCTATGGATCTATACATGAGGTCTAATACGAGTTTATCCCCAAGACCAGCGGGCAGATATACAGAGGCCGCCCTGCCAGTTATGTCGTGCGGGGGGGTGCACTTTAGGCTGACGTAGCTTTCCGCTTCCTCACTGCTTTGGGTCTTTAAGAGCATGAGGTGTCTGTAGCTTACGCCGGGATAGAAACTGACCTGATTATCGGCCAGGTGTTCGTTAAGGCTGTCAATGAGTGCTCCAGCCTCGGCGGTGCTTATGTGACCTGAGCTATAGTCCTCCATAACCGTTTTGGCTGACCATACCCCTTTGCCTTCATCATCAAAGTTGAGGCATACGAGGTTGCACCTGAAGGCCACATCGGTTGTACCAAGGGATATCCCCATGCTTGCAGCCTCAAGCGGTGCCCTGCCGCAATAGTATAGCGCAGGATTGTAACCCAATATACAGAGATTTGCGACATCTGACCCTGGAGGAAACCCTGGCGGCACGGTCCTCACTATCCCTACAGTCCCCTGTGACGCCAGCCTGTCCATGTTAACAGTTACGGCCTTTTTCAAGGGCGTTAGGCCGCCCAGTGCCTCGTTAGGTCTGTCGGCCATCCCGTCGCCTATTAACACAATATACTTCATTATAGCTATTTATCCGTTTTCAACGTACCAAACCGCTCCGCCCTTGCAAGTTATCCTGGCTGAGGTTGTTGGCTGATTGTTTGGTTAATCTTGCATTTAATGGCTAAATCTACTGGCTTATATTATTTTGGCTCCTGGGGAGGGACTCGAACCCCCGACCAAGTGGTTAACAGCCACCCGCTCTGCCGGCTGAGCTACCCAGGAACATCCACATGTAACCCTATATCTTAATTATTATATACATATTTAAGACGTTTGTCAAACAAAATTTGAGAGCCAAAAAAAGAAGGGAGGTCTATCGTTTTGAATTGTTGCCTATAACCTGAAAAATTGCCCTGAAATCACCTTGACAATGTCAGATTTAAGTAAACATCGAGATTGTCTGAACTAGGATTACACTGATGAAAGGATCTACAGGAAAAAGAGATGACATGCTCCTGACAATCCTTAAATCCGTGTAATAGTTCAGTATACGATAGAAGGGGAGACTCTGTCTCCCCTTAGACCCCTCTGCAAGGTGACCAGTCCCCTTAACCCCATTATAATACAACATCTTACATTCTGAAACATAAGATACCTCTTTGAATGCAACTTAGTATCACTAGGCAAAGCCCTCCATTTTAAACACATACGGGTGAACTATTATCCTTCCTTCAGCAAAATAGAGCACAATACAAAGATAAGGAATGTGGTTTATTTAAAATGCTTTTATTTATAATAAGGAATATCGAAGATTAGAGGGGCAGGGAAATTCCCAGACGTTAACACTAACACGAAATGCTTGATTTATCAAATGAGGGGGAAAATGGATGACACAATCTATAAGATAGCTATCGCAGGGTATTTACACGATATCGGTAAGTTTGCTGAAAGGGCAGGAGATGAGGGGTTTCATCCAGGGCAAGAATACAAAAACGATAATGCGCCTCTATATCAACCGTATTACAACAACCGCTACACCCATAGCCATGCCGTCTATACGGCGGCATTTATTGAACACATCGAAAAGTATCTGCCACCGTGGTTTAATAAAGGCAATTGGGGAATAGGCGATCCGTTTATCAATCTTGCCGCAGGGCACCACAAGCCAGAGACCCCTATGCAGTGGATAATCGCTGTTGCCGATAGGGTAAGCAGTGGAATGGACAGAAAAGAGTTCGAGGACTACAATAACGAGGTTAAAATCAGGGATTACAAAAAAACTCGGATGCTCTCCATATTTGAAGGAATCAGCCTAGATAACAAACACAAAGAGGGCGATATCAATTCCTACAGATTCAGATACCCTTTAGAGAGGCTTTCGCCTAAAAATATTTTTCCGATAGATGGAGATGGATATCGATCTTTAGACAGTAAATCGGCGACTAAGGAGTATACCAAGTTGTTCAAGGATTTTGTAAACTCACTTGGCGACATTTCACACAGGCAGAATATCCCCCTGTGGTTTGATCACTTTGACAGCCTCTTCATGATCTATGCCTCAAATATCCCCTCTGCCACCGTGGGGAAGACAATACCAGATATATCATTCTATGACCACTCCAAGACCACCTCTGCTATTGCCTCGGCCATTTACTTGTATCACCAACAGACTGACAGTATGGATATAGAGAGGATTAAGGACTACGAGATCGAGAAGTTCTTGTTGGTAAAAGGCGATTTTTACGGCATCCAGGACTTCATCTTTGCAGAGGGCGGCAGCACCATGAAGGCCTCCGCCAAGCTCCTAAGGGGGAGGTCGTTTGCTGTCTCTCTCCTGTCAGAACTGGCTGCCCACCTGCTATGTACGAATATAGGACTAACCCCGTCCTCGATTATCTTAAACGCGGCGGGTAACTTTACTATCATGGCCCCCAACACGCCTGTCACTGTAAAAATGATTAGCGAGACGGAGACACAGATCAATGAATGGTTTATGGACAACTTTCTCGGAGAGTCATCTATTGGGCTATCGTACTGTGATGTCTCATGCAACAACCTTATCTCCAAGGGGTTTTCTGAGTTTTGGGAGAGGTTTAATGTGCAGTCTCAGCGACACAAGTATAAGAAGATCGACCTTGAGAAATACGGCGGCCCTGTCAAGGGCTATCTCAACAGGTTTAACAATGCTCTGGCCAAGGCGTTGTGTCCCTTCTGCGGTAAGAGGCCGTCAAGCCCAGAGGCTGAAAACGATTCTCTCTTAGGAGAGGAGAAGTCTGCCTGCAATATCTGTAGGGACCACATATATTTAGGTACAAATCTTGTCAAAAAACCACTTATAGCAGTTACCACTAAAGAGGCGAAGCTCAATGAGAAGCTCTTGGAACCCATCTTTGGTGACTATCAGGTGTCTTTGGATGTAACAGGGCAGCTCAATGAGCTTGCCGACAAGGGGCAGCTCGTCAAATACTGGGATATATCTATCTCAAAGGATGGAGATATAACCACGGATAAGACGGCCAGGTTCCTCAACGGCTACGTGCCATTTCAAGATGATGGACAAGGGGGTGATGTCATACCGAAATCGTTTTCCGATATCGCCAAGACAGCCATAAATAAGGCGTCAAGCGATGACGGCGTTGATATGGGGATTGAGGCCATGGCAGCGCTCAAGGCCGATGTGGATAACCTTGGAGCTGTGTTTGGTTGTGGGATCAGAAAGGAACGCATAAGTATCTCACGGATGGCGACATTGAGCAGGCAGTTGAACCTGTTTTTTACGGTGTACCTGCCACACGTTTTAAGCACAGATGATAGGTTTAGTGATATCTACACCGTGTTTGCGGGTGGAGACGACCTGTTTGTCATTGGGCCGTGGAACCGTATTATTGACTTTGCCGGGTTTATGAGAGATAGGTTCAGGGAGTATGTGTGTGGCAACAGGCATATTACGATATCCGCCGGTATAAGCCTCAGCAAGCCTAACGATCCGGTGCTGTCTCTGGCCAAAAGGTCTGAGGGTGCCCTTGAGAAATCCAAGGCAGTTGAAGCCAAGAATGCTATAACCATATTTGGAGAGACGGTTAAGTGGGAAGGGCTTGAGACATTGAACTCTTGCAGGGACAAAATTTATAAGTGGTTAGACAGTGATTATATCAATAGCGCCATGCTATTTAGGTTAAACACCTTTATTGAGATGTCAAAGAAGACCAAGAGGCTGTTGGAGATGGGGCAGGGTATTAGCGTAGACGATATAGAGTGCCTGAAGTGGAGGGCAATGCTCAGATACGCCCTTATCAGGAACGTGGGAAGGGGACTTAAAGATGATGAACGAGCCGTGGCGCTAAAGGAAGTGGAACAGAGCGTTCAATGGCTTGAGGAGCACGGTGGATCTTTGAAGATACCCCTGTGGCAAGTAATATATAACCGCAGATAAGGAGGAAGTGCAATGGAAGGAAACATCAGAGGCAAAGATACAAGCAGCGAGATTAAGGTAAGTTTCTGGAAGGATAAAGATAAAACATTGATTAATCCTGATCTCTTTTCTGGTAAGGCTGACGAAATAGCCAAAAAATTAACTTCTGATCGTAAAGAGAGCCGTGATAAAAGCAATAAAAGCTCTCAGATACGAAAGTTTTATGATGAGGTCATAATGTTTAACAGAAGAGTAAAAGACAATCCATCGGAGTTTGAAAAGATACTGCCTTACTTGCAGATGTTAAACGCAAAGGCGGCATATGCCGAAGGTAGAGAACTCATATCAAGTGGTTTTAAGGAGTTTATCAAAAAAAATATAACCCAAGTTACAGAAGCAAAAGACCTTGACGTATTTGCAAGTTTCTTTGAGGCCATCATGGGGTATTATAAATACTATAATCCAAAAAACTAAAACACAAAAAGGAGGTGAAATATGGAATTAAGACTCAAAGATATCAAGAGACTTGAGGGCACGATAACACTTAGGAGCGGCCTTCATATAGGCTCTGGCAATACGGAGATGCATATCGGCGGCACGGACAGCCCTGTGATCAAGCATCCCCATACTCTTCAACCCTATATACCGGGGTCTTCGTTAAAGGGAAAGGTACGCTCCCTGCTTGAGATGGAAAGCGGATTGATGGCTTACACAGACGGCAACGTTGTATCAGGCAAGACGCTGGAATATAAAACGGTAAAAGGCAACGAAGCGTTAACAAAAAAATGTATTGCCCTGCTCAAGGTCTTTGGGGCGAGCGCCGATGCTGCCTCTGGTGAAATTGGACCGACAAGGGCGTCGTTTGCCGACTGCTATCTTGATAGTGATTGGCTTAAAAAGGCACAGGAAAATCGTTGGTCCCTCACGGAGGAGAAGTCGGAAAACGTCATAAACAGGATCAAAGGTACAGCCAAGGATCCGAGATTTATCGAGCGTGTGCCTGAGGGGACAGAATTCAACTTCCTGATTACCTTTAAGGTGCTGGCTGAGGGGGATGAAGGACTCTTTGAATCGGTACTCCTTAAGGGGCTAAGACTGCTTGAGATGGATACCCTTGGCGGAAGTGGAAGCAGGGGGTATGGAAGGGTAAAGATAGCGTTTAACGATCCTGGCATTAATGCCAATTTTGAGAGTCTGGCCCCCTTTAATCGTGGAGGCGGCAGTTGAAGACATATGAGATTACCATAAAGCCGCTGAGCGGATTTGCAACCCATCTCAAGGGAGACACCATCTTTGGGCACTTCTGCTGGCAGCTAGCCTACGATGAACAGGAGCTGCTCGGTGAACAGTTCGGTACCCTGATTGCCCGTTATCTGGAGGCTCCCTTTGTGGTATTTTCATCGGCCTTTCCGAAGCTATACGTAAACCGCACTTACACATATGCCCTGCCTACGCCAAGCCTGCCGCCTGACTGCATGTTTGACCTCCCACAGGACACAGTGCAACGCATAAAGAAGCGCAAGGAGGTTAAGTCAAAGAAGTGGATGCTTGTGCCGGAAGGCAAGAAATTCTCGTCGTTTAAGGATTTTAAATTCTGCAATGACAAGGAGTTGTTTGATGAATTTAAGGCAGCGCTGAGTGACAAAGAAAGGCAGCAGATACACAAGAGGGGCGGTGGCAGCTTTATCACCGACTTTCTTCAGTCTCACAACACCATAAACAGGGATACCGGCACTACAGGTGATGCGCAATTTGCACCCTTCTCAGTGGAGCATGGGGTGTATTATCCTAACACTGAACTGGCGTTGTTTGTTGGTATAGACGATGATGTTGTGACAATTGAGCAGGTCATTACGGCCATTGGCAGGATCGGGGATATGGGCTTTGGCCGTGATGCCTCAACCGGCCTGGGCAGGTTTTGCCTTGGGGAGTGGATGGAGATAGACCTCATGGGGTTAGGCAGCGATAATCCAAATGCCTGTTACACCCTTGCCCCATGCGTCCCTGAGAGGGATATCTACGCTGATATGTTTTTTACGCCGTTTACGAGGTTTGGCAGGCATGGCGATGTACTGGCCAGGTCAGGCAACCCCTTTAAATGTCCAATCGTCATGGCCGATGAGGGGGCCGTCTTTATGCCAAAGAATAAAGATATACCTAAGAAACCGTATATAGGGGTTGGTGTCACTGGTATATCGCTTGTGCATAAGAAAACCGTGGCACAGGGATATTCACTCTATATACCGATCAGCGTGGAGGTTTAACATGGAAAAACCGCTGCAGGTCAGGCTTCACATAATGTCTCCGGTGCATATAGGCTGCGATGACATATATGATCCAACATCATTTGTGATACTCAGAAATAAAAGCAATGAATTGAATCTGGCAGCCTTTGATCCAATGGTTTTCATAGATTCCTTATCGGAACAAGACAGGGGGGGGTTTTTAGGCATTTGCGACAAGGGCAGCATTGCATCTATTATCGAGATGATGAGGTTTGTTGCTGAAAAGTTTCAACCCAGTAAGCAGAAGATCATTGTCAGGGTTGAGTGTAGCAGCACTCTGCTGGAGCATTACAAGAAGGTTAAGGGCATATCTTTAAAAAATGAGGAGAAGGAACTCAATCAATTTCACATTGCCAGAACCGCCTACAATCCACATAACAATCTGCCGTATATACCAGGCTCCTCGATAAAGGGGGCAATGCGCACGGCCTATCTGAATAAGCTGGCAAAGGAAAGCAAGCGTTTAAATACTGGAGACAAAAAAGACGGAAATAAATACCTGGAAAGACAGCTACTTGGCGGACAATTTGACACTGACCCCTTGCGACTGCTCAAGGTATCAGATTTTATACCGGAAGGGGATGGCAAATGCAAGATATTCTACGCCGTTAACCGAAAGAAGGACGAAGGTCAGGCCGCTAAGGGGCCGTACCAAATAATAGAAACGATAGGGGTTAATACGGTCTTTAGCGGCACCATAAATATTGATCAACCGCTGAAGACAGGTGTTATAAGCAATCCTGTTAAACCTGGTATCTTGTTAAACGCCGTCAATGGCTTCTACAACAGCGTATACGATGAGGATAACAAGGTCATAGCCAGAATCAAGGCAAGCCCCTCCGTTATGCCTTCGCAGTTCAAGGACAAGTGGGGGAAGTCTGCCTTTTTGCTCAGGATAGGCAGGCACTCCGGGGCAGAGGCCGTAACCATTGAGGGATATAGGAATATAAAGATTATGCATAAAAGAGGTGAACCTGATACTTATGAGTCTTGCGCCACTACCCTATGGCTTGCATCCGAGGAGTCTAAACCAGACGCCAACAGCAGACTCAAGTCCTTTGGATGGGCAGTATTGGAGATTGTAAATTATCCTCTTAAAAAAGCAGGGTAAAATTTATGGTAGTCCTGCAGAGGTAGTGATATTCAATCCCCCTTCCTTGATGAGAGGGGTTAGGGGAGGGTGTTAAGTTTACTGTCACCACTACTTGTGCAGGACTACCTGACCAGGAATCCAGGATGCGTAAAAGTATAGTTACCGTGAAATATAAAGAGGATGCATTGTAAACAATGATCAACAATAAGGAGGAAGCAATCATGGAAGAAAAGAAGTACAAGGCAATGATCATATCAGTTGGTGGAACACCGGAACCTATTGTAAAGTCCATTTCACACTATAGGCCTGAGTTTGTCTCGTTTTTTGCATCCCAGGACACGTGCGACAAGATCGCTGATATAAAAAGAAGTGTTAAGGACACCGATGGACTGGACATAAAGAGCGAACTAACCTGTGCAGACGATGTAAACGATTTACGACACTGCCATGACAAGGCAAAGGAATCCGTCAAGAGGGTAATGGATAAAGGTTACAGCAAGGAAGAGATTATCGTTGACTACACCGGGGGGACAAAGAACATGTCTGTCGCCCTTGCCCTTGCCTCGATTACGTATGGCTTTTGTTACTCATACGTTGGTGGAACGCAGAGGACTAAGGACGGTGTTGGTATTGTCCAGGACGGACACGAAACGATCTACGATAGTGTAAATCCGTGGGATTTATTGGCAGTAGAGGAGAAGAAAAAGATTTCAGTCCTTTTTAATCAATATCAGTTTAAGGCCGCAAAGGATTTGTTAGACGGTCTAGTGCAAAAAGGGGTAGAAGGCAGTCCAATTTTTAGATCGTTGGCGAGTCTTGTAGATGGTTACTATAAATGGGATTTGTTTAGACACAAGCAGGCCCAAGATTCGTTTTATAAAGGAAAGATAGACGATATACTAGCATTGTCCAAGGATGCAAGGATTAAGGCCTTTGCAGAGGCGACAAAAAAGAATTTGGATTTCATTAAAGAGTTAACAGAGGCAAATGGACAAATTTTCCTGAAACATATCCTTGACATGTATGCAAATGCGCTCAGAAGATCTGAAGAGGGGAAGACAGATGACGCTGTGCTCAGGCTCTACAGGCTTGTAGAGATGATTGCACAGGAGAGGCTCCTGAACAAGTACAACATAAACACCTCTAATGTAAAAGAGGATCAATTACCAGATACAGTAAGGGATTGCTTTGTTCGTAATCACAAAAAGGACGATAAGATAAAGCTGTCCCAGGATGCCTCTCTACAGTTACTTCTTGCACTAGAGGACGATTTTGGGAAGAGCTATGAGAAGCAAGAACAGCGTTTTAAAGAGTTACAAAATAAAAGAAATCTGTCTTACCTTGCTCATGGCTTTGAATTTTCAGAGGAATCAACATATGATAAGCTAAAGAAGTTTATCCTCGACCTAAAGAGTTTTAACGAGTCAGACGCCCCCGTTTTTCCAAGGTTGGAGTTTGACGATTAAGATTAGCTGCGGCCTGTGAAAAGGATTTTGTATCTCATAGCCTATGACATTACGGAGGATAGCCGCTTGCACGACGTGCGGTATCTCCTGAAGGGGTACAGCACAGGCGGTCAGAAATCGGTATATGAGTGCTTTCTGACCGAAGGCGAATTAAAATACGTAATCGGGCAGCTCAAGGGGCTTATAAAGGATAAAGAGGACCGCGTGCATATCTTTCAAATGGATGGCAGGAGTACACCTCACGTGCTGGGCATAGCGTTACCGCCCCACGACCCAGATTACTTTTATATAGGATAGGGGGATTTAGATGGGAACCTTGTATATAGATAGAAAAGATATTCTTATAAGAGATGATGGCAATACCCTTGCCTTTTATGCAAATGGCACGAAAGAGGGCAGCGTCCCGATAAAGCCGCTTAAGAGGATTGTGATTGTAGGTTCTGTGACACTTGAGACTTCGGCGCTTCACAAGCTCTCAGAAGAGGGCGTCACCGTAGTATTTCTCTCTGGAAGGAGTTTAAGATTTAAAGGTATATTCCACGGCAGCCTACACAACAACGGTGCACTGAGAGTAAGGCAGTATGAGAAATCCCTATCTGCTTTCAGCATCCTGTTTTCTGTCGAGATAGTAAGGAAAAAGGTTGACTCACAGAGTGGTCTGTTAAAAGAAGCGCTCCAAGAGCGGCCTGACAAACGGTTATCCCTGTTTACGGCATTAAAGACACTTGAAAAGATATCGGAAAAACTCACTGGACTGCCTGACCAAGACACCCTAATGGGACTTGAGGGCGGCGCCGCAGCTTCATATTTTCAGGCATATACAACGCTTTTTGCCGATTCTCTGGGTTTCGTAAAGCGCACCAGAAGACCCCCGGAAGACCCCGTTAACGCAATGCTGTCTCTGTGCTATACTATGCTTCACTACGAGATGGTGAGGGAGATAGAGGTAATAGGACTTGACCCGTTTATCGGTTTTTATCATAGGTTTGAGTACGGCAGGGAGTCCCTGGCGTGCGACCTTGTGGAGCCTTTTCGTGCGGATGTGGATAGGTTTGTGTGGCATTTGTTCAGGAAGAGGGAATTCACAGACAGGGACTTCTTTCAAGATGGCGAGAGACCTGGCTGTTATCTAAAAAAGGAAGGCAGAAAGCGGTTTTATCCAATGTATGAACAATGGGCCAAGGATATTAGGAGCAGATATGTGGACATCGTAAGGGAGCTTACACGGAGGATAATGGATGGACAGGACGCTTTATCTGAATGAGGCAAAAGAGATAGAGATTGTACGCGATGGTCCATCCCTTCTGGTAAAAGAGATGGGTAAGGCCAATAGACGTATTCCCGTTCGCCTCCTGGGGAGGGTATTTATCTCCGGCAACATAAAGTTAGAATCGGGGGTGTTTTCACTCCTTGCTGAGAATCAGATACCTGTTATAATGATGAATATATCAGGGAACAATGGCTGCATCTGCTTACCATACAATGACCATCTACCTCTATATTATGACATGCAGAGGATATTCGTTGAAACCGAGGACAACGTTTCACGCTTTAAGGCGTTGTGTGTATCATGGAGAAAGAGATTTCAAATCGAAGCGCTCACCAATACAGCTAAAGCACAGGATCAAACCTTCCTTGAAGAAGGGCTTAAAGAGTCTGAGTATAGGCAGCGAATTGCTGAGTATTTTACGGCATATGAAAGACAGGTTAAGACTGTAAGAAAGATAGTTTCAAACTTATTCAGAGGGTTGATTGTTGAAAGGCTTATTATGGCCAAGCTTGACCCTCACATGGGTGTTGTTCACAGGCGGCAGAACTTTGGATTTGCTCTTGATCTTTCCTATTTAGTAAGTCCAGAGGTAGACTTACAGTGTATTATGTTTCTGGAGTCATGCAAGGGCAATGGCATTGATATTAACTCTATACATGGTGGCTGTGGTCTCAAGGACGCTATGAGAGACATTGTAGACAGATATGAGGGCAGGCGAAAACGCCTCGGAGAGAAGATCGAACTGGTTATTGACGACCTGTTTAGTTTGATGAGGGAGTTGGGGGCATGAAATCAAATTATCTGTTGTGCTATGATATAAGGAATCCTCGCAGGCTTGCAAAGGTATATAAGTACATAAGAGGCAGAGGGCTTCATCTGCAGTATTCGGTGTTTTTTTGCAGGTTTACATGGAATGAATTGACACAGGTAAAGGAGGAGCTTGGTCGTATTATTGACCCTGCTCAAGACGATGTAAGGATATACCCGTTACCGTCTGACCCAAGACCAATAATTATGGGTTGTGGGGACAGGATACCAGAGGGTGTGGACATGTTTCTGGAATGACGATCCAATACCGCAGATATAGTTTAACGATAGAGGCATTAGATGTCCTGTCGTTGCCGCCTTATAAGGGTTCTACTATGCGCGGGGGATTTGGCAATGCACTCAAGCGTATTGTATGTGCCCTTAAAAGGCAGCAATGTACAGAGTGCGTATTAAAGTCGAGTTGTGTCTATGCCTATATATTTGAGACGTCTCCCATGGAAGGTACCAATGTTATGAATATGAACAAGTACGAGCAAATCCCTCATCCATTTATCATAGAGCCGCCCGAGGAAGCTGGCAGGGTGTTTAATCAATCTGAAAGGCTCTGTTTTAATTTGATATTGATAGGCAGGGCAGGACAATACTTGCCATACTTTATTTTAGCATTTATTGAGCTTGGCAAGATTGGCCTTGGCAGGGGTAGAGGCAAGTACAGATTAATCAGCGTAAGCGATGATAAAAGGACAGTTTATAATGTTGACGATGGTCAGATAAATGCGGGTTTGTCAGAGGAGTTAAATATTTCTGAGACGTTTGAGTTCGATAAATCCCCTCACGGAGAACTTAAGTTGAGATTTATAACGCCTGCACGGATTCTATTTAACAGAGATATGGTGGTTAAGCTTGACTTTCACATCTTGCTCAGAGCCTTAATGAGAAGGATATATCTCCTCCATTATTTTCACTGTCAGGACAGGGAATTATTGTGGAATCACAGGGATATAATAGATAATGCGGCAGATGTGGCAATATTGGAAAATAAGTTAGAGTGGCTGGATTGGCAGCGGTACTCAAACAGGCAGAAAACGCAAATGAAAATGGGCGGTCTTATAGGCACTATAACATATAGAGGGGACATAGAGCCTTTTTACTCAATCATTAAAGCAGGCGAGCTACTGCATGTAGGAAAGGGTACAAGTTTTGGCCTTGGAAAATATACTGTTGCAAGGCAGCTATAAGAAATGTTACGCTATATCAATCTTTGAAAACGATGATAGTTTGTAGATCAGATTTAACAGCAACTTATGCAGAAGGTATAAATGTGTACAACCGTGTCTTTAAATCATGGTTATTGCTAAAGATATTCATGGGGAGCGAATGAATTAAGACCTCAGTTAGAAGGGATTGCGACGGGTGCCTCCATTTTGTATTTACAACAGTTGAATGTCGAATGAATTAAGACCTCAGTTAGAAGGGATTGCGACGGCCAGAGCTTTCGCCCTTTTTGTCGTTTCTCTGAATGAATTAAGACCTCAGTTAGAAGGGATTGCGACGGCTGCTATGAATTTCCGTAATCTTCTCATCAGGAGAATGAATTAAGACCTCAGTTAGAAGGGATTGCGACGAAAGAACTGCATGTATAGCCTTTATCTGATTCTCTGGAATGAATTAAGACCTCAGTTAGAAGGGATTGCGACTTACATCATAATTTCTTATTGACCGAGTAGGACTACGAAAGAATTAAGTATCTGACGTATCTTTTTTATATTTCATGGTAACTATGCTTTTACGCTTTCTGGATTCCTGCTTACCCCTGTTCAAGCCAGGGGCAGGCTATGGAATGACATATTTGGAAAACGCTCATTACTGTCATTCCCACGAAAGTGGGAATCCATAGCCTTGAAACCATGAACATTTTGGTAGTCCTGCACAAGTAGTGGTGACAGTAAACTTAACACCCTCCCCTAACCCCTTCCATCAAGGGAGGGGGATTGAATATCACTACCTCTGCAGGACTACCATATATTTATGTCCATGTACTTATCATTCCGATGTTTTTCATTGCCACAAGCATGTCCCTCACTTAAACAATGAACACCTTTGTCACCTCCCTTAAGTTGACGCATATGTACGTAAGCAGGAATCTACTAGCTTGTGGATTGCCCTGTCTTGTACGGCAATGGCAAGACGACTCATGACTTTCTTATGCGCCCCTATTTTTTTGCGTATTGGCACTTTTTCACATAATACTGTAAAATAGTCTGGATATGAGAAAAGTGCAATTTTGTAAAAGATATGAATACTGCTGAAGATCAACAAGAGCTTGAAACGATGATCGCCGACTATATGGAAAAAGGCTTTCTTGATAACATCATCGACATGCTTAAGTATGAGCCCGGGATGTACGGTGTTGTTGCGCGGCTATTAAGAGATGAGCGGCTTCGGGTGCGTTTAGGAGCCATTGCCCTCATTGAGACCCTTAAAGAGCAAGGACTTGAGATCACAAAGGACATAGCCGACTGCCTTATACCCCTTTTAGTGCACGACGACCCCAACGTCAGAGGTGATACCGCCTATGCCTTTGGTATCATCGGGCAAAGAAGGCATGTTTCGTCTTTAGAGGGACTGTTAGGTGATAAAGACCTTGAAGTGGCACAAACAGCCAAAGAATCTATAGATTATATACTGACAAATGGTGATTGATGACTGAACATATGTTGTTAGGCCTTTTAGGGGCGCTGTCTGTTGCCATCATCGTGTTCTTATTATATGCAAAGGGAATGAAGCGGCAGGCCATTACCGCCATCACTGACGCAGTACAGAGGGCCGACGTGCTGCTTGAGGAAAGCAGCTTTGAGGAGGCCCTGACCATATATTCCGAGGTGCTGGATAAGGTGTCTGAGAAAAAGATGCCAGTCCTCTATGGTCATATAAAAAACAACATGGGTATCTGTTTTCGTAAGTTAGCCGTTGGCGTTAAGAGAGAGGATAACATCCTAAAGGCATTAGAGGCTTATGAAGACGCACTAACCGTTTATACCCTAAAGGACTACCCCCTTGACTACGGTATAACGCAAAGCAACCTTGCCAACACCTGGTGGGAGCTTTCAGAGATGTGCAACAAGGAAGACAATATTTTAAAGACAGTCCAGGCATACGAAAAGGTCCTTAAGGTTTACACTGAGGAGAATAACCCTGAAAAGTACGGACACATCCAGACCAGCCTGGGGCACGCCTACAGGGCAATCTCAGTATGCCGGGAGAGAGAAAAGAACCTGAAAAAGGCTATAACAGCATATGAGGAGGCATTGAAGGTCAGAAACCACCTGGACCACGTTATCGAATATGGACACATAAAGATTAGCCTAGGTCACGCTTACTGGGAGCTTTCCTCGTTTCAGGACAGAGCAGAGTGTCTGGCCAAGTCGGTACAGGCTTACACGGACGCCCTCAAGGTGCGCACTATAGAGCTATCACCCATAGAGTACGCAGGCACACAGAACGACCTTGGAAACTCCCTCTGCGACCTGTCGGAGTTAAGAGACAAGGAGGAGAACTTGCAGATGGCTGTCATTGCCTACAAGGAGTCCTTAAGGGTGTGGACGCCAACCGACCACCCCAAGGAGTACGCAATGGGGCAAAACAACCTTGGAAGTACATATGGTCTGCTTTCTGAGATTCGAGATAAAGAAAACGGGCTTATACAGGCAATACATGCCTTTAGAGAATCCCTGAAGGTCTATACGCCTGATAAATACCCTACGGATTACGGGATGACCCAAAACAATCTCGGAAACGCCTATTTCATATTGTCTCAGTCATTAGAGAAGGAGGCACATATCAAGTTAGCTATCTTCTCCTATAAAGAGGCCTTGAAGGTCTACTCCCCAGAACACTCCCCCTTTGACTATATAATGACACAGTGTAATCTCGGAGCTGCCTACAGCGAACTGGCCACATGTAGCGACAAGGAAGAAAACCTCATAAAGGCTATCCGCTACTATGAGAAATCTCTGAAGATCGAATTTGCTCACCAGTATCCTTACAAATACGGTACCACGCAACACTCCCTGGCTAACTGCTACTGTGCCCTTGGCAGCATCCAAAACAGAGAGGAAAACCTCTTTAAGGCCGTCAAGGCCTACGAGGAAGCCCTGACAATCTTCACCCAACACTCATCACCATCTAAATACGCAGAGATCAAAAATAAACTGGACACCACACTCCAATCTATCGCCGACATACGGAGGTAAAGGCTGCCCCCTCCCCTCCTTCACTACTCCTTGCAGCTTATGATATAGGCGGCCAGATCGTTTATTGTTTCGATGGATTTGGGGAAGGTAGTGTGGTACATCCCGATGGATTTTACGGTATGACCGTCGCTTGCGGTGAGCTGAAACAGTTGTTTTTGTTCGGCAAGTTTTTTGGCCATCAGGTGTGCAGTGTGTGAGGTGTTGCTGCTACTGATCTCAACACCGTCTATGTCGAGCTTGTAGCAGTATTGGCCGTAGTCCATGCTGAAGCGAAAGGGATGAGCTACAACCACGGCAGCTGCCTGCTTATGGGCCAGATCGATTAGCTCCTCAGCCGGTATATCAAAACGTATCTTGGATGGGTCATTAAGGCCAAAGACGAGAAAATGCCCCTGACGCGATGACACCTCAATGCCGTTAAATATCTTTATGCTTCCCTGGTACTTGGCCGTTAGCGCTTCAAGGTCGCGTTTATCCCAGACTTGGTCGTGTTCGGTTAAGACAACGCCGTTTAACTTGCTTGCGATGGCAGCGTTAATGGCCTCCTCCGCAGTCATAGTGCTGCAACTAGAGGCCGGATAGGTGTGTAGGTGACAGTCGAGTTTGAGCATTAAATCCTTCTCCTCCCTTAGAGACGTGCTTTACGAGCAGCATCACTATAAAATAGCGTAGGTTGTATATATTGCATGTATGCACTACATTTGCGGGCATGTTTGCACTTTCCGCAGACGACTACGTACTTAAAGCAGCCATTTCTCTCACAAAACAGCTTATCTGTGTTAACGTTTACGAGGGGTTTTTCCAGAACTCCTTCCATGCAAAAAAGCCGATGCCAGCCAGCGCTATAAACAGTTGAAGCGAGACGACGGTAACGCGTAATGAGTGTATGCCCCCTTTAGCGATCTTTGACAAGATTGGCAGCCCCACAATATGCAGCAGGATCCCCACTGGAAATACAAGGAAAAATATGGCCAGCCCCCCTATAAATCCCGTTAAAAGCCCCTTGCCAATAACCATAAACACTCTCTTCTCTATACCGTCCTTCATAATTTATGTAATACACGGGGGCAAGTGCATGTTGTCATTGTCCCTCCGTAAATGTAAATAATAAGATGTTAAACGGAGTGAAATCCTTGCACATTACTGAGAAAGGCTGCGCTTTCTGTGCCCCTTTGCTCTTGATATACACAAAGTGTTCCTTATTGGCGCTCTTATAGAGAGAGTTGATCCATGCCATTACGTCTGTTGTAGGTTGCTGATCACTTTGTATATTGGCAAAAACCTGTGTGTTATTCCTAACAAACTCTTCAAAAGAGTCATATCCAAAGAAATTAAGGAAGAACTTATTCATCACCAAGACGTTTTCCTTTGTTACCAGGAAGGCAAATCGGGGGTTAATATCTATAAAAGTCTGTATTATTTTGTTTTTAATCTCTATCTCCTGTTTCTGGATAAGGAATTGGGCGCTCTTACGGACTGCAGAGATAAGATCTTCCTTTATTATCGGTTTTTTGATATAACTATCCACATGTAACTCAATAGCCTTCATAAGATAAGGTATCTCGTTAAAAGCGGTGGTGATGATAACTGGTGTTGACGGCACAATCTCTTTTATAGAGCTGGCCATCTCTAGCCCGTCCATAATAGGCATCTGTATGTCGGTTATAACGATGTCAGGTCTGTGTGTTTCGAACTGTTCGAGTCCTTCCCGGCCATCTCTGCCGGTGTGGACTGCCTTAAACCTCCTCTGGAGAAATCTCAGGAGGCTTTCCCTTACGTTATCCTCATCTTCAACGTATAAGAGGACGTACTCCTTCAATAACTCGTCATTAAACTCTCTCTCCATAACTCTCCTCTCGTTGTAGCATTCCTTTCTTGTTCTCTGACTAAAAAACTAACTCCACACAATTAAACATTATCATCTTTTCTGTCACTTCTCTTTATACCCTTCATTATAGAATAAAACTCATAATAAATAAAATGGTAGTCCTGCAGAGGCAGCGATATTCAATCCCCCTCCCTTGATGGGAGGGGTTAGGGGAGGGTGTTAAGTTTACTGTCACCACTACTTGTGCAGGACTACCAAAAAACCCACGAGATTCTTACGCACCCATTAAGACAGGGCAATCGCATTTGAAAAAACTGTCTGAACCATGATTTAACGGATTAAGGGATTGACAGGATTTAGGTAACAAAACGAATAAAATGTATCAAGGCTATGAATATATATCCTGCAA
>PEAB01000154.1 GCA_002753395.1 Nitrospirae bacterium MYbinv3 | reverse complement strand
AATAACCATGATATACTCTCTCTTAACATGATGCTCTCCTTATCGATTTAAGTTTGGGAAACTTATTTTATCATAAGGAGAGCTAAAACTTCTTTCGTTTAGGAGTTTTGCAAGAGGCTCCTATGATATAAACTATTACTTGACTAAAGAAGAACTAACTGAAAAAAAACTATTTACTGCCGTCGTAGCCTCTTTACGCTCGTATACGGATCTCGTAAAATTAGAGGAGACTAGCAAGATCTTAGATGCGGAGGTAACACAGCATCAGCGAATAGCAAAGGCGCTAAAGATCAGCGAGGAGATACTGCTCAAGCTGACCCTCGCTGCGCAGGATGCTGTTATAATGATGGATAGCAGCGGTCTGATCTCTTTCTGGAACAAATCGGCTGAGAACATCTTCGGCTATTCCAGTGATGAGGCGCTGAATGAGCCGTTACACAGGCTTATTGTACCTCAGGTTTATTATCAGGGCTTTGTTAACGGGTTTGAACAGTTCAAGAAAACCGGTATAGGTCATGTAGTGGATAAAACACATGAGCTTGTTGCCATAAGACGTGATGGGACAGAAATAGATGTAGAGGTATCTATATCTGCAGTACAGGTTGAAGGACACTGGCACTCAGTTGGCATTATAAGAGACATAACAAACCGTAAAACATTAGAACGAGACTTGCACAGGCATCACCAACACCTTGAGACGCTGGTTGAAGAGAGAACGTTGAAACTCAAAAAGGCCAGCGAGGAGATCGAACACACCAACGAGTATTTAAAATTAGAGATAGCTGAGCGTAAACAGTTAGAGACAAAGCTAAGCTATAATTACTATATCCAAGAGGTAATAAACACGATGCTTCAGATAGCCCTGGAGCAGATCCCGCTTAAGAACAAACTCGAGAGCTCACTTGACTTAGTGCTTTCAGCTCCCTGGATCAAGGTTCAGAAAAAGGCCTGTATATTTCTTACCCAAGACAACTGTGACACCCTGACGATGTTTGCTCAACGTCACCTACCAGAATACCTGCAAGTTTACTGTAGGAGTATCCCTTTTGGCAAGTGTCTTTGTGGTCTAGCAGCCTCTACTCGCAAGACCATGTACATAAATCATGTAAACGAGCTGCATGAGATCAGTTTCGATGGGATGCCTGACCATGGTCATTTTTGCATACCGATTAAGTCTGGCAGCACAATCCTTGGGGTTCTTAATTTATATGTTGTAGCGGGACACAAGCGGGATAAATTAGAGGAAGACTTTCTATTGGCAGTGACCAATACATTGGCAGGGATCATCGAAAATGGTAAGGCAGAAGATGCCCTCAAGCAATCCAATGTGTTTATCCATACCATTCTTAATAGCATGAACGACTCTGTTATCGTTATAGACGTAAACGATTTCAGGATCATAGAGGTTAATCAAGTTTTTTTAAAGGAGTACGGCTATTTAGAAGCTGAAGTAAAAGGCAGTACGTGCTATAACGTGATTCATAGAAACTCCACCCCTTGTTTTCAAAATAATATTCAATGTCCGGTAATGACCACAGTACAGACCGGCAAACATGCAAAGACCGAACATATTCATCTCGATAAAGACGGCAAGGAAATCTATATCGGATGCAGCTCGTCTCCCATAATAAACGAACTAGGACAGGTCATACAGTGTGTCTACGTGCTGCGCAATATTTCAGAACGCAAGAATTTTGAAAAACAGCTTCAACGTCTGGCACATTTTGATGCGCTCACCTCATTGCCTAATCGTATGTTGTTCCATGATCGTTTCAACGGTGCGATTGAGATGGCAAGACGAGACAAGTATATGTTTGCACTTTTATTTATAGACCTGGATAATTTTAAGATAATCAACGATACACTGGGACACGACTACGGGGATATTCTATTAAAAGAGGCCGCAAGCAGGATCTTAGAAAATGTGCGTAAGTCAGATACGGCTGCACGCATGGGAGGCGATGAGTTCACAGTTATACTTGTGAGGATAAAAGAACCAGAAGATGCTGCCGTTGTAGCAAAAAAGATCATAGAGTCTTTAAACAGGCCATTTTACCTGAAAGACAAGGTCTGTAATATCAGCGCTAGCATTGGGATCAGCGTATATCCATTTAAAAACAACAATGAATACAGGATAAACGGCGAACTACTCTTAAAACAGGCCGACATTGCAATGTACAGGGCTAAAAAGCAAGGTAAAAACGCCTTCCAATTCTACACTGATATAATAGCAAAGATTGAAGACCTCATAGATGTAACCGTCGATTTTATCATTCAGAACAAAGGGGTATACAACCATCAAGCATGGATTGAGTTTCTTTTCAAGCTTCAAGAAAAGGGGTTTGAGCTGTCTGAACGGATAAATAATAAAATCGGCTGTATCCTTGAATCTATAAGAACTATGTACTACTCGATAGAAAATACTGATGACTTCTTAACCATGGCAGAGCTTGTAAAGACGGTTATAAGCATAGACGAACTCAATAATAGCACATTAAACATGGAAAAGTGCTTAATTGAAATGGAGATATCATTAAAAAATGACACAATGGCATGTATATCCGACATCTTTAGATTGCTAGAGGACTTTAAAATTGATATGTAAATCGTTATACAAGCGATGGTTTTGCACTTTCTGGATTCCTGCTCAGGTCAGGGGCAGGCATGGAACAGCTAAAAACGCCACTTACTGTCATTCCCGCGAAAGCGGGAATCTATTTTTAAGAGCTGCATAAAATGCTGGTTTATAAAAAAGTGCAAAGTATAGATACAAGGAGGTTTAATCTTACTATGACCAACACGTTAGATAAAAAGCACTGGTATGATGGTAGTTTCTATGCAAAACTCATAGACCCCTGGACGGGAGAACTTAGAGATGTGATCAGCAGCTTTATAGAAAATGACGCATCTGTTGTGGACGTTGCCTGTGGAACTGGTGCGTTGGCTATTGCTCTCTCCCAAAAGTGCAAACGCGTCGTGGGGGTTGAGTTGTCATCGAAGATGTTTATGTATGCCAATCAGAGAAAGGCTGATGGGAGTCATCCAAACGTCGAATTCGTGCATTCAGATGCACAAAGACTGGTAGATGCGTTTGATACACGGTTTGATTACGCCACTATATCGTTTGCCCTTCACGAGATGTCAGCAGAAGATAGAATCATCGTCGTAAACCAGATGAGACTTCTAGCTCCCAAGATCATAATTGCTGATTTCCTCGCCCCATTGCCGCAAAACCTCAAAGGGATGATAACAGCCTTGATGGAGTTCATGGCAGGCATGGACCACTTCAACGGTTTCAGGTCGTTTGTCTACAGCGGCGGCATAGATAATATCCTTCATCAGTGCGGCCTAAAGATAGAAGATGAGGTGATCGATAAAACAAACTCCTACAAAGTGACAAAGGCCTCCTCATCCAACAGCAGCGCCTAAAGGGGTATAGCACGCCCCCCCATAAAAGGCCCCCCTCCCCTTGAGGGCGGGTCTGAGGGGGTGGGCTGCGAACCACTGCGTTAGTAAGCAAAGCCCTCGATACTTAATACATACGGGTGAACTATTACGATGAACCCCTAAAAGCACCGAGGCTCAAACTTGTCATCGTTTAGTATCTTGACCGTATCCCCGCTTTGACCAATAACAAACAGACCATTTTTGTAAGCATATCTGTCAACTCCTTCATTGATGACAATACCAGCTACTGCGCCTATAACATTTCTGTCAGCGTATACCTTAAACGCCTGCTTAAACTTTGCTAATCTTTCTATGTGGTCATCTACATCGTTTACACCCAACGTGCTCTTAATCTCCACAGCCACTACATATTCGCCATTGACAGCCAGGATATCAATCTCCATTTCAGCATCCTTTACCTTGCTTTGAACACTTCTTGAGATAGTTTCTACCACAATACCCTTTTCTTGGAACATCTTTTGCATTGCCGGCAAGACTAAGCCTACCACAAAATTACCCCACTTGTCCGTTAAGTTGTTTATAGCCTTGTTAGTCTCTTTAAATGATTCTTTGATTTCTATAAAATCTTTCCGTATCGCCTCAAAACCCATCATTACATCTTCAAAAGTCATAGCGTTATCTCCCGTATATCCCACATTATCTTTAAACTATAGAGCCTCTTGCAAAACTCCTAAACGAAAGAAGTTTTAGCTCTCCTTATGATAAAATAAGTTTCCCAAACTTAAATCGATAAGGAGAGCATCATGTTAAGAGAGAGTATATCAT
>PEAB01000153.1 GCA_002753395.1 Nitrospirae bacterium MYbinv3 | reverse complement strand
TCTTGACTTAAACCTTTAATAAATCTCATGATAAAAATCCACTCCTCATAGTCGTCTGTAAACTTCATCACATATTATATTTCATATAAAAACTTTTGTCCAGGTACTTAGAATCGAAAAGCACCATTAGGTTGGAAGGCAAAGCGATAAGCAGTAATGCCGACTGCTTCCTCTAAAAAAGCCCTCATTTAGAGAGGAACATGCTAGCTTTGAGAAAGAACCTCTCAAGGTAAACGCTTTCCCTCTGTAAACCAATCCTAACCTCCTTCGTATCGGCGTTTAGCTCTATTTGGGAGCCTACTGGCAAGACCGTGTTTGGACAGCAGTGTCCAAAATCCTCCACCTTCAGGATCGGAAAGTCATATCCGCTTGTAAACCTCAAAAGAAGCGTCTCCATCTGCGACATCTCAGGATGCTTAACCTGCATACTGTAATTAAAACCCACCATACACCCTCTGATCTTATCAAAAACACCCCTCTCCTTGAGCTTGCCAAAATACCTTAGACAACTCTCCTCTGTTATACGATAGGACTCGATAAACAAAATGGAATCAGTGAAGTCCGGCCAGAACTCAGTATCCGATAACTTTAAAAGACACCTGAGATTGCCGCCAAGCAGCCTGCCCGCCTCCACCTCAAACCCAAGCCCTCTGAGGTAATCAAGCCCACTTCTTATTTCGCCATAATGCAAAAGCGGATCAGAAGGCGAAACAACACTATGATATCACCCTCTTTCGTAGGAGTGAAAGATGGACAATGGAATGACGAGTAGATACTGGAATGACACATAGACAATAAAGTGCCAATACACACACGCCACAGTATGGCCAGATACCGTTGACTCTGCTGCCGCAGGCCGGCGTCGGATTAAGGGTTGGAACAACCCTTAATCCACCCACCCCCCACGACTACGCATCCAGTCTCCAACTCAATCCACCACGCCTGACATTTATGGGGTCAAGGGGACGAGTTCCCTTGCGAGGGGGTCTGAGGGGGAGCAGAGCTCCCCCTTCTCTTCCTCTTCCCCTCCCTTCTTCTCGCCTGCTTGTTCCCTCGCCCACCCATCAATGCTTAAAGACGCGCTGGGTTGTGAAGACCATTGTTACATTTGCTTCGTTACATGCTATGATTGACTCAAAATCCCTATCCGAACCGCCGGCATGAACTATCGACGTAACCCCTTCCCGAATCCCTACGTCCACTCCATCCCTGAAGGGAAAGAAGGCGTCGGAGATCATCGACGAGCCAATTAAACCACCCTTGGCTTTCGACGTTTCTGCATCTATCCCGGCGAGTTTTTCATTATCACGACATTCGTTGTATCCTACGTTATACCTCTTAAAGCAGAGCGCATCCTTGTACTTAGTATACGCCTTAAAGACCGCTATCTCGGCCACCCCGACGCGGTCCTGCTCACCCGTGCCAATGCCGATCGTAACCCCATCCTTCACGTAAATAACGGAGTTCGATGTTACACCCATCTCCACGTTCCAGCCAAAGAGCATGTCCTGATACTCCTGATCGGTTGGCTTACGCTGTATAACATACTGATCGCCCTTATATACGGCACTCGCTAATTGAAAATCTTCCTTTGATCGTATCTTGTTGATCTGCGACTGCTGGATGATGAGTCCGCCGTCATTTAAGGACTTGAAGTCGACGTACCTAAAATCCCGGTACTTGGCAAGGTCATCTATGCGCTTAAGCTTTATGATGCGCAGGTTTTTACGCCTGGCCAGTATGTCAACTGCGCCTGGCTCAAACTCAGGGGCTGCCACTACCTCAAGGTAATTGGTGCTTATCAACTCAGCGGTGTCCCTGTCCATTGGGCGGTTGATGGTCAGACATCCGCCAAAGGCGGCAACACGATCCGCCGTGTTGGCCCTGTCGTAGGCCTCGGCGATGGATGCCCCATACGCAACGGCACAGGGGTTGTTGTGCTTCATAATGGCGGCTGCAGGTCTGTCCATGAGGTACTTCAGGATGTTAAGGGCGTTGTCAAGGTCTGTGAAGTTTATCTTACCGGGATGTTTGCCGCCCTGAAGCATCTCCTCCTCGCTTATGGCGCTGACCAGACCGTTGCCAGGGGTTATGTACTGGCAGCCGGCGATGTTTAGATTACCGTTGACAAGGGAGTATAGAGCGGCCTGCTGATCTGGATTTTCACCGTAACGCAGACCCTTTTCTATAAGCTCGCCAGTCTTCTCATCAGGTATCTTCCATGTACGCTTCCTGTAGAGCAGTTGGGTATCGCCAAAGGTTATAGTCAACTCAGGTGGAAAGTCGTCATCCATTATCGTTCTGTACATCTTCCTAATATCTGTCATGGGTACACTCCCGTCATGTTTTATTTCTTTTTAATAGCATTGCTCCCATTTGCAGGCCCAGGTGCCTTGCCACAACGTCACACTTAGCCTGAAACAGAAAGTATATATCCTTATCGCAGCCAATGAGGGTTTCATAATTACCCTGCCCCTTGCTGATAATAATCCTGTCTGCATTGAATTGTTCAAGAAACTCACTACTACAAAGCGTCGTTACCGTGCCCACGGCATCTGAACCGTTTTCTATGACCCTGCACAGACCAACTAGACCAACGTCCTGGGCGTCCTGCCACGTGACATCGTTTATCACGGGGGAGCCTTTGACTACGGCTGTGACGCTTTTGCCCATCTTTATTAGCACCTCTATGAGGAGCTTGTCAAAGACGATCTCGCCGGCATTGTCCAACAGGTAAAGCACGTCCTTGCTGGATGCAGTAAGGGCTCCTTTAAAGGACTCGTAGTCGTCTACCTCTATCTTCTTTTCGAGCGCCCTGCTGATCGTCCCTTCGATGTCAATGTTCGTGTAGATGCCAAAATCTATGATGTTTCCAGCTATGGCCAGCCTCGCTGCCATCCACAGGGGGTCGTCGCTGTGAAAGACCTGTTCCCAGAGTATGGGATACAGGGTTAAGGCCACGGCGTTGTACCTCTCCTTAATCTCTTTGTACGGATCAGTACCAGTGAGCTGCATTATCCTTCTATAAATAAACGTTGTAGCGTATGCGGGAGGTTGACTGACGTCTGCGATCTCCATCTCCTGCAAGACTACCCTGATTATACTCATTTTTTGTGCCTCGTCCATACGCACGTTGCCAAGGGCAAGAACCGCCTGTCTGGCAAAACATGGAAAACACTCTATATGCGTCTTCATAGCAACCGTTCAGTTTCCTTCTTTCTGTATGATACCCCTGAGGTAGTCCGATATCGCTGTATCGTATGACGCCGTTGCCGCAAAGGCCTTCTCCGCTAAGACCATACGCATCTTCTGGCTTACTGTGCCGTTGTTTTGCCGCATCTCTTTGATTATATCACCATAAGTATCAGGGGAGACTACCACGATGACGTCCTTAGAGTTCTTGGCTGCTGCTCTTATCATGGATGGGCCGCCAATGTCTATGTTTTCAATGGCCTCTGCAAGTGTAACACCTGCACGTGCTATTGTCTCTCTAAATGGGTAGAGGTTTACCACAACCATGTCTATCCGGTTGATGCCATGTTTTTGGATGGTGTCCATGTCGGCGGAGTTGTCCCGTCTGGCGAGGATACCGCCGTAGATCTTTGGATGCAGCGTCTTGACCCTGCCATCCATGATCTCAGGAAAGCCGGTATAGTCAGAGACCTCCAGCACTTCAATTCCCTCTTGTCGCAGGGTCTTAGCCGTCCCTCCCGTTGAAAGAACGTTTACCCCCATGACCTTCAACTCCCTGGCCAGTTCAACTACGCCGCTTTTGTCCGATACGCTTATGACTGCGTTTTGCACCTTTATATCTCCGTCTGTTGTCAAGATCTTTACCTCCTTAAAGTATTGTTTAGAAGTTGGGTAACTTTTACGTGAGTAATATTAGCATTGTGCGTTGGTTAAGGTAAAGGATCAAAAGGGTGTACCAGTAATTCTCATTGAAGAGTGGAGAGATATCTTTGTGGGGTTAAATTGGCAAAGGGGTGACTGTATGGATTGAGAGCAAGAGAAAACTACGCAACATTCTCCCTAAAAATATGTCTGAGCTTTACAGTTTCAATCTAAAATAAAGAAGACATCAGCAAGAATAGCGATACAATGACGCAATCCTCCCACCCTGTCTTTGAAGCAGGTAAAAAAAGAGCTATTAAGGTTTTAGTACACTATCGACATGAATCCCAGGAGGTTTTAGAAGATAACTTAAGAATGTCTCCCAATCAGGAAAGATTATGGTGATAATCAAGCTCCGCATGTGATCCCATAGGTTACGCTTACTCCCGAAATCTTTTCT
>PEAB01000027.1 GCA_002753395.1 Nitrospirae bacterium MYbinv3 | reverse complement strand
TCGATAAAAGAGAAAGTTGAGTATTTTTTGCGTTAATAAATACACAATAGACCTTTTGAAAGTAGTAAAGTAGATGTTTTTAAAGTTCTTCTATTTTCTTTTTGCAAGAGGCTCTGCGGAGAGTTGTTACGTAACTCAACCGCCAACTGCACCTGCATGGAGGAGGCAGCTCAAGAGATAACGGGGATCCTCTACGACAGCTTTAAGGACTCCCAAACAGGCGATAATAACTCTGTCCTTGTGAGGTTTTTTAAGACACACCCCTTCGGCGACCTCCCCGATGAACTAAAAGGTGTGGTTTTAAAACGCTTTGACGAAAACCCAAAAGTCGATACACACTGCCTAATCCTGCTGTCCACATATGGATCTATGGAGACATGGAACAGAAGGCAGACCTCCACTGGGCATCAGGTCATCCCGTTGTACAGTGAAACCTTTGTCAAATCTATACCAATGCTCTCAGGACTGCTCAGTCAATTTGGTGTAAAACTCCACGACATAGTACAAAACAACAAGCAAAAACAGCCCTCAAATTACGGTAATACCTATAATGTTTTTCACATCTACGATGCAAAGGACAATCCTCTAGTTCCAGCCCAGAATGAGTTTGTCATCCCTTACGGCGTTAAATCGGTACTGGGATTTGGAGGAGAGCTTTTAAACGGGGAGCTCTTTGCTATCATTATGTTTTGCAGGGTTCATGTATCGGACAACATCGCTGCTATGTTTAAGACTCTTGCCCTGAGTGTACAGTATGCTGTTGCCCCCTTTTGTAATATCGTGTTTTGCGATGACACTGAAACACCAGTTATGTTAGACAGAAAAACATCACAATCCAAGATCGACATACTAAAAAACCTGCTCTCAGTCACAGAAGAGATGGCGTTAGTAACAACTGCCGAGCTTGACAAGATGGTCGATCAACGCACAGAGGAGCTAAAAGAGAGCTATCGCATTCAGGGTATTATAAACTCAATCCTGTCGTTGTCACTGTCTCCAATATCCTTGGAGGCACAGTTGCACAAGATATTGGAGCTGCTCCTGTCGGTATCGAGGTTCGCAATAGAGCCTATCGGCTGCATTAGCATCGTTGAGGAGGAAAAGGATGTATTGGTTATGAAGGCCCAGATCAACCTCGATGAACATCTGCTAAAGGCATGTAAAAGGGTACCGTTTAACAAATGTCTATGCGGAATTGCAGCCTCTACAAGGCAGATAGTCTTCGCCGATTGTATTAACCACGAACACACAACAACCTATCACGGCATATTGCAGCATGGTCATTACTGCGTGCCTATAATAGCTGCTGATGAGAGTGTCTTAGGCGTGATCAACCTATACCTGCGACACGGACATAGAAGAAACCAGAGGGAGGAAGAGTTCCTGTCCGCCATCGCTAAAACCATTGCAGGGATCGTCGAGCGTAAGAAGATGGAAGACATGCTCCAAAAGGCAAAAGCAGAACTTGAAGATAAAGTTAGCCAGCGCACCTTGGATCTGCTAAAAACCAACGAAATCCTTCATACAGAAATAAATAAATCCAAGATCGCTAAAAAACAGCTAGATCATAATTATAAAATCCAGCAGACGATAAATTCGATCTTGAGGATCTCGTTGAGTGCAAGTTCCCTTGGGGAGACACTCAAAAACATCCTTGAACTTGTTGTCTCAATCCCCTGGATCTCTCTGGAATCAAAGGCATGCATATTTCTCACTAACGATGAAGGCAACGTTTTAAACATGTATTCTTCCATTAATATTTACGACGAACACTCAAACGTATGTGAGGAAGTTCCATTTGGACAATGTCTGTGCGGGGCAGCCGCATTAACAAAGGAGATAGTGTTTTCCAGCGGAGTACGTACAGATCCCCGCCATAAAGTAGTAGGCAAGGATGTTGAGGAACATGGACACTATTGCGTGCCTATAATGTACCTGGAACGTGTAATTGGTGTGTTTACAGTCTTTACAAGAGAAGGACACAAGAGAGAGAAGGACGAGGAGGATATCCTCCTTGCCGTAACAAATACGTTAGCAGGCATCATCTTGCGTTACAAAACCGAGGAAATCCTCAAGGAAAGGGAAGAACATCTCCGTTCGGTTATACAGACGGCTATGAACGCTATAATCTCAATAGACGCCGAGAGCAGGATCGCCTTCTGGAACGACGGGGCCTCAAACATCTTCGGCTATAGTGCAGAGGAGGTAATTGGAAAAGATATTTCACTGATCATGCCAGAGTATTTTAGGGACGCCTATCATGCAGGCATCAAGCATTATCTTGCTACCGGTCAATCGAAGATGATAGGAGTAACCAGCGAGCTTGTTGCCTTAAATAAGGCCGGAGTGGAATTTCCAATAGAGCTTTCGTTAACCAAGTGGAGCGCTCGAACCGGTACGTTCTTCACCGGTATCGTTAGAGATATAACCAAACGCAAGAATGCGATATTGGAGCTTGAACAAAGCCTTATCAGGCTCCGAGGCATTACGGGTGCTGTGATACAGGCAATGTCGGTGGCAGTTGAGGCACGCGACCCCTACACCGCCGGTCACCAGCGTAGAGTAGCGGATCTGGCCCGCTCTATAGCTACTGAAATGGGACTCTCCAAAGACCAGATTGAGGGGGTCAGGGTAGCAGCTGAGATCCATGACCTGGGCAAGCTCTCCATCCCCTCAGAGATCCTCAGCAGGGCTGGCAAGATTAAACAAAATGAGTTTGAGCTTATCAAGGACCACTCCGAGATAGGTTATAACATCCTTAAGGGTATCGATTTCCCGTACCCTGTTGCAGATATAGTACTGCAGCACCATGAAAAGGTTAACGGCAGCGGCTATCCAAATAGATTAAAGGGAGAAGAGATACGCATAGAGGCGAGGATCGTCTGTGTCTCAGACGTGGTGGAGGCCATATCCAGTCACAGGCCCTATAGACCAGCCCTGGGCATGGATAAAGCCATTGAGGAGATAAGCACAAACAGCGGAATCCTCTACGACACTAACGTAGTGCAGGCGTGTCTAAAGGTCTTTGAGAATGGATTTACCTTTAAGGTCTGATAAGGGGTTGTCAGACTCGCCCCTTAACTGTGTTTAAGTAACGCCATAACATTGTGAGTTTATCAGGGTGAGCTTAGTTTTGGGAGGTTAGCTGTCTTATCTTCATCCACAGCTCGTTTATCTTGGTGTCGCTCTTTTTTAACTTTTCTGAAAGCACGGCGGCCAGATTCTTGTATAGCTTCAGACACAACTGCGGTTCAGATACCCTGAGTATAACCTCACTTATAGCAACCATGATGCAGTCGGTCTCGGCTGTGACTGTGGCAAAGCGAGGGGAGTTATCCATGATTGCCATCTCACCAAAGCACTCACCCGCCCTAAGCTCAGCCAGGACGGTCGCCTCCCTGCTGTTTGGAAACATCTTGGTAACCTTCACCTTACCTGAGATTATCACGTAGAGTTTGGTGCCTAATGAACCCTCCTTAAATATAACATCACCCTTTTTGTAGGCCTTCTTACTACTGATATTAAAGATCTTCAAGAGTTCCTCAAACGTGAAGTCCGAGAAAAACGTATACTTCTGCTTTAGAGACTCAATCAGCTTGGTCTTGTCATACCCATGCGCCGTAACTATGTCCTGTGTTCGTTCCATTTCCATCTGATTGAGGTAGACCTCAAGTGCATCAGCAAAGTCATTGGCCGACTGGTATCTGATAACCTTGTCCTTTTCGAGTGCCTTTAAAATGAATCTGCTGACGTACTCGCTGACCAGAGGGTTTATGATGTGCGGGGGGATAGGGTTAACAGTCAGGATCTTATCCATCAGAGCGGGTATAGCATCGGCAATAAATGGTTTTTTGCCAGTTATAAACTCGTAGGCAAGCGCCCCCATAGAGAAGACGTCCGTTTGTCTGTCCAACTCACCCCCGTTGATCTGCTCCGGCGACATGTAAGATGGCGTTCCTATTAAGATGCCAGTTGCAGTGCCGGCCTGCGTTGCAAGCATGGCTATACCAAAATCCATTATCTTTATCTGCATGTCGCTCAGAAGCATAACGTTGGCAGGCTTTACGTCTCTGTGGATAACGCCGCGCTGATGGGCATGATGGAGTGTACGAGCGATCAATATAAGTATCCTTATTTTATCGAGGGGCTGCAATTCCTTACCATCCAAGATAACAGACTTTAGCGTTACACCCTCGACGTACTCAAGGATAAGGTAGTGTATCCCCTTTTCCTCTCCAACATCATAGATAAGCGCAATGTTAGGGTGCGACAGCCTGCCCGCTATACGAGCCTCGTGATAGAACCGCTCTATGGCATCGTTTGCCTTGCCCTTGACCCCTATCTTGATGGTCTTTATGGCTACAACACGCTCTATGATGGTATCGTGTCCCTTATATACCATCCCCATAGCTCCCTCCCCCAGAACTCCGAGTATCTCGTATCGACCTATCCTTGATCCTACCATCGCTATTATTATAATGGATTGTTACAAATAATTAAAGGACACAGAATAATCAGGTGCATAAGAAAGTCGTGGGGATTTTTGAATAGAATTGAGGGCTTTGCCCTCCCTCAGACCCACCCACAAGGGGACCAGTCCCCTTGACCCCATTAATTTTATTGTCCCCCATGAAATTCTTATGCACCCGAATAAACACTTCCCCTCCTTTGACGGGAGGGTTTAGGGGAGGGGGTACGAATGCAAACACGGTGATAGATATGCGTACTCTTAGACGAGCGAGTATTTTTTCATCGTAATGGATTCAATTACATCCTGGGTAATCTCTCGTCTCTCATCTGCCTCTTTCCAGAGTTCATCGTGGAAAGTGTTTTTGGGCCCGTGAAAGAGTTTTACAAGCACTCCCTCGTCTTTAGCCACCTTTATGGCTGGGATGAAGTCGCTGTCTCCTGATATTATAGCTATATGAGTGATAGCCCGCTTAACCGACAGCAGAGTAATATCAATACCAATCATCATGTCGATCAACTTCTGGATAAAAATTGGATTACCGTCTTTGTCTATGCCTCTAAACTCTAGTTTACCAGTTCTGACCTTAAATCTCTCGAGCTGGTCTATAATGCTCAGAAATTTTTGCTTGCTTGAGAATCTCTTTGCCTCCTCCAACGTAGGCGTAGGGGATTGATACGGCAGACAGTCATAATAATACGTCCTGAAGATCTCCATGTCAGCTGCTACCCACTTAGCAAACAATCCATAATGTATCCTTGCCTTCCCAAAGTACTTCCTTAAAATATCTGCCATATAACCGCCGTCGATAAAAATCGCTACTCTATTCATTTTGCTTGCACCTTTTAATATAAATTTGTTTTTGCCTATGTATATTCTAACTACCTCTTTTCTATTATACCCAAAATCAACTAAATAATATATATTAATAATCCAAACAAATGAAACAAATGAAATAAATATTTAGGAAATACCAAGGGTGCATAAGAAATTCATGGAAACAAAGATATATTTTAATGGGGGCAAGGGGTCTGGTCCCCTTGCGGAGGGTCTGAGGGGTAATGCTGTTGACTTAAGCATTAACATGTATACACATGGGCGACGTCTTAAGCAGCCACGCCTGACATTTACAAGGTCAAGGGAACAAGTTCCCTTGTGGGAGGGTCTAAGGGAGGGCAAAGCCTTCCCTTTTTTCATCTTCACAACCTTAAGTCAACAGCATTAGGTCTGAGGGGAGGGGTTGCGAACCCCTGCGACAGTGGGCAGAGTCTCCCTTTCTTTGACAAAATCCACGACTTTTATATGCACCCAAAATACCACATTGTATTTTGCCTGATACTTTGATATAATATAAAACAAATAAAGTGTGAAGAATTGCATAGGTAGGAAAACAAGGATATTAGATGGTTCTGGACGTAGGCGGTAAGACTGATATAGGGCTTAGGCGATCTAAAAATGAGGATTATTTTTATGCTGAAGGTAGTAATGGACTCTTCATAGTAGCAGATGGAGTAGGCGGATCTGCCTCCGGTGATGTTGCAAGCAAGATGGCCGTAGAGCTTATACGTGATTACATAGTAAACGGAGAGAAAGGCTTTGAACCAGTTGAAGCCGAATACCGGCAAGAGTATTCCTTCACTACAAACAAGATAGCAATGGCCGTTAAAGTTGCCAACAAGGCAATCAACAACGCCTCGAGTAAGAGTCCACAATTAAACGGTATGGCAACCACTATTGTTGTTGCCCTGATAACTGATGACAGATTGAGTATAGCTCATGCTGGAGACAGCAGATTATATTTAATCCGCGGCGATACGATAGAACAGCTTACCGATGACCACTCCCTCGTAGCAGAACAGATACGCAAAGGGCTGATGTCCCAGGAAGAGGCAAAAGAAGTAGGGATGAGAAACGTTATAACCCGCTCACTAGGTTATTCAAGCGACGTGGAGGTAGATCTAGGCGAGTTAACCATTTATGACGGCGACGTGTTGCTTTTGTGCTCTGACGGCTTATATACAATGGTTCCAGAGAACTCTATGCTGCGAACCATCAAGTCATCTTATAACCCGAATGAGGTATGCGACAGATTAATCGAGTTTGCTAATAAAAAAGGGGGAAGAGATAATATCACAGTCGTGATAGCTTACGTCTACAAGAAGAGATGGTACTCATTCTTGTACAACCTTTTCAAAAGAAGAAGGAGGTAAAATGTCAAAAATTTTGCTCAAGTTTAAAGATGCGGTGCTTAAAGAATTCACTCTGGACAAAGATATACTCACTATTGGCCGGAAACCAACAAACGACATACACGTGGACAATCTGGCTGTCTCAGGGGTGCACGCCAGGATATTTAAAAAGGACGACAAGGTTTATATTGAAGACCTCAACAGCCTAAATGGGACGTTTGTTAACGGTAAAAAGATCTCCGTCCACCACCTTACAAACAGCGACGTAATTATAATCGGTAAACACTCCCTTACATACGCCTCCGATACAGACAAGGTAAAGCCAGCGGTCGAAAAAGAAGCAAGCATAATGGATGAGACTATCCTGATCGACTCCAAACTCAAAGACGAGATACTTAAAAAATCCCCTGAAAAGGAAGCAAAAGGTGAGACACCCATAATGGGCGGCTTTGTCGTAATCGAAGGATCAACTGAGAAAAACGACTACGAACTGATCGACAGGATAACAACTATCGGAAAGGATAAAAGCGCAGTTATAAAGTTGAAAGGGATGTTTGCTCCAAAGGTTGCAGCCCTTGTCAATAAAAGAAAGGATGGCTACACCATTAGCTCCGCCACTGGAGGAAAGGGCGTCAAGGTCAACGGTAAAGATCACGAAGGCGCTCATAAACTGGAAGAAGGCGATATAGTTGAGGTAGGAGGTCTTAAGCTGCAATTTTACATAAAAGAAACCAGTTAACATGTTATATAGTATGGTATGAAACCACTCTCTATTACAACTTCTTTTATACCGCGGAGGCGTTCTGTCAAAGCCAGGTGCTAAAAAACTGTTGCTTAGAAGCACCTCTTGTTTAAAATATAATGTGGATATCTGCGTGTTTTTAGGCTCAAACGAAAATCAAACCCCCTACAAGTCGCAAAACTCTTTCCTAACCTAAGGTCTTTTCATTAAACAAATTGCAACAATTAAAATATGTTACAAACAAAGAGCTAAGTGAGTTTAATTGGCAAAAAGGGAGGCTATTTAATGCAGAAAGCAAGGCGGTTAACTATAAATAACGACGATAAAGGCTTTACTTTGATTGAGCTCCTTGTTGTGATAGTGATCATTGGGATTCTCATCAGCATAGGCGCTATGATGTACTTGGGAAATAGGGATAAGGCCGCTGTCAGAACTATACAGGCAAGCGCCAAGGGTGCAATAGCGGAGATCCAGCAATATCTGGATGCTTATAACTCAGGCGGTCCTTTTATCGTCTTAGATGCCGCTGGACAAGAAATCTGTGTACAATCCAATAATGCTGGACCTTTAACCACTTGTCAGGCCCTCTTTAATCAAAGCAACAATGGTAACGTTTATAACTCTATTAACGACATCGTTAATTATATAATAGCCCACCATCAGGGTAGAAAAGAAGTTGACCCACACTCTGGTTCAACATTTTTGTTTGTTAATAACGCAGCCCCCTGGACTATATCCCTAACAGCATTAGGAAACTCCGGCGTCTCAGTTGTCGGATATGCTGATTCAAACACCTTGCCAATATTCAGTTACACTGTTGCTGGCAGGTAACACTATAAAATTAGCGTAATAGTCTAGTATACGATTGAAATATTGTGTCTAAAAATGCGATATTATGTCGTTAAGGGGACTAGTACCCTTGTGGGTGGGTCTGAGGCAGGGCATAACCCTCCCTTCTTAATACATACGGGCGAACTATTACAAATTAACCTTAAAGATCTGACTTTAGCAGTTTGCCCTTACTTGAGAGACTGAAGACTCACGTCGCTGCTTAAAGGCAGTTTAAGCTGGTTTAGTACGCTCACTAATTCTTTCATGTCAATAGGCTTATATAGATAAGCCATGCACGACGTCGTATAGATCTTAAACATATCCAGTGAAACACCCATCCCTGTCATTAAAATAATCTTTGTCTCACAGCCGTCTTTAACTCCATTCTCTATCTCATAATCACGTATTGCCTCATACACCTCAATACCACTAACGCCGGGCATCATAATATCCATGACTATAAGGTCATAAGGCGCCTCACTCTGCCATGCCTTCTTAAAAAAAGCCAGCGCCTCATCACCGCTAACAGTAGCATCGCACCTACCGTAGCGATCAAACAAACGCTTCAGCATCTTGGCCGTCAAATGCTCATCATCTACTATTAATGTATTCATGACTTCTTAATATAACATGTAATCACGTCTCTTGGCAAATGACGCAAAGGATCAGGGCGCATGCTGTTGACTTAAGGCTTTGATGCAAAACAATAGAGAGGGCTTTGCCTCTGCCGCAGGGGTTCGCAACCCCCTCCCTAGACCCACCCACAAGGGGAGGGGTGAGGCACCCCAGCCACAAAGAAGTCCCCTTGACCCCGTAAATGTTCTTACTCCACTAGCCAATCTGTTTTATATGAGGCATATTTATTGCTGTACCAATGTTTGTACCGACTTGTAATATATATTTAAAACAAATAATGATAATATGGTAAAATACTGCTATTAGCTTTGATATGTATAGGTATGGAAGATGAACTGTAATTTAATCAACATCAATATTTACTATATTACGCACTGCGTGTGCGATTATAATCCGATAGGAGGTTAGTAATATGATTAAGCGCTCACAACCATGCTTCTGCCCAAAAAGGGGTGCAAATGTTTTTTATAACAACCTTTTAAAGTTGTGTTCAATTATTCCTCTGATCCTTCTCTGTATAACGTATATTGTAGATGACGTTAGTGCAAGCACAGAGATTATTCCACTTACAACAGAAAATTGGCTAGGATATAGTCAATATGGCACTGTGGATGTAGCAGCAGTAGCAGATGGCATACAAATCAACGGTTATGGTATCAGACAAGGTTCTTTGGAAAAGACAAAAAATACCTATGACTTCACAGACTCGGAGACTTACATAAAGTGGAAGGCACATGGCGCCGGATACATGAAAGCTGTCGTCGGTATAGGGAATGTAGCCAGTGAGGTGATCACTAATGGAAACACCACTACAGATCACTCTGTGGGCGGCTCAACGCTCATAGTTGATGATACATGGTATTACACGAGGATCAAGATTAACAGTGATAACGTTACATATAAATCGATAACTGCTACAAACAGTTATGACAACAGCGGCGGCACTGTTTTTACATCACTAACCGGCTCTATAACCACACCTAGCAGCTTTCAAAATGGTGTCATCTATGCCTCCTTAGCAGAGAACGACGGCGGCACAGCTTCCTATATGGTCATAGGTGAAGCTAAGATAATAAAGGCTGTATTATGTGCTACTATTACAAAGGCAGGCGGTGATACACCCGAGACATTTGACTTTAACATGGGGGCTAACTCAGGACGTTTCTCTCTAGAGTATGATACTTATTTTATAGAAGACGAAATCGTTGTAATGTATGAAGGCAAAACCTTATATGATACCGGATGTGTTGGCAAGCAAGATTCTGTGCTCATTAGCTTTTCAGGAAGTTCACCGCTCATTACAGTGTTCGTTAATCCTAACTGTTCAGGCGGCACCTCCGGCACTGCCTGGCAGTTTGTCGTCTCATGCCCTGTAGGCAGCATTACAGCTAAAGTATTTGGCAATGGACTTGTTTCAAGCTCTGACTATAATATCTCTTGCAGAAAAGATAGAGGGGTTTGTTCATACGTGTACAAGACAGCCAGCAATGTAACCCTAACGGCAAATGCCGACTTGGATTATACCTTTACTGGCTGGGACGGCGCCTGTCAAGGAAAGACCATAACATGTACGCTGCTTACTTCAGATGACAAGAGCGTTGCCGCCAATTTTACCTCAAACGAATTACTAACCAAACTAAGTGTTCTTAAAACCGGAAGGAGTTCAGGGACTGTAACGGTGTCTGCGGGTAAGATGTTTTGGAATAAGAACCAAGGCACAGCCTATTACGAATTAAACGATCCGGTAACTCTTACCGCTACACCAGAGACAAATGCAGGTTTTGGCGGATGGGGGGGCGACTGCACTGGGTCAAGCACAACCTGTAATCTAACAATGTCCACAGGTAAGAGTGTATATGCCATCTTTGATCCCTATCCCATGCTTAAGGTGATAAAGGCAGGTGATGGTGAAGGTACTGTAACAGGCTCAACCGGAAGCATCACATGGAGCGGTAAGACCGGCACAGCATACTATAACCTAGGAACATCCGTAGTTCTTACTGCAACGCCCACATCTGGCTCTGTCTTTAGCGGCTGGAGCGACGACTGCAACGGGTCAAACTCTACATGCACGGTAGGCATGTCAGCCAATAGATCTGTAACTGCTACGTTTACTTCAAATTCACAGTCAAGATATAAACTCACTGTTACAAAGAACGGTAATGGTGTTGGTACTATAACACCATCAACAGGAACTCTGATATGGTATGACAACGTTGGCACTATCACATATGCAAAAGATACACAGGTAATATTAACAGCAGCAGCAGATACTGGCTCAACCTTTGCTACCTGGGGCGGGGCTTGCTCGGGATCAAGCACAACCTGCTCGTTGACTATGTCTGAGGCCAAGGATGTCTCTGCCGAGTTTAACCAAAGCATCGTTAATCCCCCACCAAAGAAGGCTACTGTTAATGACTTTGACGGCGATGGCTACAGCGATGTCCTATGGTATAACAACTCTACTGGTGATATCTACATATGGTTGATGCAAGGCACCGCTATAGTTGGAGGCAGCTATGTCGCTAAGGGTGTTACGTCAGACTGGGTCATCAAGGGTGTGGGTGACTTTAATGGGGATGGCAAGAGCGATATACTATGGCAAAACGTAAATAACAATGCCGTCTATATATGGTATATGGATGGTATAACGATATCTACTGGAGGCTATGTCGTCAATGGGCTGCCCAACGAGTGGGTATTTAAAGTGATAGGTGATTTTGATGGGGATGGTAAGTCAGATATAATGTGGCAAAACACCACAAATGGTGATGTCTATGTGTGGCTTATGGATGGGACAACCATAAAGAGCGGCGGTTACGCTGCAAAGTCTATCTCGGCTGAATGGGCGATAAGAGCAGCCGCAGATCTAAATGGTGATAAGAAGAGCGATATCATCTGGCAAAACACAGCCAACGGCGACATCTACATCTGGCTTATGGATGGGACAAGCATCTCAGGTGGAGGCTACGCATCCTTGAATGTCCCAAATGGATGGCAAGTTAATGATTGGCAGATAATGGCAGCCAACGACTTCAACGGAGACAGCAAGGGCGATATACTTTGGCAAAACACCTCAACAGGTGACCTCTACGCATTCCTCATGGACGGTGTAACCTCAGCTGGCGGCGGGTACGTAGGACATGGGATACCAAGCAGTTGGCAGATCAAAAAAACCGGATTTTACAAAGGAGATGGTAAGGCCGACATCCTATGGCAAAACACCACAAACGGTGATGTCTACATATACCTCATGGATGGCTTATATATCTTTGGTGGCGGTTATGCTGCAAATGGCCTCACAAACTCTTGGCAGGTTAAATAATCACCTAGGTAATACTAAGTTGCATTCAAAGAGGTATATTATGTTTCAGAATGTAAGATGTTGTATTGTAATGGGGGGTCAAGTGGACTGGTCCCCTTGCAGAGGGGTCTGAGGGGAGACAGAGTCTCCCCTTCTATACCAATACTGGTATGAACGCAGCTTGGTATAACATCATAAGCAACAACGTTGGACACTTACAGGGTCAAGGGGACTGGTCCCCTTGTGGGAGGGTCTAGGGAGGGCAAAGCCCTCCATTCTTAAAACACATATGGGCGAACTATTACGATAAATACTTTTTTTTTCAAAATAATTGTCTAAAGGATGATTTCAAGCCCTTCCTTGGCTAAGAAATAAGATGTGTCACCGGAGGGTACATTTATATTTTGGTATATTTTTTCGAGGTCGTCATCACTTCTAGTGGGCTCGTGATGGGTTAGGTATAGGGCACTTGGCCTTACAACTTTAGACATCTCTATGCAGCTAGAATGAGTGCCGTGCCCCCAACCCCTCTTCATCTTATACTCCTCATCCGTATAAGCAGCATCAGCTATTAGGACGTCTACACCCTGAATGAGCTCAAAGATCATGTTGTTCTTTTGAGCCATGAGCTTTTCATATTCACCGTAGAAATCATCCGCAGGGTCGTATATATTGTAAAGAGGCTCGTTGTCACCGGTAAAAAACATACTCTTGCCGTTGTTGTCTATCCTGTATCCAAAGTTAAGTACAGGGTGATTCATCAACACGTTGGTAACCTTAGTAGAGCCAATATTAATGGTTTGTCTCTCGTGTAAGACGTGATACTTGATCTCGGCCTTGAGCTCTGCCTCACGCACCGGAAAATATGTGTAATCCATCTGGCGCGAGAGTACATCTTTCAAATTCCTGTTGGTCACGAGGTCAAACGCCCCGTAGATATCAATCACGTTGCCTGGTATAAAAATCGGCACAAAAAATGGCAGCCCCTGAATGTGATCCCAATGGGTATGCGTTAGAAAGATATGACACTTCAACGGGAGCTTGCTCAACAAAGTATGTGCTAAAGGGAATATCCCCGTGCCAGCATCAAGGATAATATGTTCACCCTCATCAGTCTCTATATAAATGCAGGTTGTGTTACCGCCGTACCTCACCGTCTTAGGTCCTGGCGAAGGGATTGAACCCCTAACACCCCAAAATTTTATCTTCACCTCTCTACCCCCCTTCTTAGTTCTTAATAAATACTAACGCCTTATCTACCTCACCGCTTATATCACCAATGAAGGCTATTATCTCCTGCAGATTCTTGCCAAAGCGCTTCGCAATCCTATCGGGAATCTCATCTAAAAGACTCTCTCCAGCAAAGCCAATTTTTAGTTCCTTGCTTACCTGATTGGCTATAAACAAATAGTCTGACAGTCGTTGATCACTTATATTCTCCCCCGTGTCACCATGATGCTCTCTTATACAGTCTACCAACGATGCCGGCAACTGCCACTTTGCCGCCACCATTGAGCCCATCTGACAGTGATCAGCACCTACTGCCGCCCGCTCCGACTCATACAAAGGTATCTCCTTTTTTATGGCATTGTCAAGCGCAGTCTTGTACTTGTTTGGAACAAACTGTGCAAATACAACCTTTCCTATATCATGCAAAAGACCCGCCAAGAAATAATCAAAAAGATCTGCATCAGGAACACCCATTTTAGAAGCCAAAATCTTGGCTATAGCAGCAGTCGCTAAAGAATGCAAGAGAAACTGATCCATCTCAAGTCCTGCCTTATTCTTACGCGGCAGCACACCTATAGTAGCCGTTATGATTGCAAGATTCTTAACTGTATTAAGCCCAAGATAAACAACAGCGTGATTAATCGACGTTATCTTCTGGTACAGTCCAAAGCTAGCAGAGTTTACTAACTTTAGAATCTTAAGGATTAACACAGGATCGTGCTCGATAACCCTTACAAGCTCCTTGGCGTCACAATTTATATCAGAGGTTAGCTCCAAGACTCGATGTACGCTCTTTGGAAAGGCAGGCATACCCTCGGCCATCTTTAACATATTCTGCTGTACATCTTTCATTATAATCACCTATTAAACATATAATTTAATCTATTAATTTAATCTATATAGTAGTTAAGAATAATCATTCTTCTCCTAATCTGTCAAGCAAAAAGGTCTCATAGGGTGCACATAAATTCATGGGGAGTTTAATGGGGTCAAGTGGACTGGTCCCCTTGCGGAGGGGTCCGAGGGGAGGCAGAGCCTCCCATTCTTTGAAAAAACCCATGTTGGTTCTATGCACCCGGGTTCATAAGAACCAACATGACCTTACGGACACAACAAGCAATGAAAGACCTTGATTATGTAGGATATTTTTAGACTTTCATATAAATACATGGGGCCAGGGGGCAGCGACTCATAATGCTGTTGACTTAAGGCTGTGAAAATGAATAAGGAGGGCTTTGCCCTCCCTAGACCCTCCCACAAGGGGACCAGTCCCCTTGACCCCGTAAATGTCAGTTGTTGTAACAGCATTAACCCTATCCCTAGGCTGGTCTGATGTTTACTGCTGTGATGGGGGCAGCGCCGGTTTCGCTTATGTATGTTAGATCGTTCAGCCTTGCGTTGGAGAAATGGATTGGAGCAAAGAGCATCCCTTCAACTACCTCGTCAGTGACCTTTACCTTAACGACGGTCTGACCGCGGCGGGATTCAATCCTTATCTGGCCGCCATCGGTAATACCATACCTTATAGCATCACGCTCGTTTACCTGCACGAATGCCTCTGAAAACACCTCGGACAGACTCTTTGACATTGCAGTGAGCGATCCTGAGTGCTGCATCAGATTGCCAGTTACCATTGCCAGGGGGTAGTGCCTGTCTATGCGCTCTAACTCGTCAAAGGTTGCTGGTACGTAACACCATCTCTCTTTACCGCCTTCTATGGCTATGGCATCTATCTGTTCTCTGAGGGCTGGCAAGCTCTCGGCTCCTGGGGAGGTTTTCATAAACCTGGCCAGGTTTCTAAATATCTGCCAGCCAGGGATGGAATCTCCGGTGGGCGCCACGATCTTTTCCAATCTTTGCCGTATGGCTGCTGCATTTACAAAGGTAGCATCCTCCTCGGCCCAACTGGATATGGGTAACACGATATGCGCCAGATTGGCCGTCTCTGTTGACCTTATATCCTGCACTACGAGCAATTTTAGTTTTTTGAGGGCAGCCTCCACAGTCTTGAACTGTGGGCAGGTATCCAATGAACCCATTACGTATAGGGCGTCAACGCCATCGCCCTTACCATAAAGCATATGGTAGAGGTTCTTGCCTGGCGCGCCTGTTATCTTTGTATATCCAGGCAGATTATCAGGGGTCACACCCATCTGCCACATGCCAAACGTATTGGCATTGGACACTGGCACTTGAAGGGCAGATGGGCCATCCCCCGTAAGCATAACAAGGTTTGCCGCAGCATATAGGGTGTTGATCCCCTTGTTGTTTTCAACGCTGCCCAGGGTCATGGCTATCATACGACTCTGAGCCTCTAAAAACATGTGCGCAAGCTCTATGAACTCTTCTTCTTCTATGCGGGTTACATCGGCCACCATCTCAGGGGAGTAGTATTTGACGAGCGCTTCCATCTCTGCGAAGCTGGCTGCCGTGGTAGACATGTTGTTCTTAAGATGATAGCCTTCCTCAATAGCTATGTGCATAAGGCCGTTAAGGAGGACATGAGAAGTGCCGGGTCTTATGCGCAGCCACATGTCGCTATGCTTTGAGAGTTTGGTCTCACGCGGGTCAACGACGAGGATCTTACCCCCCTTGCGTTTGGCCTCTATGTATCTGAGACCCCAAACAGGGTGTGTGGCGGCTATGTCAGACTCAACAACCAAGATAACGTCATGTTCAAGGGGCGAGTTGAGTTTAATGGGGAGATTTATGAGACCAAATGCCTTTATAACAGCTTCCTGTACCTTGGCATAGCCAAATCGGGAGGTTGAATCTATATTGTTTGTCCCAACGATGTTACGCATAAAGTGCTGCAACATGTAGTTACTCTCGTTTGAGAACTTGGATGAACCTATAGCGCCTATTCTGCCAGCGCCACCGGTGTTTATAATCTCTGTAAGGCGCTCTGATAAGACAAAGAGAGCCTCCTCCCAAGTGACCTCTACAAGGCGGTCATCTTTTCTTAAAAGGGGCTTACTAAGCCTGTTCTCGGCGTATATGAAGTCCGTGCCGTACCTGCCCTTGACACATAGGTCACCCTTGTTGATCCCCTGGATGGCGTCTGATTTGGTTCTTACTACCTTCCCTTCCCGCATGTCCAGTGTTACGGTACAGCCCACGCTACAATAAGGACAGATGCTGTCGTGGCTTTCAAGAAACCATGCGCTTGCCCGGTACTTAAACGGCTTACTGCCAAGGGCGCCTACGGGACAAGCGTCAACGCACTGCCCGCAGAACTCACAATCAAGTGTCTCATCAAAGGCTTGGCTGATCTTTGACTCAAACCCGCGGCCAATGAAGTTTATAGCGCCCACGCCCTGATGCTCCCAACACACCCTGACGCATTTTCCACAGAGGATGCAGCGGTTGGGGTTTCTCTCTATAAACGGGCTTGCCGTATCTCTTTCAACGGTGTGCTTTTTCTCACGAAACCTGTTTATCGAAGGCCCAAACTTATGGGCGAGGTCCTGCAAGGAGCACATGCCTGACTTATCGCACACAGGGCAGTCCAAGGGGTGATGAATAAGGAGAAGCTCTATCATCGTCTTTCTTATCTTATTAAGCCTTGGTGTGTTGGTGTATACGACCATGCCGTTTTCGGCTGGATATGCACAGGAGGCAAGGAGTCTTGGCTGCCCCTCTGTCTCAACCACGCACAGGCGGCAGCCCCCGTAGGGCTTAAGCCTTGGGTCCCAACACAGGTGGGGGATATAGATGCGGTTTTCAAGGGCCGCCTGAAGGATCGTTGTCCCCTTGGCAATCTTTACCTTTTTGTCATCTATGGTCAACTCTATCATATAGAAACCTCCTGCTGTTTAAATTTATCGGCTGAACCAATCTTAACTGCGCCAAACTTACAGGCAGTAAAGCACGACCTGCACTGAACACAGGCGCTCTGGTTTATAGTGTGGGGTTTTTTCTTCTCTCCGGCTATGCAACTTGTGGAGCAGGCCCTGGCGCAGGCTGTGCAGCCGGTACACAGGCTCTCATCTATGTAGAAGGTGCAGAGGTTTTTGCAGACACCAGCGTAACACCACCTGTCCCTGATGTGAGCCTCATACTCGTTGCGGAAGTATTTTATAGTGGTGAGGACGGGGTTTGGCGCCGTCTGACCTAGGCCGCACAGGGAGGCTGCCCTAATATCTGCCGCAAGGTCCTCAAGTAGCTCGATGTCCCCTTCACGGCCATTTCCGAGGGTTATCTCGGTTAGCATGTTGAGCATCACCCGGGTGCCTACACGGCATGGCGTACATTTGCCACAGGACTCATGAGCGGTAAACTCAAGGAAGAACCTGGCCAGGTTGACCATGCAGTTGGTGTCGTCCATGACGACCATCCCACCGGAGCCTACTATGGCGCCAGTCTTTACGATATCCTCGTAGGTAACGGGCAGGTCTAAGAGCTGCTCCGGTATGCAGCCGCCGGAAGGGCCTCCAAGCTGAAGGGCCTTGAAGTAGCGTCCCTTTTTTAGGCCGCCGCCGATATCATCAACTATCCTGCGTAAGGAGATACCAAATGGCACCTCTATAAGGCCGGTGTTCAGGGCTGCTCCGGTGAGGGCAAACACCTTGGTGCCTGCGGACTTCTCCGTCCCCATCGACCTGAACCACTCAGCTCCGTGTATGATTATCTGCGGGACGTTGGCAAAGGTTTCAACATTGTTTAGGACAGATGGTTTATCCCACACCCCCTTCTCAACAGGAAATGGGGGGCGGGGGATAGGTGAACCTCTCTTTCCCTCAATAGAGCGCATGAGCGCAGTCTCCTCGCCACAGACATAGGCCCCTGCTCCAAGGTAAATCTCGATGTCGAGGTCAAAGCCAGTGCCCAAGATGTTTTGTCCTAGCAGACCATACTCTTTTGCCTGTTGAACCGCTATACGCAGCCGTTTTACTGCTAATGGGTACTCGGCTCGCACGTATATATAGCCATAATTTGCGCCTATGGCCTTTGCAGCGATTATCATGCCTTCAAGGACGACGTGGGGGTCGGCCTCCATGATGCTTCTATCCATAAAGGCGCCCGGGTCACCCTCATCGCCGTTACAGAGGATGTATTTCTCCGGCCCGGCAACGACTGAGCACAGCTCCCACTTCAGGCCGGTAAGAAACCCCGCCCCGCCGCGGCCTCTGAGGCCGGAGTCCTTTATCTCCTTTATGATCTCCTTGGGGGTCATGGATGTCAGCGCCTTTGCGGCGGCCACATAACCGTCCTTGGCGATGTATTCGTCGATGTTTTCTGGGTCGATGACCCCTCTGTTTTTAAGGGCGACTAATATCTGATTGTTAAAAAACGGGATGTCATTTAATATTGACACGGGTTTACGCGTGACCGTATCCCTGTACATATATCTTTCAATAGGCTGTCCCTTTACGTAGTGATCTTCGATTATCTTTGGGGCGGCCTCGGGGTTAAGCTGTTCGTAAAATACTCCATCGGGGTGCGTAACCATCAGGGGGCCGTGTGCGCAAAAGCCGTTACAGCCGGTCATCACAACCTTGACGTCGTCCTTTAGGTTGTTCTGTTCAAGCCCCTTTTCAAGTTCTGCCTTTATTTTTAGGCTTCCACCAGCCAGACAGCCGGTTCCTCCACAGAGCATAATCTTTTTATCATTTAGTTTGGCATTTTCGCGTTCTTTGATTTTGTGAAGGTCGTCTATGGTTGATATAGTCATAAGTACCTCTTTACCTATAATTCTTCAATATTTCGTTTGTCTTTGCCGGATCTACTTTGCCAAAGGTGTCGCTGTCGATGACCACCACTGGGGCAAGACCGCAGGCGCCAATACATCTTACCGTTTCAAGAGAAAACAAGTTGTCTTGAGTGATCTCACCTTCGTTTATACCAAGGTCCTTCTGAAGGTTGTTGAGGATTTCGTTGGCTCTCTTTACGTAACATGCAGTGCCCTGGCAGACCCTGACGTTATACTTCCCCATAGGCTTCATGCTAAAGAACGAGTAAAAGGACACAACGGCATAGACCTCGCTGACGGGTATCTTCATACCCTTGGCAATTATCTTCTGGGCTGAGGCGGGAAGGTATCCAATCAGCTCCTGCGCCTCCTGCAGAACAGTGATGAGGGCACCGCGTTTCTTCCTATATTGCTGTGTTATTGCAAGCAGCCTTTCAGTGTCAAATAACTCTACGGTTTTCTGTGGTACAGGTACCTTTGGCGGGGTGCTTAGGGTTCTATTTACAGTGTCTATGAGTGTTTGAGGGAAGAAAGGCTTAGGTAAAAAGTCGTTTATGTCCAAGGCGATAGCGTCCCTCAGTACCGCTTTAGAGGAAAATCCTGTTATTACAATGATCCTCAGATAAGGGTAGTTGTCATTTAACCACTTTATCAGTTCCAATCCGTCTATGGTTGGCATTATGATGTCGGTTATTATGAGGTCATATGTGTTTTTCTTGATCAGCTCCATAGCCTCTTTTGCGCTTGTGACACCAGATACCTGGTGTCCGTCAGAACCAAGGACTGCCATACAGCTCTTGACTATTATGTCATCGTCATCAACAACAAGGATGTTTCTTCCCATTGGTACCCTCCGTTATATCTTTATAAATACGTAAACAAATCCAATTAAAAAACTATTTGAAGTATAGCATTATGATATATGGCAATTCAATTGAACTGTCGCAGGACATAGGGTACAATAGGGTACAAATTGAGGCTCTTATATGTTATTGTATGAGTGTTGCAAGCAAATCTTCTATAGAGGCAGTCATCTTTATCAGTCCCTTAAATGCCTCTAATTTCTCTACATTTCCAAGACTCCTGACAACATCCATGAGTTCAAGCCCGTTATCTCCATACTTGATCTCAAGCATCCCTTCGATCCCCTCTATGAGACCTTCTAGCTTACCTTCGAACCTACCTTCAAGCTTTCCCTTCCGCTCTCCTTCTTCAAAAGCATAATCTCTGGCACCCCTTTCATCCTGTAATCTCATCTGCCAATAGTCGTAGATATCAAGCTCCTCTTTGTTCCACTGCATCTTATTCGCTATATCATACGCCTTCCTTATCTCCATAAAGTCAGCGCTCTTGGGTATCATCTGTAGAGAGCTCGCGTTCTTTATGAAATGTACCCACTTATCTACAATACTCTCGACTTCATCCTCCCTCAGGGTGAACTTGGGAAGCTCTATGAAATTAAACTCAAAGTCCTTCAGCTCTTGTTTAAGCGTGTCTTTATTTAGTATTAGGTGTCTTGTCAGATACCTGTCGCCATCAAATATCTCAAAATCTACTATCACTATATTTATCACCTGATTCAACTTGGGATAATCATCTCCCTTCGCTAACTGACTAACATATGCCTTACTCGTATAGTACAACACACGCTTTTCAAAGCCTTTGCGCTTTTGGAGCTGTATCTCTACTATAAAAGTGACCTTTCTCTTGTCTGTTGCCCTAATATTTAATATCGTCTCTTTTAAAGCCTCTATCTTTGGCGCCTGATAGGGATTCAGTATCGTTATGTCATCTATCTCTCTATCACCTCTGAGGTCTAATACCGCATTTAAAAAGGATAGCAATATTTCCTTTTTGTTTTCATTGCCAAATACCTTCTTAAACGCTATATCACTTCTTATGTCTACAAACTGCATGTTTTACCTTACCATATTTTATACGCTATGTTCAATAGTTTTTAAGCAACCACGCCTGACATTTACAGGGTCAAGGGAACGAGTTCCCTTGTGGGAGGGTCTAAGGGAGGGCAAAGCCCTCCTTTTTTCATCTTCACAACCTTAAGTCAACAGCATTAGGTCTGAGGGGAGGGGTTGCGAACCCCTGCGGCAACAGGCAGAGCCTCCCCTTCTTTTAAAAAAACCACGACTTTCTTACGTGCCCGTCTGATGGAGGGGGTTGATTAAATCCCCTCAATTATGTAATATATGTGTAAATGAAGATGTTATATATAAGAGTATTTATACTATTGGCAGTTGTTTTTAGCTTACTTCCATTGGACCTGTTTGCTCAGGACAGCATCAGGCTCCCAGTGGTTTCTCCCTACACGGGGGGACTTGCCTCCTTTGGCGAGGGTGTAAAGAACGGCGCCATGTTAAAGGCAGAAGAGATAAATGCAAGTGGTGGTATTAACGGCAGAAAGATAGAGATACAGATGGAGGATGACCTGTGTGAGCCCAAGGAGGCCTCTAATGTGGCCACACGAGTAGCCAACAACAAGGACGTTGTCATAGTAATAGGGCATCTGTGTTCTTCGGCAACGCTGGCAGCGCTACCCATCTACAAAAAGGCCGAACTTGTTGCCATCACTCCTGCCTCGACAAACCCGTCAATTGGCAAAAGCAGCGGATACTATTTCAGAACAGTTTATCAGGACGAATTCCAAGGAGCGTTCTTAGCACGTTATGCAGTAGAGGTGATGAAGTTTAAAAAGATAGCAATATTTTATGAGGTCAATGACTACTCTATGGGGCTAAAAACCGCCTTTGTGCAAGAGGCCCAAAAAAGGGGGGTAACGATCATCGGTGAGGAGGCCTATACCTCGGCAACAACCGATTTTACCCCGCAACTGGCAAAGTTTAAGATAATGAAGCCAGACGCCCTTTTTATCCCAGGCTATGCCCCACAAGGTACTCTCATCATAAACCAGGCTACGAAGCTAGGCATGAAGGTTAGTTTCTTTGGGGCAGACGGCCTAGATGACGTAATAATGTTAAGCAACAAAAACGCCGAGGGTCTCCTTGTGACAACCCCGTTTTTAGCTGAGGCGGCAGGTGGTAGTGCAAAAGCGTTTATAGAGGTGTACACAAAAAAATATGGTAAAGAGCCTAACTGGTTCGCTGCTAATACCTATGATGCCGTGGGCATTGCCGCAGAGGCCATCGCAAAAGCAGGCGCCAATCGCCAGAAGATCAGGCAGTACATGGTCGCTATCAATTCCCCTGAAAAGGCATACAAGGGTGTTACGGGAAGCACTTATTTCGATAAATACGGCGACTGCCTCAAGCCGGCTTTCATTAAAGTAATAAAGGATGGTCAATGGGGCAGCGCTAAAGAGCAGTTGAAGTAGCAGCCGAGGTGTGAGGTTATTTGAACTGGCAGGAGGTTTTAGACAGATCATCCCTATTTCTGTTACAACTGACTAATGGACTTACTCTAGGTAGCATCTATGCCCTGATAGCCGTTGGCTACACGATGGTCTATGGCGTGCTAGAGCTTATAAATTTTGCCCACGGAGAGGTCTACATGATGGGGGCCTTTATAGCGTATCATCTAGTAAGTGTATACGATGTCCCATTTTTTGCCGCCTTTGCCATAGCGCTTGTTATATGTTCTGCTTTTGGTATTTTTCTGGAGTACTTTGCCTACAGACCCCTCAGAGATGCTCGCAGGCTAGTTGCCCTCATTAGCGCCATAGGGATGAGCATATTTCTGCAAAACCTTGCCCTTATCATATGGGGGGCGCAGCAGAAGAGCTTCCCTTATAAAAAACTGCCCTCGCTCTTTTCCTCTATGGCATTTACGCTTGGTGATATAAACTTAAGCTATCTGCAGGTTTTTATATTCTTACTGAGTGTTGTCCTGATGTTTGTCCTTCACTACATAATTAGGCATACGAAGACAGGGATGGCCATGCGTGCCATTGCTCAGGATGCAAAGGCGGCCTCGTTGATGGGCATAAACCTAAACAGGGTTATATCCTTTACCTTTGCCGCCGGTTCTTTTCTAGGCGCTGTCGCTGGAGTGCTTGTGGGTGTGTATTACAACGCTATCTGGCCCACGATGGGTTATATGGCAGGGATAAAAGCCTTTGCCGCAGCAGTCTTAGGCGGTATAGGAAGTGTGCCAGGGGCCATACTAGGTGGTACGATCCTGGGTGTTGCTGAAGCATTTGGCGCCGGTTATATATCGTCGGCCTACCGGGACGGCATTGCATATGCAATAATGATCCTAGTTCTAATATTCAAACCGGCTGGGCTGCTTGGTAAGTCTGTGGTGCAACGAAGGTGACGAGGGGGCTAATCTTATTAGTCCTGTTGCTGATACCGTGGATCCCAATAGGCGATCCTATCCATTACGTCTTACGTTTAGCCACCATGTTGATGTTGTATATGGTGCTGGCCCTTGGACTGAACGTTGTGACTGGGTTTATAGGATACCTTGACCTTGGCTACGTTGGTTTCTATGCAATAGGCGCTTACACCTCGGCGCTTTTAAGCGGGTACAATGACATCCCTTACTTGATCGTATTTTTTGTAGTAATCTTGCACGGCTGTCTTTGGGGGATCTTAAGGGGCATCCCGACTCTTGGGCTTACTGGTGACTATTTTGCCATAGTGACGTTTGGTTTCAGCGAGTTGATTGTCCTCATCATACGCAACGAGGTCTGGCTTACGCGAGGGCCGATGGGCATTACCGGTATCAAGGGGCCATCAATGTTTGGTTATACGCTCAGCAGGGACTGGGAGTTCTTTTACCTGATACTGTTTATCTTGACGTTAGCCATAGTCATCATAAAACGTATGGAGAACTCACGCATTGGCCGGGCCATGGCCGCAATCAGGGATGATGAGGTAGCAGCAGAGGCCTGTGGTATAGACGCCCGCAGGTACAAGATGCTTGCCTTTGCCCTAAGTGCTTCTTTTGGGGCTGCCGCCGGTTCATTTTACGCTCACTGGCTCGGCGTTGCCCACCCGGACATGTTTCACTTCTGGGAGTCAATCCTGATCCTCTGCATAATAATAATTGGAGGTATGGGGTCTGTCTCAGGGATAATACTTGGCGCCCTGGTCTTGATTCCAACCACAGAACTTCTGAGAGCAGCCCTTCTTGCCCTGTCTCAATGGGGTACTAGTGCAGGAATAACCTTCATAAGTCCTGATATCGTAAACGCCCGCTACCTGATCTTTGGAATAATACTGGTGCTGATGATGCGCCTTAGACCCGATGGCTTGAAGAGATAAGTTTTAAATATCTTCTCTATATTTCATGGTAACGATGCTTTTACGCTTTCTGGATTCCTGTTTACCCCTGTTCAAGCCAGGGGCAGTCTGTGGAATGACATATTTGGAAAACGGCCATAACTGTCATTCCCACGAAAGTGGGAATCCATAGTCTTGAAACCATAAGAATTTGGTAGACCCTCACAAGTAGCGGTGACTGTAAACTTAACACCCTCCCCTAACCTCTAATGCTGTTGACTTAAGACCGTGAAGATGCAAAAAAAATAGAGAAGGCTTTGCCCTCCCTAGAACCCGTAAATGTCGGGCGTGCTGCTTAAATCAACAACATTACCCCTAACCCCTCCCATCAAGGGAGGGGGATTGAATATCACTACCTCTGCAGGACTATCCAAAATTTTTACCATGCTTTTTAAAGAGGATACAGTTTTAACACATATTCTAGCAGTTCTTTTACTGTATACTCGTCGTAGGGTTCAACTGTTTTATCCTGGGGTAGTTTTCTTAAAAGCTCAACAGCCGATTTTCGCATCTTTATGGCCTTGGTTTGGTCGTTTTCACGCTCGTACAGGGCACCCAGCTCTATGTAAGCGGGGACAAACGATGGCTCTAAATACATGATCTTATTATACAACTCCTTGGCCTTTTCTATTTGTCCTTTGTTCTCGGCAATCTGTGCCAAAACAAAATAGGATGTAACCTCAAGGGGATTAAGGTGTATGGCCTTTTCACACCATTTGGAGGATTGGGCGTAGTCTCCGGTATTGGCATAAGTTCTTGCTAAAAAACCGATAGCGGCAAGGTTATCTGGTTCGAATTTTAAGACACTACTAGCTCGTTCAATTGCGGCACTGTACATCCCCTTCTTATAAAAACTCACGGCATCGGACAGCAGCGATTCAGGGGTGTGGGCAGCGCTGGTTGGCGGTGCAGGTTCTTTGTAAGTGCTGTTTTTGTCAATAACGTCTCTACCATGGATGCTGGTACTTATCAAGGGGGTTGACGTGCCTGCATAACCAGGTATGTTTATTAGATTGTCATCAATAACGTTGCCCTTCGCTGGTGTAGGTCTATACAAATGAGAACTTGCTCCTTCATCGGCAGCAGGGCCTGAGACCTTCTGGTAGATTATCGATGAGGGGTGCATGAAGGACTTTAGAACGCCTATGTTAACTGTATACAGCTCGGCGTGTCCTGTAATTAGATAGCCATCTTCATTTAGTGTATTTGCAAACTTTTCAATAATTGAGGTTACAGTGTCCTTATCAAAATATATAAAGACGTTTCTGCACACAATTAGGTCCATATCGTAGAGGTCTGTACCTTGTTGTGGATAGATGTCTTTTACAAGGTTTCCTGTTTTAAATGTAACCATGTCCCTGATCTGTTTATCAAGCATCCAGCCGCTGCCCTTTCTAAAGAAGTAACGGAGTTTAATCTCTGGTTCAACCATCCTGAATGACCAGTCGTTGTAAAACCCAAGCCTCGCCCGCTCGATGGCCTTTTGGTTGATATCAGTGCCAATAATGAAGACGTTAAAGTGTCTGATGTGCATCAGCATTTCATATAGCTCAATGGCAATTGAGTATGTCTCTTCACCTGTGGCGCAGCCGGCACTCCAAATACGGAGGGTCCTTTGTCCCGTTTTTCGTCTGATGAGATCTGGGAAGATGTGAGAGCGCAGTATCTCAAACTGACCACGATCTCTAAAGAAATAGCTCTCACCCGTAGTTAGCGTCTCAATCAGTATGTTCCATTCATCGGCGCTCTGATTTGAATGGCCTTCAATCAGGTTATAGTACTGGCTGAAGTTAGTCAAGCCCAGGGAGTGAACACGCGCTGTTATTGTATTTTGCAACAACTTCAAGTCGTCCACCTGCAGCCCTATGCGCGATGATATGATGTACTTAAAATGTAAAAGCATGGTGTGTAGACAGGTTCATAAGAAACTCGTAGGTTTTGTCAAAGAAGGGGAGGCTCTGCCCAGTGTCGCAGGGGTTCGCAACCCCTCCCCTCAGACCCCTCCGCAAGGGGACTGGTCCCCTTGACCCCATTAAAATATGTCTCTGTTCCCATTAATTTTATATACACACATTTTGTATATATTGATTTACAGTAGTTAATCTTAATATAATAATCTTAAAGCAGGGATGTTAGCAATATGTAATTTTGAGTTGTGAAAGGGAGATCTATAGATGCCAAAAAAATTGATGGTAAAGGAAGGCGAGGCAGTCCGGTATCTGGAAAACGCAAGGGAGATACTAAAGAACGCTGTAATTGATGACCACATCTACTTGGATGTAAAGTCAGTGAGGGAGGCATTTGGAACGGCCTATCTTGCCGTGTTAGAAGCGATCAAAGAGGCTCTGTCCAAAAAAGGCGTTACCAGAAAAGAGATGCCAAAGTCGGTAGAAGGCTTTATGGCAGCCATACAGAAGTACCTGTCGGTAAACAATGGCAAGCTCGTTAGAGAGCTTGACAGACTCTATGACTCACTTCATATTGCAGGATATTACAGAGGTCTGTTAACCCACGTGGACACGGTCAAAGATGAGATGAAGGCCGCCGAGAGGTTTATAAAAAAGCTCACAGGCACGGATTAAGTGCGATTACCAGATGGCCGCAATACCTCTCTTTATAGGCGCAGCGCTTGCTTTTTAGTAAACGAAAGGACTCCTTATGCCTTGATTTTCCTGGTTGCTGCTATAGCCTTTGGCATGTACTGGCAGACACTTGGGCACACGTTTGTCTCTTATGACGACGGCTGGCACATCACGGGAAACGATGGTGTAAAGAACGGACTTTCGCTTAAAGGCCTCAAGTGGGCATTTACTGAAACCAACGGGATATACTGGATGCCCCTCACATGGATCTCCCACATGATCGACTGTCAGATATACGGTCTAAATCCCTGGGGACATCACCTGACCAACACACTCTTTCATACCATCAATACCGTTGTACTGTTTCTTGCTTTAACCCGTGTAACTGGTCAGAAGTGGCCGTCTCTGATTGTGGCATCCCTGTTTTCGCTGCATCCCCTTGCCGTTGAGTCTGTGGCGTGGGCCGCTGAGAGGAAAAACCTACTCCTTGGACTGTGGTGGTTTCTAACTATATGGGTCTATAGCTGGTACGTGAAAAAGACCTCGCTGAATAGGTATGCCGTCCTGTTAATAGTTGCTTTTTGCGGCTATATGGCCAAGCCTACCTTCGTAACCATCCCAGCTGCCCTTTTACTCCTTGATTGGTGGCCATTGAAGCGGATTGACTCTTACAGGAGGGCTTTTGCCTTGCTGCTGGAGAAATTGCCGCTGTTGTGCTTTTCCATGTTTATAAGCGTGTTGACCTATATCTCTCAGAAAACAGGCGGCACCACCATGTCCTTAGAAACCCTGGCCCTTAAGTACAGGGTGTACAACAGCCTAATCTCCTATGTTCAATACATAGGGAAACTCCTGTGGCCCTCCAATCTGGCTATTTATTATCCATTTCCCAGCAGCTTTGACACGACTCAGGTCATCTTCTCCACCGCGGTCTTGGTCATGCTAACCGTTTTAGTGTTATGGTATGGCAGGAGGCTCCCTTACCTTATAACCGGCTGGTTCTGGTTTCTCTGCACCCTGTTGCCAAACATCGGGATCATCCAATCAGGTGGTCAGGCGATGGCAGATAGATACTCGTATATATCGTTTATTGGCCTTTACGTGATCATAGCGTGGGGGATAGCGGACACCATCTTAAGATGGCCGGCATTGAGAACTTTGTTGGTTACATCTGTCGCAGTTGTGTTGGTAGTCTTTATCTCTGTAACGTGGAGGGAGATCGGCTGCTGGAAGAACGATATAGAGGTCTTTGGACATGCCGCAAAGGTAACTCAAGACAACTACCTGGCCCACAACAACTACGGTACCGCTCTTTTTAAGGTAAGGCGATATGACGAGGCTATGGTGCAGTTCTTAAGAGCCATCTCAATAAGGTCTGATTACGCCTTGGCACAGTTGAATCTCGGCAACGTCTATATCCTAAAGGCCAACTACAACAAAGCCATCGACCACTACCAACAGGCCATAAGACATGACCCCTACTTAGTTGCCGCCTACTACTACCTTGGGCTGTCATACGAATATAAAATGGATTACACGAAAGCAAAAGAGTTCTACTTCAAGGCGCTGTCGCTTAAACCAGACTACAAAGAGGCACAGGAAGCGCTCAGGTTAGTAGGTGATGCCCCTATGTCACGGCGATAGAACATGCCGTCAAAGTGGATGTTCTTTACGTTGTCGTAGACCATCTGACAAGCAGCATTTAGGGTTGGTCCGGCTGCTGTAACTGAGAGCACCCTGCCTGATGTGGTAACAACGTTGTTGCTATCGTAGTCAGTGCCGCTGTGGAAAACGTAAAGGTCGCTGCTTGCCTTTAATTTCTCTAGACCGCTTATGGGTAAGCCCTTCTTGAAACTCCCCGGATAGCCCTCTGATGCAACCACAAGGGTCATAGACGCCCCAGGCCGCCACCTGACGTCCAACTTGTCAAGCGTTTGATTGTGTATGGCTATCATGATATCCAGCAGATCTGTCTCCAACCGCATTAGTACCGCCTGAGCCTCAGGGTCACCAAGCCGGCAGTTAAACTCCAAGACATAGGGGATATAGTCCTTTATCATCAACCCCGCATATAGTATCCCCTTATATAAGATACCTTCCTTGCGCAAGGCATGTATCACGGGGGTTATTACCTTGTCCATTACAACTTGATACATAGAGCTGCTGATGACTGAGGCTGGTGTATAGGCCCCCATGCCTCCGGTGTTTGGCCCTCTGTCGCCGTCCAAGGCCCGCTTGTAGTCCTGCGCACTCACCATTGGAACCACATGCTCTCCATCGGTAAAGACCATAAAAGAGGCCTCTTGACCCTCTATGTACTCTTCAACCACCACCCTGTCTCCGGCATGACCAAAGGCCTTCTCCTTCATAATGAGTTTTAGAGCCTCTATGGCGTCATCCACCGACCAAGCCACAATAACACCCTTGCCCGCAGCAAGACCGTCAGCCTTAATAACTACAGGCGTGCCCACGATCCTGACATACTCCTCTGCATGTATGTAAGATGTAAACACCTTGTATTTGGCTGAAGGAATCCCATATCGCTTCATAAAATCCTTCGCAAAGACCTTGCTACCTTCTAATCTGGCTGCCTGCTGCCCTGGGCCTATTATCTTCAGCCCATCCCTGTTAAACTCATCCACTATGCCAGCAACCAATGGTACCTCAGGTCCTACAATGGTATAATCTATCCATTCGTACTTAGCGAAATCCACAAGCGCCTTTATGTCATCTGCCTTGATATCCAGACAACTGGCCAGCTCAGCAATACCGGCATTGCCAGGACTACAGTAGAGCTTATCAACGCGCCTGCACTTTGAAAGCGCCCATACAATGGCATGTTCCCTGCCGCCGCCACCTATTACGAGTATCTTCATAACCTTTACACCTTACCTGTTGGCTAATTCGTTTTAATCCCCTCCATGAGGATTACGCCGTATCTGTCATGCTCAAAAGGGTGTATCTCAGGGTACTTCGAGTAAAGCCATCCCTTAAAAATCTCCTTATCCTCCTCCTTGACTGTAACGATGACAGCTGGATTTTTCGTCTCGTTAGACATAGAGGTTATAGTAAGGGCATCCATCTTAAAATCTGGCAAAAAGTCCCCTACCTTTATCGTTAACTTAGAACCATGCACCTTGTACTCAGAACCAAGCTTAACGTTTACAGCCTGACTCTTCTTGGTCTGCTTATCGGTAATAGTCAGCTTAACCGACTCCCACTTGCCCTTAACGCTATCAGGAACGACTATCTCAGCAGTATGACGGGTCTCTCCGCTTTCGCTTTTATGAACGTTCTCCGCCTTCTGATGTATATCGTCACTGCTGCTGTGGCTGCTTGCTCCCTCAGTTTTATGTGGTGAACTATTACTAACCTGACTTTCTTTGCTTTCCGTTTCCTTGCTCTTATGCTGCGTTTCCTTGCTATCCGCTTTGTTGTTCTCAGTAGGCACGTTTTGTGCTGTCTTTAATTCTTTAGTGCTTTCTAAGAGTTGCTGTGTACTTAGGGGTACCTCTTGCTTTGGCTCCTCCTTCTTTGTACATGAACTATTTGCATATAGCAGTAATAACAAGATTGCAATACTCAATACATAATACGTTTGCCTGATTTGTCTCATTTCTAAACCCTTTCTAACGTTTCATTAGATAACTCTATTTTACAGCCTCCTTATACAAGGCAACTCACCAGATAATACACATATTATGCTGTCTTTGTCAATTTATTCTTGGATCTCACAGCGGTTCTCACTAAAAACACATATAACCTATTGATATCTAAGCAATCTGTTGTAAGATCATTACGAAAAAAACATTTTATACCCACAGCAAAACTGTTGTAAAAAGCCATTCGGCAAATTCATTGAGAATTGCTGTGGATCTCACACAATCCTGGCCTTGGAGTTGTTTCCGGGAAGTCTTTATTGAGTAATTCAATAACCTCAGAGACCATAGGTTCAGTTACAAAATAGCACCTCTGTTTATGATCCATGTAATAATCAACGATCTTATGGTTTCTAAGCACAGAGAGGTGCTGTGAAATATTAGGCTGGCTTAGGTCGAGTAACTTCAAAAAATCACCTGCACACCTGATACCACTACCAAGTTCCATAAGAATTTTAATCCTCACAGGATTAGCTATTACCCTTAACAGCTCTATCTTCTGTTCTATAGTCTTCATTTTTCAGTAATGACAATTTTAAACTATTTTACATAAATGTTTGTATAATATTTTATTATCGGGTGCATTAGAAATTCACGGATACGAAGATTTTTTACGGGGTCAAGAGGACTTCTTTGTGGCCGGGGTGCCTCACCCCTTCCCTTGTGGGTGGGTCTGAGGGAGGGGGTTGCGAACCCCTGCGACAGTAGGCAAAGCCCTCCCTTCTATTTCTAAAACCCATGATATTCTTATCCACCCTTATTATAGTTTCTATGTATGTTTAAAAGGAGGATCATTATGTCACAGAAAGGATATGACGCCGGTGACTTGCAAAAGATGGTTAGTGAAGCGTACTCTAACGTTGCAGTAAACCCAAGAGACAAGCATCCGTTTCCTGTAGGAAGGGCGTTTGCTGAAAGCGTTGGTTACAGCGCTGAGTTGCTTGATAAGATTTCAAAGAGGGCATTGGATTCTTTTGCTGGGGTCTCTAATGTATCTGTGTTTGCCGATATCCCTGAGGGGGCAGTTGTTGTCGATGTTGGATGCGGGGCTGGTCTTGATACTATAATTGCGGCACTTAAGACAGGAGTAAATGGAAAGGTTATAGGCATCGACTTTAGCAGTGATATGGTTGACTGTGCTGTAATGGCAGCTCAAGAGACCGGAGTTGGAAACGTTCAGTTTCACCAGGGCGGTGTAGACCAAATAGAACTAAATGACAGCAGCGCAGACGTTGTCCTGGCAAATGGTATCTTTAACCTCAACCCAAATCGTGAAGCCATCTTTAAGGAGATGTATCGCATCCTACGCCCTGGCGGTACCGTTTACGCCTCCGAGATCATCCTGAAGGAGACAGCAAAGTCTACGGCTGTATGCGATATAAAGAACTGGATTGCCTGAATCGCCGGTGCTGTGAAAGGCGGTGCCTTTCTTGACGAGTTTTTAAGAGCAGGTTTTAGAGAATCAAGTATCCTCAGAACCAGCAGAAACGAAAGAACTAAGAACGAAAATACAGAGGTTGCAGACGTCTATACAAGTAAATGAGTATCGCTTAATTGGGGCCTAAGAAGCCCCTACTATTTACTTCACTTTAAGGGAAATCCTCTGGAGATCAGTGTGTGAAAAGTTTCATTAATACGGCTATGGCTGCGACACCTGCTGTCATAATAGTGCCTAATCTGATAGAGAGTCGAAGCTCAAGCTCCCTCAAATCCCGCTTTGTGGCCAAGCCCTCTTCTATCAAGCTGGACATGGCCTCTGCCTGTACCTCAGCCTGTTCCTCCGTAAAGCCAACGGACTTTAGCTTCTTCACATATGCGTGTGTATCAAATATAAGAGTGGCTTTCATGAGCAACCTCCATAATCCATTATATAATGGTGATACAAAAAAACGCAAAGCAACTCCAAGCAACTGGGCGCATAAGAAAGTCGTGGGTTTTGTCAAAGAAGGAGAGGCTCTGCCCACTGTCGCAGGGGTTCGCAACCCCTCCTCTCAGATCTAATGTTGTTGACTTAAGGTTGTGAAGATGAAAAAAGGAGGGCTTTGCCCTCCCTTAGACTCTCCCACAAGGGAGCTTGTTCCCTTGACCCTGTAAATGTCAGGAGTGGCTGCTTAAAATATCGCCCATGTGCATACATATTAATGCTTAAGTCAACAGCATTACCCCTCAGCCCCCCCCAAGGGGGCCTGCCCTCTTGACCCCATTAAACTCCCATGACTTTTATATGAAAGTCTAAAAATAACCTACATAATCAAGGACTTTCATTGCTTGTTGTGTCCGTAAGGTCATGGTGGTTCTTATGCACCCAAGCAACTTCTTGAGTACTTGAGTATGCGGTAAATTATAATGCGGTATCAGACGATGTATCATTAGGCAATCTTTTGAACACTGTGTTTCTTTGCAAGTTCATAGGTTTTCTCCGTTCGGTCATTCAATCCGGTTCAGCCAGAATGGAGCGCACTGTTGTCAAAGTCATCATAAGCGTCATCGACTGCAACTGCGACTATACGAATCCACGCGGCAGATAAAAACGCTTTGCCTGTTCCGACAACGCATGAACAATAAGAGCAAATATACCCGCATCGCCAGAGACGGTAACGGCTCGGATCATGGCGTCTCGTAACAGATCGCGACCAAGTCCCTGATTGTGATAACGCCGGTCAACCGCCAGTCGACCAAACAGCAAAACCGGCAGGGGTTCGGACATATTGCATCGCATTGTTTTAGCGACCAATTCCTGCCTGATTACCCCTGCTGATAAGCTGTAATAACCAATAACATCCGCATCGTGGCAAAGAACAAAGCAGCGTGAGACTCCTGAAGTATGGTTCTTGAGTACCCGCTTTTTCAGCCATTCATCCAGTGTCGGCTCTCCACAGTCAAAACCGTCAAGAACATGATCGGCTGAGATGGGAGTCGGGGACGTCAGAACTAAGGCTGTCATTTTTCCCAAGGAGCATTCGTCTTGTGCAACCGGCGTAGCTTGTCGGTTGGCGGTAACGGCTGGTCAAACATCTCCTGAAACTGGGTAAAAGTTACAGCGTTGACCGTAAAAAACGCTTGATCAAGCAACACGTCTTCAGCTTCACAACACGCAACCCCAAGCATAAAATCTGAACGACTGCGGCCAAGTCGTTCTGCGGCTTGGTCAATGAGATCACGTCGTTGCGCTTTGGCGCGTATGTTGATGGTTACGGCTTCCTTCCTTTTTGCCTGTCATAGGACACAACACTGTATACTTTTAGTTTACAGTGTTGTGTAGAAAATATCAACACAAACATGGAGGTTATCATTTTGTCACCCTCTTGGGCACGTCGAAAAGCGGCGTCATTGCTGGTGTATCGTTTCAGAGATTAGACAAAATGACTCCTCTTATCTGGTTGAGGTAAAAGGAGTATGTCAGCTTTGTCAGGGTTGTCTTGAACCACATAAAGCCAGATTTCTTCAGGTCGTTTTCAACCTCGGGGCGCTTTAGGTTTCTTAACATCAGCCGGTCGATATATTTTATTGAGCAGCAAGCCGTTTACGGCTCCGCACTTTAGTGGCTTCCACCCTGCTTGTTCCACATAGGCCTAAACACTGTCTTTGTCGATATTGACAGAATAACGCGGGCTGTCTTGATTGAGAGTAGAGTACCATATAAAGTACACCAAGGCTATATTTTTGTGTCACCATCACTAAACACTCGAATGCCGGTCAGATGTTTGCGCTCGATCATTCAGTCCGGTCAGTGCGTTTTATCTTCTTTTGTTCGCCTTGCGCTCTCGATGCCACAAAAGCACGTAACACGTTGTTCATGTAGGTTTGATACCCTCTGCCCTTGCTACAGAACCAGTCAAGCACATCGGCATCCACGCGAATGTTGATGTGCTTCTTGTTGGAAAGGTGTATAAAGGCCTCCCGTCAAACAAAGATCATGCATCGAGAAAACCAGATTCCGCGCTTTCAGAACGGCAAGCCGTTTTGGTTCAGACCATTCAAATACCATGTTCTATTGTAACCACAATTGTGGGTATAGCCAAGACAAAACTCCTCATCACACAGTTTTTGTGATAGGTTACCATTTTGTCTAATGTTTGTGGGTTTGGAAAGGCCGGAAACCCGCGTCAATACAGGGGTGGTGTTTTAGACACTAGACAAAAAGACTCAAATTGTCTAATGTGCACAGACAGGGTTTGCAGCAAGGGGCGGGCTGCCTTACGCGCCGCCTTGGCCTTCTGCCTTTCTTCCTCAAGGATTTTCCGACCCACTGCCCTTGCTGCAGCCCTCTGCTGCTCACGCAAGACGGTGATACTTGTGATCGGTCTGACGCTGTGTCGTCCCACACCGATAAGGGCAGGAGTCCTCTCGACGCGCGACGCTGTAGGTCGTTTCCGTTCAAATGCCCTCGCTTGTCTCTGGCGTTTTTTTTCTCACCTGCTACAACAAGGCCGTTTGTGATATAATGGGCTCATGAGCAAAACAGACGAAACATGGGAAGACGTGCTGGCTTCGCTGTGCCGGTTGCAAGGCGTGTTACCGGAAGCTGTGCTTGTCGGCGGAACAGCCTCGGCGCTTTACGCTGGTCATCGTTTCTCGTTTGACCATGATCATGTTCTCTCCGATCTCCGTGAACGCTTTGACACCGTCCTAACCGAACTGGAGTCGGTTGCCGGATGGGAGACGGCGCGATTCAAGCGTCCAGTCCTGATTCTTGGTTCGCTGGATGGGGTCGAAACTGGCGTGCGTCAATTACGCCGTGCGCAACCTTTGGAAACAACGGTCATGCGTGTGGGCGAATACGATGTGGTTCTACCGACATTGCCTGAAGTGCTCCGCATCAAGGCATTCCTGTGCCTCGAACGCAACGCGACAAGAGACTATCTTGATTTGGCAGCTCTGGCAGCGCACATGGGAATAGACGTCGCCGGTGAGGCTCTGTGGAGTATGGATGACTTCTATCCGCAAAAGAGCGGCGACGTGTGGGTTGTGCGCACCCAATTGATGATGCAATTAGCTGCTCCACCACCCTATGACCTCGATAAAGTTGACCTTTCCGAATACAAAGGCGTTCGCCCTCCGTTTAACCGCTGGGAACATGTGGCCGCCGTGTGCGGTAAAATATCAGATTGGCTGCTAAATGCCTGTGAAAAAACGTTGCGCGTTGACCCTTCATCGTCAGCCCAACAGACGCAAAGCAGAATTGACGCTTGGCGTGATACCCGAGCTTCCGGTCAAACACCTCCTCCCGCCTCGTTGCCTGGTCTTGACACATGAAACACAGGCACTTGGTACATGAGGAATTTACGGTTGCTGCGATAGAAGACATCCTGACCAGAGGTCAAGCGCCTGACTGGGTTCCTTTGGTAACCGTAATCAAGGCTGACCCCTTCGGTGAAGTTGCCGAAAAGACCCTCAAGCTGTGTGAACGCCCGTTGTTCGGGTCGCCTGTCTTTCGTCGCGTAATAGACGCTGCAAGGAGAAAACCTTAGACGCAGGCATAGCTTTTACCTTATCGCGTTACGATTAAGGGTAAGGTTACCAAATGACTCCTGTTGTCTAATGATGCTATGTATACTAAACTAAATGGAGTTTGCAAAAAGATTTTGACCTTGACATCCAATAACATGAAAATGTCATTCCTGCAAAAGCAGGAATCTATGCGTCTTGACGGGATTACGGAGTGGATTCCCGCTTACGCGGGAATGACAAGATTTTTGCAAACCTGACTTATCTTGGTATATATCGGTTTTTACCTATATATGCAAATTTACCCATAATTCTACTCAACTGCTATTTAGACCCTGGATCGAGAGGAAAACTCTTACCTGGTATCGTTTTCAATGCATTTACCACTTTTTTTCTGACAACGATATCCTCTTACTTAAGTGCATTAATTAGCGGCTCTAGCGCACGTGGATCCTTTGTCTTTTCAAGTGCCCCCTATTAAGCGCATTTTTTCAATACGTAAGTTTAATTCGTCTATTTTACTGAAACTTCCGATTTCTTTGCATTGATGGCGTTTATGAGAGGGATAGAGCCAAAAGTCCTGAGTACAAGTATTAAAAACGCTGGTAAAAAATGTTCATCAAATATACTGTTGAAGGCTAAAGATGCAGGGTTAGTAGATGATTTATATGCTTTTGGATTTTCAAAGATCATCTCTGGAGGATTATGTTTTCCATTAAATTTTTCAACCATATTAACACTTTTGGTTTCAAACTTGATAACGCTTGCTAATTCTGCACCAGTATATAACTTTTCACCAGTATATCCACCAGGAGGATCACCAGCTATTCTCACTGATAATGAATATAACTTATTGATATATAGGCAATATACTATAAATACACCGCGAAAAACATTTTTCATATACACAGTAAAATCCTTATAAAAAGCCATTCTGCAAATTCAGTGAGAATTGCTGCTAATGTTACGGTAAAGTGGCATATTTACAGGAGATATTCTAACCCCTATATCGCTACGATGGCAACCTCGTGAGGACACTTGTAAGCGACTTGAAACCATGGATTAATGCAGTATTTTTGAGCGTTGGTATGTCCTTATGACACCCCGTTCTATGAACACGGTTAGCGCTGTAAACGGTATGAAGCAGCAACCCAGAACCCTCATGTCTTAGCATGGCAATAATAATAGTATACTGTCGATAATAGCTAATAGTAAAAGAAAAAGGCATGAATTACCGAAGGATTTGTTATCAACACTAATAGAAGTTACACCGAAGCATATGTCAACCACTGACTATTACAGTCCAAGTTGTTTCTTTATCAGGGCACATAAGCTCTCTTTTATTTCAGTATGTCTAGGCACAGGTGCTTTCCTTCCATTTTGTGGATTAACATAAATATCATTATTACATTAATTGCCTATTGAGTTAGCTCCGGTAGTATGGTAGAATATAGGGAAAATGATATTAAGGAGGTAGATATGAAAAAGCAATATGAAGAAATAGACCTTATAGATTTTCAAAAAAAGTATAGCACAGAGGAGGCGTGCCAGAAGAGGTTATTCGAACTTAGATGGCCATCAGGTTTTGTTTGTCCCAAGTGTAATCATACTGAGTATATCAACCTACCCAAAAGGGAACTATATGAGTGCAAGAAGTGTGAATATCAAGCATCTGTGACAGCAGGTACAGTGATGCATAAGACTAGAACTCCGTTGGTGAAATGGTTTTGGGCGATATATCTGATAAGTACAGATAAACGAGGTATATCAGCCTTAGCATTATCAAAGAAGTTAGATGTGAGCACGTGGGTTGCCTGGACTATGTTACATAAGATACGTAAAGCAATGTCCGACAGAGATACTGATTATAAGCTTGCTGGGATTATCGAGCTAGACGATTCGTACTTTGGGGGAACAAGAGAAGGAGATAAGAGAGGGCGTGGCACAGGTAAAACACCAGTTCTTATAGAAGTAGCAACAGATGGTGATGCTATGAACTATGCCAAAATGACTGTTGTGGATGCAGTTAACGGTGAAAACATTTTGAATTCCATTAACAGCGATATACAGCCAAAATAAGTCTTAAAAACCGATGGCTTTAATGCGTATAACATTATAAACACGACAGAACACCAACATGACAAAAAGGTTGTAAAAGGCAAAAAAGCTCACACAGTGCTAAAATGGGTTCACATATTGGCGTCGAATGCAAAATCTTTCTTAGAAGGTACATATCACGGCACAGCTAAAAAGCATCTTCAAAGGTATCTTGATGAGTTTTGCTATCGTTTGAACAGAAGAAGGTGGGAAGGACAATTGTTTGATCGTTTAGTAACAGCATGTGTCTCTTCCTCCGGAATTACTTGGACGGAGTTAACTGCATAGGCATTTTACATTATTACTGCTATGTTGCTTTAGATAGCATACCAAGCTCATAATATCACGTATAAGCTCGCGTCTCTTCAAACTTCAACTGCTATTTTTTTAGTAACAATATCAGTGTGATTCACACCTTCATCTTCACCCTTGATGAGCTTATAGGCCTCTCGAATATTATCCTCTAATTCCTGGTGTGTTTCGCCCTGACTAAACACACCAGGAACTTCCCTCAGTTTACCTATACCAGAGGGTATTTGCACTATGTCATCGCTTAGACGTGTACACCTTCTTGCAAAGAAGGACGTGGCACAAAGGTAACATTTACCTCTACATCCTCGTCGAGCTTGCCGAGAATTGTAATCATCCGGTCGAGTGTAAATCTCCTAAGTTGTGTATTACGGATGCGCGAAAACTCGGAGTGCGAAACCCCTGTCAGCCTCTCAGCGTCGCGCGTCGTGAGCTTGCGTTCGTCAAGTATGGCGATGATCTTAGCCGCTATGATAGCACGAGCCTGCGCAAGTCCCGCGTTCGGTCGTCCAAAGTCACGATAAATGTTGCCACTTCCATGCACCAGTTCCATATCGACGTTTTTCATTTTAAAACCTCCTTTAGTCGTCTAAGACGTTCACGGATAAGATCGACATCCATTTGTGGCGTTTTAGCTCGAGATTTCGATTTCTTTTGAAAGGCATGGATTACCCAAATTTTTTCACCGATTTTAACGGCGTAAATTGAGCGGAAAGCATCGCCGCGATACCGAATCGCAATCTCAAACACGCCGCCGTCAATACCCTTGAACGGTTTTGCCTTGTCCGATTTGCCGCCTTCGGCAGCAACCGTAAGCGCGTCAAAGATGTCATCTTGCACGTCTTCAGGAAATTCCTCGAAGTCTCTACGCGCTGCCTTGATCCACGAAATCTGTCTGGTGTTTCTCATCAAGGCTATGATGACATATTTGTCACCACTTTGCAAGCTCTTTTTTAGAGAACCCAATCCCGTCCATTTTGTCTAATGTTCACCCTCACAGGCACGCCTGAAAGCTGCATTGACCCTGACGTACCATTTCAGAGATTAGACAAAAAGACTCCTCTTATATAGTGTTGAGGTAAGAGGGGCCACTACTAAAAAATTGTAATAGTTCACCTCCTATAGAGAGTACAAAATTAACTTGACAGTAAATACAAATTAAGTTATAATTGTTTTGTCAATAATATGATAAGAGATAAGAAGTGGATAGAATAGCAGCAGAGACATTATATGATTCAGGCAAGGAGCCGACAGTAGCAAAGCTGCTTGAGTATCACCTTGAGAATATACAGTTAAAAGGAGAAATTAGCTGGTTTGGATAAGAACTCCCAAAACTCGTCCAAACCTCCCTCTACGGATCATTTCAAAGGTAACAAGGAAAAAGAGAAGAGTGGTAAAAGTAAAAGACGTAAAGCTGGTGGTCAGCCAGGGCATAAGGGTACAGCGAGATAGTTAGTTCCAATTGAGGATGTAGACCATATAATTGATATATACCCTAAAATTTGCCAATGTTGTAAGACAGAGTTATCGAAGGAGAGTATAAAGGATCCCCGGAGATGGCAAGTATTTGAAATACCCCCGATAGAGCCAGAGGTGACAGAATATCGCT
>PEAB01000152.1 GCA_002753395.1 Nitrospirae bacterium MYbinv3 | reverse complement strand
TCTGTTAAACTCTCTTCCACCTTGTTTATATCAAAACCTTCTCCCAACTTATCCTTTACTAAGTTCAATAGCATCTCTATTACTTCTGATAAAACTTCACCTCTTGTATTATCTCATATCTTTGTTATACTATTCATACTGCCCTCCATTGTTTTAGATGTTTTTTCTTCAATAATATATTCTAAAACATTTGTGAGCTTACTCTACATGCTCCGAAAGTCCCCCATGAATTTCTTATGCACCCCATATCAATATATAGACAGACGCTACAACCTTCACAGTGATAACGTACTATCAGGGAATGAAGCGGCAAAACTTGATGGAATAATCGCAGACAGGGAGTTTGAATTACTGATCAAGGAGGTAGTCAAGGTTCCAACAAGACATTCAAGTAACTCGGCGCTCGCATTGGCATCATAAATGCCATATGAATATCTTCGTCAGCCTTATGCAAAAGCAGAACTTCCCAACGCCCTTAAGACCTCTAATATGACGAGGCTACCCTTGGTGAGGTCGTTGGTGTATATGTGTTCTTCGGTTGTATGAGGTTTCTGCATACCGGTGGATAATGGGATGGCTATTATGCCGTGCTGATTGAATATATTGGCGTCTGACCCTCCGCCAGACCGTATGTAAGCCGGTGTGATATTTGAGCGTTCGATGGCACCATTGATGAGACAGACAAACGGGGCATCTTGTTTGTTATAGTAACCGGGATACTGCTGTTGTTGTTGGATTGTGAGTTTTACCTGTTTCTTTCGGGCTATGTTTTTTGCCGTATCAAATGTTGCATCCTTTATCTTGTTTAAGGTATCGATATTAAAACTCCTGAACTCCCCCTCAACGATAGTTTCCACAGGCACAATGTTTGTTGCCGTACCGCCGCGTATAAGGCCAACGTTAGCGGTAGTCTCGGCATTGATCCTGCCGTCAATGATGGAGGATATTATCTTGGCGGCAGCGGTGATAGAGCTTGTACCCTTCTCGGGTTCTATACCTGCATGTGCTGCCCTTCCAGTTACGGTCATACGATATGTTATGTGAGTGGGTGCAGCCAGGACAATCCTTCCAACCGGCCCGCTGCTGTCCAAGACTAACGCATGACGACTCTTTATCATGTCGTAGTTGACATGTTTAGCACCCTGCAGCCCCTTTTCCTCCGCTGAAGTAAAAAGCACCTCGATATCACCGTGAGGCTCTCCAGTTTCGTTCAATACGGTCAGCGCCTCTATTATCTCGGCAATACCGCTTTTGTCGTCCGCTCCTAGGATGGTATCTCCGAGGGTCGCAATGATACCACCATTGTGGTTGTACTTAATGTTCGCCTTTGTAGGTTCTACCGTATCCATATGAGCACTCAACAATAACGGCAAGGCTCCATCTATTCGACCTTTCTTGCGACCAAGTATATTAAACGTATCTTTAAATTCAAGCGTTTCAACCTCAAATGAGAGTTTCTGCAAGATCTCTATAAGCCTCCTTCCAACAACCTGCTCACCAAAAGATGGGGATGGTATCTTAACAAGTTCTATAAACGTCTCAATAACACGTTTTTCGTTTATGTGCGTGATACTCACAGTGATGTCACCTCGGCCCAAAAATGGCCGTGCCAATCCTGACCAAGGTTGAACCTTCCTCGATGGCGACCTCGTAGTCATTTGACATACCCATTGAGAGTTCAAGGTTTTTAAATCCCATACCATAAACTGACTCTCTAAGCTGATTTAACTGTCTGAAGTACGGTCTGACCTCCTTCGGGTCTTCAAGAAATGGTGGGATGGTCATAAATCCAACCACACTCACATGACTCAGACCTCGTATGGCATCAATAAATGCCGGTACCAAGTCTATTGCTACGCCGCTTTTTGTATGTTCTTCGGCCAGCTTTACCTGTATGAGGACGCTCTGTACCTTTCCAAGTCTTGCAGCGTGTGTGTCTATCTCTTTGGCAAGCTCTATAGAGTCCAGGCTATGTATGACATCAAACAGGGTTACAGCGTGTTTGACCTTATTTTTCTGGAGGTGACCTATCAGGTGCCAGGAGAGTCTCGTTACGGGGTCAGCCTTGTTTAGGTCTTCTATCTTCTTTACCGCCTCCTGGATGTAGCTCTCACCGAGGTTTCTCAATCCAATATCTATGACCTGTGCGATGGTTTCCATAGGGATATGCTTTGTAACGGCTATGAGTTTGACCTCTTCAGGACTCCTGCCCGCACGAAGGGCTGCGTAGGACATACGTTTATATATGTAATTTATTCTTTCTATCACTTAGGTGCTATCTGAAAGTGTTAATGACCTACCCATAATTAATTATACACGAGAAAAGAGAAAATTGAGGGCTTTGCCTACTGACGCAGGGGTTCGCAACCCCATCCCTTAGACCCACACACAAGGGGAGCAGCCACCTTGACCCCATAATACTCAATCCTAAATATGTATAAATACTTATGTCCATGTACTTACAACATAAGATTAAAGACTCGTTCATTTAGGTAAGACAAAGTAGAAGTTGTTACCGAGGGGTTGGGGTTCATAACCGAAGATGCCCCCGTGGATATCAACGGCGTTTTTTATAAACGTCAGGCCGTGTCCTGTACCCGGTTTACTTGAAGAGTTTGAGCCGCGATATCCTTCTTCAAATATTTTATCCCTCTCCTCTGGCTTAATGTGCGGCGCTGTATTAAATACAGAGTATTTGATACCGTCCTTCCCCATACCGAAATAATCTTTTTTTATGTCTCTGCAATACCTGACAAATTTTACCTTATCCCCCTTTTGATTAATCACTTCCTGAGAGTATTTAAGGGCGTTTGAGAACAGATTGGCATAGACCTGTGCAATCAGGCCAAGGTCTACGAGTGTTATGACGTCTGCCTCCTCGGATTCACACGGGGTACTTTCAACTATAATCCCAGACTCCTTAAACCGTTCTTCAAACTGCTCTAGCTGTGGTTGTATGATGTCCCGTTTCATGTTGCACGGCTTGGTTCTCAGCGTAAGCTGTCCCTTATCGAAGTGACTCTTTCGTAGCAGAGTTTCTAAAAACAGCGTGGTATTTTGGTAGTGTCTTTCAATATTTGAAAACTCCTCAAATAGCCCGCTATTAACATCAGCCAGTTCATCCAGTAATCTTTCGATGCAGATACTGTCGCAGGTATCGTCATTGGTGTAAATGGATAGTTTTTTTTCTATTTCTCTATTTTTGGTTATCTTTCCCTTAAGCCTTCTCAAAAAGAGCTTAAAGACCATATTGGGTACAATTATGTTATGCTCAATGTCTGCAACCAGTGACTGGATAAACCTCAGGTGTTCTATATTCTTGTTTAGCAGGAATCTATTGTGGATGTTATAGCCTATGCGGTTTGCATATTTTTCCAGAAAAAAAACGTCGTGTTCGTTCAGTCCCGTATCAGGATAAATCTCCAGGAAGCCTAGATAGTTGCCTTTATGGGTATGAGGGAGCTGTTCGCTCAACATCTTCTTTCCCCTTATGGTTATCACTATCCTGCCGTTTACACGATAAGGTTTGCACTGAGGCTGGATATAATCTGGCAGCGTGTCATCAAAGATACCTCCAGGCGTATCAGTGGAGGAGACCAGGGTAAACTCCATCTCCTTCTGGTCTAACAGGTATAGCCTTGCGTCAAGGTCAAGAAAGACCTTTGGTATTGCAACACATAGCAGATAGATATCCTCAATCTCATCAAACTCCTGTGCTAAATCAAAAAATGTCTTTAATGCTATAGCCTGAGCCTCTGAGAAGTCATACCTCTTATAGTCTTCCTTCTTATGCCCTATATAATCTATTATGTTATTTAAATCTGCCATGATATTAAATCCCTCTCACCTGAAATAACGATTTAATGAATTGGTTATTCTGTAGCTTAATGGTTTTAATATAACACTGACGACTTCATTTGTCAATATTAGTTAAGTAGTAAAAGTGGCATAAGGAGTTATGTGATTAGGCAGGTTTAGCCTCACTTGCAGCGCTTTTTGATTCACTGGCAGGTTTGGACTCAACAGATGTCTTTGTCTCACCTGTAGTTGTTGATTCCCCTGTAGTTGTAGATTCGCTACCAGTTTTAGCTGTTGTCTCAGCAGGCTTGGTTTCAGATTTTTCTGACTGCGCGGCATTCTTTCTATCCTGCGAAGGATAATCGGTCACATACCAGCCATTGCCTTTTAGCACAAACGAGGTTGACGAGATCAGTTTTCTCATCTCACCGTCGCACTCAGGACAGACACTGATAGGCGGGTCACTGAATCTTTGCATGACCTCTTGGATCTTTTTGCAACTGGTACATTCAAACTCGTATATAGGCATCTAACGAACCTCCAAAGCGTGTGTATTCATTTAGCCATTTAGCATATCCTCATTTTAACGCAGTTTATCTCAAAAAGTCAAATAAAGGGAACACTGGGGGTGCATAAGAAATTCATGGGGGACTTTCGGAGCATGTAGAGTAAGCCCTCACAAATGTTTTAGAATATATTATTGAAGAAAAAACATCTAAAACAATGGAGGGCAGTATGAA
>PEAB01000026.1 GCA_002753395.1 Nitrospirae bacterium MYbinv3 | reverse complement strand
CTCTTGTTCCTTCACTTCATTTTTCCTTACTTCATCTACTGCACTGTTTACTATCTTCATTATGTGAAATTTATCAAATGTTATTTCAGCGTTTGGAAAAGTCTCCTCTATTCCTTTTATAAATGCAGGCGACATGTCTATGCTGGCATCTTTTATATTTTCTGCTATACCATTGTGGTTTTCAAAATCTTCTTTAAATTGCTTAACTGTTTCAGACCCTTTACCCTCAGTTACAAAGATTGTTTTCTTGTCATCCAAATCTACAAATAATGTGACATAATCATGACCTTTTTTTTTAGATGCTTCGTCTTCTCCTATTGCTTTTACATCTGAATAGTCCTCTAATTTCCTTGCCTCTTCTGTATAGTGATGAATTATCCTCCATAGTTTTTCATCATCTTCTTTCATAATTTTAGACACTCTATTTACAGGCATCTCTCTACAAAGAATCATCATTAAAGAATCAAATAAATATGTAAAATCAGAACTTCTGCGCGCCCAAGGTATGTCTACCAGCAAAATTCCACATTTTTTACAATCAGTTCTTGGTACTCTTGCTATTATATAACTCTCATATTGAAAAAAAATAAGATGCCGCCACCTCTTCTCTGTTGTATCATAAGCTTTCGAATCTGTTCCACATTTAGCACATTTAAATACACTTCCTCTCTCGAAATCTATATGTATATTAATTACCTTTTCTGCATCTCTAAAATCAACACTCTTTACCTTCCACGGCAACTGTATGTTTAGTACCTGTTCAAATAAATTCTCTACCATTTGCATAGATCTGTCTCCTTATCTGTTTTGCCACTATTATACCACTACCCACTCCCTTTACGTAAGAGCCCTTTATGTCTTCGGTGTCTATTAAATATTTCACATTATCTTATTACGTTCCAGTTGGGATCGGGCAATGTCGCTGGCGAACCTGTGCTTTTGATAGTCAAACCGTCCATGAGCCATATGTAATAGACGCCGGTGGAGGTGTTATACCACAGGAGGTCGCTTTTGCCGTCGCCATTGAAGTCCCCGATGTTCCTTATCTGCCAGTTGGTATCAGCCACGGTTGCAGGGGAGGCGCCGGAGGATACAGTAGCACCATCCATAAACCAGATAGAGGTCTGGCCGGTGGTAGCGTTTTGCCACAGTATGTCACTCTTGCCGTCGCCATTGAAGTCCCCGATGCCTTTTATCTGCCAGTTGGTATCGGCTATGGTTGCAGGGGAGGCGCCGGAGGATACAGCAGCGCCATCCATAAACCAGATGGAGGTCTGGCCGGTGGTGGCGTTTTGCCACAGTATGTCACTCTTGCCGTCGCCATTGAAGTCCCCGATGCCTTTTATCTGCCAGTTGGTATCGGCTATGGCAGCAGGGGAGGCGCCGGAGGATATAAAGGCGCCATCCATAAACCAGATGTATGTCTGACCGGTGGAGGTGTTATGCCACAGTATGTCACTCTTGCCGTCGCCATTGAAGTCCCCGATGCCTATAATCAGCCACTGTTGAGACTTCACAATTGCTGGTGAACCCGCTGCCTTTACCGTAGTGCCATCCATAAGCCAGATGTAGAAGTCTCCATTGGAGGTGTTGTACCACAGGACATCGCTTTTGCCATCGCCGTCGAAGTCCCCAATGCCTTTTATCCGCCAACTAGTATCAGACATAGCACCAGGTGAACGGCCTGATAATATGGAGACGTCGCCCATCAACCAAATGAAAGCCATGCCGGTAGACGAATTATAAAACATAAGGTCGCTTCTCCCATCGCCGTCAAAGTCCATCTTTGCTGGGCGAGAGACCTTAAAAGTGGCTACAACTGTCCTACTACTACTCATTGCTACTGTGCATGAGTTGGTTGCGGCATAATCACAGCCAGTCCAGGCTACAAAGACAGAACCAGTTGAAGGCGTTGCAGTAAGGGTGACAACAGTACCTATGGCGTAGTTGGCAGTGGCGGTATTACCGTTCCACGTAAGGGTCCCGGGTGTAACTACAACGGTACCGGTGCCGCTGCCAGCTTGTGTAACGGTCAATGTGGGATTAGTTATGAGTGTAAAAGTAGCGGTTATGGCCTTATCAGTTTTCATTGTAACGGTGCATGTGTTGGCTGTGGTTGAGTCGCAGCCGGCCCACCCCGTAAAGACAGAACTGGCCGAAGGCGTCGCAGTAAGTGTTACTACAGTGCCAGGGGTGTAGCTTGCGTAACCGATGGTACCGTTCCACGTTAGGGTACCTGGTAAAACTATCACCGTGCCAGCGCCGCTTCCTAGCATTGCAATGGCTAGATTATTCGCAACAATAAATGAGGCTGACACTGACCTGGAAGCCGTCATAGTAACAGTACACGTGTTGGTTGAGACGGAGTCACAGCCCGTCCAGGCCTCAAAGACAGAACCGATTGAAGGTGCCGCAGTGAGGGTGACAACAGTGTTGGGAGAGATGCTGGCGGAGCCGGTGTTGCCATTCCAAATAATATTACCAGATGAGGTCGTAACCGTGCCAGTGCCTGCGCCGGTCATTGTTACAGTCAGGGTGTAACTTCCAACAGTCGCAAATGATGCAGTCACTGACCTTGATGTGTTCATGGTAACGCTGCACAAATCTGCTGTAACGTTATCACAGCCAGTCCAACCGGCAAAAAAAGAGCCTGTTGCCGGAGTTGGTGTCAGTTTAACAACAGTGCCAGGGTCGTAGTCGGCGGTGCCAACGCTAACGCTCCAGGTTAGTATCCCGGGTGAGGCTGTGACAGTACCGCTACCTGCACCGACAAGCCTAACAGTGAGTGTGCTAACTTGGTAAGTCATGGAGATCACACCAGACAAGGCGCTTACATTAGTCCCATTGGTGGATTTTATTCGATAATAGTAGGTGGTCCCAGGGGTAAGTCCTGTGTGATCATAAGTAGTGCTGGCTGTGCTAAAGGACCCTGAGTAGTTCGTATCGCTTATCGAAGCTGAAGTTCCCCAATAAACCACATAAGTGGCTGCACCTGCTGCGGTGTCCCAGTTTAGACGAAGGCCTCCTGTGATCTGTGTTATGGCAAAGTTTGTTGGTATGGTTAGTCCGGTGATTGCCGATGCTGTGAACTTTTGGACCCTGTTGTTTTTTTCATCAGCGACGTAGACGTTGCCCGATGTGTCTACGGTTAGACCTGCTGGGCCGTTAAACTGACCATCCTGAGAGCCAGCGCTGCCCCACGCGGTTACAAATAGACCGGTTGAGGTAAATTTCTGGATACGGTTATTGCCATAGTCAGAGACGTAGACGTTGTTTGAGGTATCGACAGCCACACCGTATGGGGCATTAAACATGCCATCCAGACTGCCTAGACTACCCCAGCTTGATATAAACGTACCGTATTGGTCAAATTTTTGAATCCTGTTATTTCCTGAATCAACTACGTATATATTGCCCGCTGAGTCAACTGCTATACCTTTAGGCTGATTAAACTGACCGTTCCCGCTTCCAGGGCTGCCAAAGGTGCCTAAAAATCCACCCCTTGAGCTAAACCTCTGTACCCTGTTGTTGCCCGTATCAGCAACATAGACAGTACCGTAAGTCCTGTCTACGGCTGCCCTGAGAGTGTTGGAAAATTGGCTATTTCCAGAGCCAGGGCTGCCCCAGCTTGATATGAACCCACCGATTGAACTAAAAAGCTGGATACGACTATTGCCTGTATCAACAACGTAGAAGTTGCTCGTCGAATCTGTTGCTACCCCACTGGGTGTGGTAAATTGACCATTTCCTGTACCGATACTCCCCATGCTGGATATGAATTGACCGCCTGATGAGAACTTCTGTATACGATTGTTATTCTTGTCAACGATGTAGATGTTGCCTGATGTGTCGTTGGCTATATCTATTGGTGCGGAGAACTGGGCATCTTTATTACCACTCCCCCCCCACTTTGTAACAAAAGTGTATGTACTAGCAGCCATCGCTGTACTAACCGATAATAAAAAGAACAATACTAAAAATACGATTTTCTTCATCATAAAGCCCATACCTCCATCATTTACCTCTATAAATTATAATATCTACCCCTGAACATTGTCAAATCAACTTTAATAAGGGTGCAGTCGTGGGAAACTATGTCATTCCCCTGTTCAAGGCAGGGGCAGGCTCTGCGAAAGCAGGAATCTATTAGCTTGTGGATTGCCCTGTCTTGCACGGCAATGACAAAATGACAAGACGACCCATAAGTTACTTATGTACCATTCTATATACGTCCCATTGACAACAATGTGGTATTCTGGTAATATTTAAACATAGATTAGGAAATGTGAAATAATGATAAATATTAAGATAGGCTAAAGCAATGGAAAAAAGCAGTTTAAATGTTATAATCTTGAACTCTGATCAGAGGAGTTTGGACTTTGCCAAGGGGTCGTTGAATTACTTAGGCTATACGAAGGTCATGGGGGTATCGAAGGTAAGTAGTCTGATGAACAACCTCAAAAGCGAAAAGGTTGATCTCTTGTTGGCCGATTACAATACCATAATGAAATACGACGAGGAGCTTCTTGAGAAACTCAGGCAGTACCATGAGGAACATCCCTTGAGGGTAATCCTGATGATCGACAGCGAAATCAATGTCCGTGAGTTAAAACGGATGTACAGGGAGGGTGTAACATCTGTCTTGCAGTACCCCTTTCAGATGAGCGATGTTGAAAAGGCTATTAATGACGCCATCAGGAGTGTTCCCATTGCCATAACCAAGACGGTGAGAAAGATTAGAGACCTGGACTTTTTCTCGTTCCTCTCAGATGATGAGCTTATGTCCATGTTAAAGCTCTGTAAGTGCAGAAAGTATAGGGAAGGGGATGTTATATTTGAGGAGGGTGAGAGGCCGGACAGGTTTTACGTGATCGTGGATGGGATCATCGCCATAACCAAGGGGATTGAGAGAAAGAGAGAGGAGGTGCTGGCACGGCTTCGACGAGGTAGTTGTTTTGGCGAAATGGGTATTCTCGATGGCTCGCCACGCTCAGCGCGCGCAAAGGCATATGACGACGTTGTACTCCTTGAGTTTGACAGACGTATCATGGAAGGTTACGACGACATCTTGACCTTAAAACTCTTCAAGAAGCTGACTCAGGTGTTTAGCAGACGGTTAAGAGGAGCTAATAATAAGATAAAAGAGCTGGCTATCTTTGCACAGAGCAAGAAGACAGATTCAGATACAGGGGCTACACCTAACCATTAAAAGGCTGCTTTATATCAAGTTGCATTCATAAGATGAGGTATTCATCTACGGAGAACTTTATGGTTAAGCAATCTTGTATGAGTACTTTTTTATATGGTTTCTATACTTTTGCACTTTTTTATAAACCAGCATTTTATACAGCTCTTGAAAATAGATTCCCGGTTACGCGGGAATGACAGCAAATGGCGCATTTAGCCCCTCTATGTCATTCCTGCGAAAGCAGGAATCCAGAAAGTGCAAAACTATAAAATATATCTAAAGGAAGAGCATAAGGGATTAATGTGTGTCCATGAACTTAATGATTGTCCTTCTAACATTTAAAACTATGGCGTACAAAACTCCTATGGTAAACAGTGGTATGGATAACATGTTTTCCCACGTTTTCATTTCCTCTTTGGATTTGTCATGCACTTGCTTCACATTAGAAGTTATACCTTTTGGTATCTCCGTTGCTATTTCTGAAGCATTATGCAGTGATAATGTTGCTGAGTTTTTAAACACAGCACGAACACTGCTGAAATATTCAACTGTTAGTTTGGTGAAGAAGATGCGCTTAACATTTAAGTCATGACTTAGAATTTTAAATGCCCCAACACTCCAACCATTGCGTGTTAATTCTAAAAACATCTGTAAAGGACACAGATATCTCTCCAGTGCTTTCTCTAGTGCCACCGTATTGGTCAGCGCTCTATATAAGCGTGCTGTCAAATTCAATGTTAGTCTTAACATATGGAACCACCTTCCTTGTCTATTTCTTATATTTTATACTAAGTTGCATCCAAAAAAGTTGAACTTTAATGGGGTCAAGGGGACTTCTTTGTGGCCGGGGTGCCTCACCCCTCCCCTTGCGGAGGGGTCTGAGGGGTAATGCTGTTGACTTAAGCATTAATATGTACGCAAAATATATGCACATGGGTGACATTTTAAGCAACCACGCCTGACATTTACAGGATCAAGGGAACAAGTTCCCTTGTGGGTGGGTCTAAGGGAGGGCAAAGCCCTCCTTTTTTCATCTTCACAATCTTAAGTCAACAGCATTAGGTCTGAGGGGAGACAGGGTCTCCCCTTCTATACTAATACTGGTATAAACGCAAATTGGTATCAGTATTGATACAATTAAGGAAAGGATGAAGAAGGCAGTAGGGGCTTGGTGAGTACAAAAGTGGTTAGTTATTTTACACGCGATGACGTATACTATTAGTATTAGAGCTTATCCACTTCTCTTGGCAGATGTGCACAGAATATGGAACCTTTCTGAGGCTGACTGTGTGCAGTTATAAAACCCCCGTGATCCTGAACGATCTTCCTGCTTAGCGGTAACCCAAGCCCTGTGCCTGTACCAATCTCTTTGGTTGAAAAGAAGGGTTCAAATATGAGGTCGATCTTATCCTCTGGGATGCCTGCCCCCGTGTCTGCTACCTTGATAACCACATATTCCTTTTGCTCTATCAAAACGGTTTCTGTTGAAACGCTCAACACACCTCCATCTGGCATGGCGTCTATTGCATTGGATATGAGGTTGTCTAAGACCTGTCGTATCTGATTCTTATCAACGAGTATGTTTGGCACGGGGTTAGTTATTTTTTTTACTTCAGTATTTTTTTCATTGCAAATATTTAGATAATTCTTCAGGGATTCATCTACAATATAGTTTACGTTATAGATCTGTAGATTCAACTGAGAGTATTTTGAATATGACAGGACGTTTCTCAGGATCATTTCAAGTCTGAGGGTCTCAGAGTATATCGTCTCAACACATTCTTTCTCCCAACTGCCCTCAGGCATTCGCTTATTCAGGCGTCTTACATAGCCTCCAATTACCGTCAGGGGGTTTCGTATCTCGTGGGCAACGTTTGCGGAGAGCCTTCCAAGGGCCGATAGCTTCTCAGATTGAACGAGACGGCTATGCAGTCTCTGTTTTTCTAACTCGCTCTTGTTTTTTTCTATGATACTTGCAGTGGTGTTGGCTACGGCATGGAGAAAGGCCTCCTCTACGTCATCCCTCTTATGTCCCTTATCCACGTACAGGTTAATAACACCCAAAAGCCTTTGCCCTGAGACAACAGGCACGCAGTAGTGACCGTGGTCTTGCATACCGTCGTAATGGATGTCGTGCAGACAATCAAGACGATCGACAAAGAGAATCTGCTGACTCTTGGCAGAGCGCCCGCATAGACAGGTACCAAACTGCACGTTGTTGCACAATTGAAGCAACCTGTTGTCTAACCCGCTGCTTACTACCATTTTTAAGGACGTTCCGTTGCCATCTACGAGAAATATACACCCCTTGGACTGCAATCTAAGCCACGGTATAGACAGTATAAGCTCAAGGACGCTTTGTAGCTGCTCCTTATAGGACAGCGTGCTTAGGGAGACCATAAGTATCGAATTTATGACCATCTGTATGTGATAATTGTCTTCGATTTTTTGCTCAGCCTGTTTTCGCTCGGCTATCTCATTTATTAATCTTTTGTTTGCATTTGTAAGCTCATGGGTGCGCATCTGAACCCTTCTTTCAAGTTCCTGGTTCACGGCCTCCATCTCTTCCCTGGCTTTTTCCAGCTCGGTGATGTCACGCGAGATGCCCATCGTGCCGATTATCTTACCGGACTTATCGTACCACGGTATCTTTGTGGCGTTAATACAGACCTTACTACCGTCCATGCGCACAAAACTTTCGATCATGCCAATAATCGGCTTACCGGTCTGGATTACCTCTTCTTCTGCCTTCTTGCTTTTATCAGCCTGTTCATATGGAAGATAATCATAGTCTGTCTTGCCGATCATCTCTTGTGGTTCGGTGTTGGAGTGATTGGCCTTTGCCCGGTTAACCATTACAAACCTGCTGGCAGTATCCTTAAAGTAGATCGAATCAGGGATATTCTCCATCAATGTACGAAGTAACTCGTTTTCGTCTATAAGTTTAATCGATTCCATACTTTTTTAATCTGTGTCTGAACTGTCTGAAGGATATGTTAAGCAATCTGGCGGCGTCTGTTTTGATGCCGCCCGTTATCTCCAAGGATCTTTTTAAGTACCTCATCTCTATATCCTCTAAGATGCTGTCCAGGTTTACCCCTTCTGGGCTTATCTGAGTCGAGTTGACCGATACAGGTTCAGCTTTGCGTGCGACATAAGACCTGATTTCTTCTGGCAAGTCGTTTACACTTATAGAGGGCGTGTCAGTAAAGGTCAAGATTCTCTCCACGGAGTTCTCTAATTCTCTAACGTTACCATGCCAGGGGTAGCTCATCATAAGAGAGATAGCATCCTGAGTGAACTTTTTATCCTTAACCCCGTGTTTTTCAAAGAAATGCTCTATGAGCAAGGGGATGTCTTCCTTCCGCTCCCTCAGGGGGGGGATCATGACGGGGATAACGTTTAATCTGTAGTAGAGGTCTGATCTGAACCTGCCGGCCTCTGCCTCGTCTTTTAAGTATTTGTTCGTGGCGGATATTATCCTTACGTCTACGGTGACATCCTTGATGCCGCCAATTCTCCTAAAAGTGCCATCCTCTAATACCCGCAGCAGTTTTGCCTGCAGGCTTGCCGGCATGTCGCCAATCTCATCCAGAAATATGGATCCGTTGTTGGCCACCTCAAAAAGTCCTTCCTTGTTAGAAGCTGCACCGGTAAAAGCCCCCTTCATAAAGCCAAACAGTTCACTCTCCAGGAGTCCCTCAGGAAGGGCTGCGCAGTTAATGGCTACAAAGTCCTTGCTGGCGCGCTTACTGAGGTTGTGGATGGCCCGGGCTATGAGTTCCTTACCGCAGCCGCTCTCACCCATTATGAGCACGCTTGAGATGCTATCTGCTATCTTTGGCAATGTCATCAGGAGCTCCTGCATCGGTTTGCTCTTGCCGATGATGTTGTCTAACCTGTAGGTAGTAAGGATCTGCTCTCTGAGGTTTTTGACCTCTCTCTTTAACAGACGTTTTTCAAGGGCGTTTTTGACGATCAACCGGATTTCGTCGATCTTAAACGGTTTATTGATATAGTCGTAGGCGCCAAGTTTCATGGCGTCTATTGCGTCCTCCGTAGTGCCAAAGGCTGTAACCATTAACACGATAGTCTCTGGAGAGGTCTCTTTGACAGACCTTAGAACAGCAAAGCCATCTTGCTTAGGCATCTTGATATCTGTAATGACTATGTCAAAGATATCCTTTTTTATGGCGTCTATCCCTTGGCTGCCATCATAAGCAGAGACCACCTCGTAGCCCTCGCCCTCTAGGAGCATCATTAGGATGTCGTTCATGCTTTTTTCGTCCTCGACGACTAAAATCTTACCTTTATCCTTGCTGTCTTTCATATGGTAATATTACTTCAAAGATACTGCCCTTTCCAACAGTGCTTATCACGTTTATCTTACCTGAGTGTTCATGCACTATCCTGTACACCATAGCAAGGCCAAGCCCGCCGCCGCCCTCCTTTGTTGTAAAAAACGGGTAGAAAATCTTCTTTTTAATAGCAGGCTCTATACCCGAACCGTTGTCCTTAAACCTTATTGTAACAAATTTTGATAATTGTTTCACTTCTATGAAAACCTCACCCTTCCCCGAGCAGGCCTGTATGGCGTTAAGTCCAAGGTTCCAAAACACCTGCCTCAGCTTATTATCGTCTGCCTCGATGTAGATCTCCTTAGCGATGTTGGTGTTAATGATCACGTTTCCGTCGGTTGACACAAGGGCGCGCAGCATCTCGATGGTCTCAATTAAGGCATTGTTTATAAAGACATTTTTGAACTCAGGGGGGCGGGGATTTGAATATATCAGAAAGTCAGTGATTATTTTATTCATCCGGTCCATCTCAAGTATCGCTATGTCCATAATCCTTTTGCTCTTACTCTCATCAAGGTTGGACTCTTTTAACATCTCAATGGAGCTTCTGATGGCTGAGAGGGGGTTTCTGATCTCGTGGGCTATATTGGCGGCGATCTCACCGATGGCTGCTAGTTTTTCCTTTTCCTTCATCTCTCTTTCCATCTCTGTTATCTTTGTGTGATCCTCAAAGGTGATTACATATCCCATAAGTTCGCCGATATCGTTTCTATGTTCGGAGATGTTTAGCTTAATGATCTTATCATCCCCATCAAGGGTTATCACGCCTTTGAACTGTCCAATCTTAACAGGCGAGGGGATAAATCCAAACACATTCCATAAAGTTTTCTCTATGGCCTTATCTCTTTTAAGTCCTGTAATTATCTCAGCCGGGCGGTTAAAAAGCATTATATTTCCAGAGGCGTCAGTGTAGGACAGACCGCCGGGTATGTTTTCTATAACCTCCCGATGAAAGGAGTAGAGTTCACGAAAGTCGCTCTCGCGTTTTTCGAGCGTCCGCGAGGTTTTTTCAAGATTTAGAAGCAGATGCCGGCCTAAAATAGCCACAAAAAACATAGCCGTTATATTGGCAAAGATATTATAAAAGAAATCCTTTGCGCTTAAGACCTTGCTGAACTGTATCTGTATGATTCCATAAAACTGCATGACAATTACGGAGCCATAGGCCAGAGCGCTTACGGCTGCAATGGTTATTACCGGCCTTCTGCCAAGCGTTATCCCTGCCCCTATGACATTTACCAAGAGCATAAAAGAGAACCAGCTTTCGATGGCGCCAGTCAGCAGTATAAATACAATTATCAAAACTATATCTATGAGGATTTGTATGTAGGCAAACACAAAATACCCGCGTTTAAGGTTCTTAAGAAGCAGTAGGTATACGATAGTCAAGAAGAATATAAACGCTGCAAAATAGGACAGGAACTGAGAGTGCTGCGCTATTAAAAAGTTCTTGTTGTAGATATAAAAAGACGCTACCAGCAGGTAGGCAACAAAGACCCTGGAGAGGATCAGAGCCTTTATTTTTTTTATATCCTGTTGATACAAAACTACTTAATCAGGGTCATCATCTTGAATATGGGCAGATACATTGCAACAACAGTAAAGCCTACAGTACCCCCTAAAAAGACGATCATCATAGGCTCCATTGCGGCTGTCAGGTTTGCAACAGCGCTGTCAACCTCCTCGTCGTAGAAATCGGCTACCTTGCTGAGCATGTTGTCAAGCGCTCCCGTAGACTCACCGATGGCAACCATGCTGGTAACCATCGGTGGAAACACGCTTATCTGCCTTAATGGTTCGGCTAAGGGCTGTCCTTCAATAACGGCGCTTTTTATCGTGGAGATGGCCCTCTCAATGACCTTGTTACCGGCTGTCTTTGCCGTGTTCTCAAGTGCTTCGATGATGGGAACACCGCTTGAGATAAGAGTCCCCAGGGTTCTGGTGAACTTGGCCACTGCAACTTTTCTGAGGAGGTTACCAAATACCGGAGCTTTTAGTAAGATCTGATCTATAGCAAGACGTCCTTTCTCAGTACGATATGTCTGCTTTATTATGTAAGTCGCTGCTGAAACGAACACTACTATCATAACCCCGCCCCAGCCCGCTATAAAATTACTTAACGCTATGATAAACCGTGTCGGCCCTGGCAGCGTACCTCCCAACTGCGCAAACATCTTGGCAAATACAGGGACGACGGCTACCATAATTATACCAATACACACAACGGCTATGGATATGACGACCGCTGGATAGGTCATTGCCCCTTTGACCTTCTTTTTTAATCTCATTGCCTTTTCCATATAATCGGCAAGCCTTTGCAGTACCTTATCCAATATACCGCCTGCCTCTCCGGCCTGTACCATTCCCTCGTAAAGATCATCAAAAATCCTTGGATGTTTGCCTATAGCCTCCGCATACGTAGAGCCTCCCTCTACGTCTATCTTCATCTGCCTGATAACATCCTTTAACTTCTCGTTTTCTGTCTGCAACGCCAGTATATCGAGCGCCTGTACCAGAGGTAGACCAGCATCTATCATGGTAGAGAACTGCCTTGTGAATACCACAATATCCTTTGTCGATATACTCCCGCCAAACTTAAAACCCTTCTTCTTTGGCTTAGCCTCAACTGTCTTTACATTCTCACTTGCCATACGCCCCCCTTCTGCTATCTATAATGCTTTTTCTGCACTCACCTAGCAATTGATTCACTCATCATACGCTCTATACTACTATATTTAACTCTAATTTTACCAGTATCCAGGACAATTATAACAGATTTCTATTTGATTAAATACAAAATACGCATCATTTTAATGGGGTCAAGGGGACTGGTCCCCTTGCGGAGAGGTCTGAGGGGCTGCAGAGCCTCCCCTTCTCCTTTGTATCGTACACAGGGGTAAGGCATTATTTATATGTACTGTACTACCTCTTCAAAAGACAATCTGACTATAGGGGGCTGTGGGTTTTTTCTGTAACCTAACGGTATGATCAGGGCTATGTCGGCATTCTTGCCATCAATTTGCAGGACTTCTCTTGTCAACTTAGGGTCAAATCCGCCAATGGGACAGGAGTCTACACCTATAAAGGCAGCAGCCGTCATCATATTTGCAGCCGCTATGTGACACTGCATAATGCTCCAGGGCAGCACGTCTATCTGCTTGTAATAGAACTCGTAGAATTGCTCCAGCCACTTGTGGATCTCAGGCGGGTAGTTCTTTTGTTTAAATCTGGCACTGACATAATCGCTGCCGGGCGTGAGCTCTTGTACCTTGGCAACAATACAGACAACAACACTGCACGTAGTTAGCTGCGCTTGGTTGAGACAGGCTGCCCTTAGCTTTTCCTTAATCACTGCTGACCTGGTAACGATAAACCTCCACTGCTCCAATCCAAAAGACGAGGGTGAAAGCCTTCCAGCCTCAAGAATGAATCTTAAGTCATCATCTGACACAACCTTTGTCTCATCGAACACCTTACATGCGTGCCTGAACTGAAAAGCCTTTAACAGCATTTCTTTCATAATTAATATTTCCCTCCTAAATAAAATTATTTCTTGTCCTTCTTATTGTACAGCCTTATCGTTTCATTATCCACGGTCAACTCATTCGTATTTAAAGGGGCATTATCTTTGTTGTCTTCCTTGTCATCTGCATCTAAATCCAGTTCCAGTGTTTTATCAAACTCATCATCAATGTCCAGGTCAAGCCCTGATTCTTCATCTGACAGAGATGGCTCAGAGCCTTGTAAGCTACCAGGTAAACTGTCAACCTGAGAAAAGGTAATGTCATCGTCATCGGCAAGCTCCAATCCCTCCTCGCCACTTATATCATATACATCTTCTTCCCTGTCACCGTTCAGGGAGGCGGCCTCTGCGGACTTGGACGGCTGAGCGGCTGCATCTGCCTTTTCCCGTGACTCGTGTTCTCTGCCTATGATAAGTGTTTTATCATTAGTGTTAAGATTCAGGGCATCGCCATAGTCTAAGTCAAAATCGATGTCATCTTTTTCAATGTCTATCTTTAGGCCCTCATCATAATCTAACCCCATGTCTGGCTCTAATTCAATCCTGTCAAGAGCTGAAGTTGACTCGTCTTTTATCTTGCTCCCGTTTACCGCTATTAAAGTAGGTTCTTCATAGATATCATTGAGGTCATCATGTCCATCCTTGTGACTTACAGGTTGAGAGACGCCGGTATCTTCAAACTTATAATCAGAGACGAACGTTGGCGCCTCACTTTCCTCTAGCTCCTCCTCCAGCTCTATCTCAAACTCACCGGATAGCACCTTATCCTCTTCCAAATCAAGATCCAAGTCCAGCTCTATCCCCTCTTCTGTCGTGTCGTCTTCAATGTCGTTTGTGCTTTCTTCCAATGCTGGCTGTTCAAAGGCGTTTGTTGACCCCTGTCCTTCAAGTTCAATCTCCAGTTCGCCTAGTGGTTCTTTTTGGTCAACACCTTCGATGTCAAAAGCGCCTGATTCCAGGGTCAGGTCAGAATCTTCAAGCTCTAGCTCATTCTTTTCTAAATCGATTGCCGGCTCTATATCTAGGCCAGCCTCGTCTTTTTCACCAAGCTCAGAGCCATAGTCTAACGTAGGTTCTTTTGAGGCAGCTTTATCCCCCAGCCCTTCAAGGTCTATCTCCAGTTCGCCGTGCATAGTTGTCAGGTCTATACTTTCTGGCTCAACCCTGCCATCCATTTCATGCTCGGATGTGCCCGCTATACCTGGCTTTAAAACCATCGTAGACTCTTCCCATTCCCCCTTGTCCTCCAGCTCAGCAATCTCAAAATCAATTTCGCCTGTTGGTGATTCTTCTTTACCGTCCTCGGCTTCTAAACCATCTTGTTGCTCCGTGCCGCTAATGTCCTTGCCCTGTACCCATGTTGAATCCTCCGAGGTACTCTCATCAGCTAACTCAGCAATCTCAAAATCAATTTCGCCTGTTGGCGGCTCTTCTTTACCGCCCTCGACTTCTACCCCTTCTTCTTGCTTCTTGGCGCTACTGCCTTTGCCCAAGACCCACGTAGAGGCCTCCGAGGTGCTCTCGTCCTCCTGCTCTGCAATCTCGAAATCTATCACACCCTCCGGAGTCCCTTCTTCAACACCATCAAGTGTCAGTTCCTCTTTGTTTATGATTAGTTCTTTATCTTCTAACTTGAACTCAACCTCTAGTCCTATATCTCCAGTATCTCCTGCCTGTTCAAAGTCCACCCCCGGTTTTTCTCCTAACTCGGCCTTGTCTCCTATAATAAGAGTTGAATCCTCGGAGTAACCATAAGCATCTCCTGCATCATATCCATTGCTCTCTGCAGTAATTTTCTCCTTTAACTCAAACCCCTTGGGCGAGTCTTCTGGGGAGGGTATTACGTAAACACCATCCTCTTCTTGTTTTTCTGCTTGCTCCAAGATGTACTCTCGACTAAAGGACAGATCAGACCCAGCCATTTCGCTATCTGTGTCGGACTTGTGTTCTTGGTACAACGACTCATCTATTTGAGCTGTTTGTGTTGAATCAGAGGAGGTTTTTTTGAGAAAAACAGGGGATTCTTCCTCCGGTAAGTTGTCTAACGGCACTGTGCTCGGCTCATCAGAGTCATATCCGTCATAGCCTGTCTGCTTTGACCTCCTTTCAGACTGTAATAGATAGAACAATGGGAGAAAAAAGATTGATGCAAGGGTTAGGACGAAAAGCGCCACAAAAGCAATTATCACTATCTTATTAGCCCCGGTCATCATTATGACACGAGGAGCCAGGGAAGCCACCGCTGTTGGGGCCAAGAGAGGGATCAACATCAATAGACCGTTAGTTTTCTTTAGTCCAAGTCTCTGACATATATCCATCCAAAAAATCACAAAAAACACTGTGCCAACAAGTGGTACCAACAGCAATACCCCCCACCACGCAGGTCTTCCAGCCGCCTCCGCCATCGTTAATGAGTTGAGCACAGGTACCCATGCCATCCATGCAGTAGAAACTTGAAGCTTTTTCGCTATTTTATACAAGGTATACAAGAAAACCACTGTTCCTGCAAGCATTAACGCCAGCACTGCAAATACATACGGCAGTGACTTCTTAATGGTTTTCATTAAACCAGCTGCGTCTATATTTAGCATCTCCAATCCTTGAACATTTGAGGCGGATTCAGCTGGTTTTGTCTTCGTCACAGGGAACTGTACGCGGGGTGTTGCAGGTGGTGGCATAGATATCGGTGGAGCGGACGCTATGGCTGCTGCCGGTGGTGAAGCGTTAGTAACCTGCGGTGTAGTTATCCTTGTTGGAGCAGCAGGGGGTACATTAGGTACAGGCGTTACATGAGCTGCAGTGGCAGGTGGCTGAGGTATGGCAGTTGGCGCTGGCATAGGAGTCTGTACTAAAGCAGGGGACGGCACCGGTGAAGGCAATACCTTTGCAGGTAATACTTTAGTTGCGGTATCCGCTTTAGCCGGTTCCTTTTCCGGCTCCTTTTCCGGCTCGATTTCAGGCGGTGGAGAGTCGGTTATTTGCACCTGCCCGCCACTGTCTACCCACTTGTAAAACTTTGAATATGCTATATCACTAAAAAAAACTATGGATAAAAACATCAACACCAACACTGTTGGTAGTTTTATACTAAATCTCTTAATCATGTAGCCTCCCTTTTTTAGAGTTTATAAATGAATTTTAACAAAATATGCAAAATAAAATCTAACTATTTCCATACAGTGGTGCATAAGGGGTGCATAAGAACCAACATGACCTTACGGACACAACAAGCAATGAAAGTCATTGATTATGTAGGATACTTTTAGACTTTCATATAAAATTCATGGGGAGTTTAATGGGGTCAAGAGGACTGATCCCCTTGCGGAGGGGGCTGAGGGGAGGGGTTGCGAACCCCTGCGACAGTGGGCAGAGCCTCCCATTCTTTGAAAAAAAACACGACTTTCTTATGCACCCTAAAAATAAGGACAATTGACGATCCTACTACATATCAGCTATTATATTAAGTGGGCAAGGCTGATAAATTATTAGAACGATTTCTCTCAAAGCCGACTGACTTCAAATATGATGAGCTAAGAAAACTGCTGATAATGTTAAACTACCGGGAGTTAAGCACTGGAAAAACATCGGGTTCAAGGGTAGCTTTTATAAACAATGACACTAAGCATCATATAGTGAGATGTATCTTCTTAAATATTTCATGGTAACTATGCTTTTAAGTTTTCTGGATTCCTGCTTTCGCAGGAATGACATACTTGGAAAGCGGCTATTACTGTCATTCCCACGAAAGTGGGAATCCATGTATTGAAACCATAAAATAAATTACAATGCTTTTTAAAGGGGATACAGTTTAGATTACATAGACCACATACAAAAACAGAGACTTATTAAAATGAAAAACTCTCTAACTTATAAAGGTTTTACAGGTTCAGTGCAGTATGATGCTGTCGCTGCTGTGTTTTATGGAAAAATCGAGGAGATAGATGACCTTGCAGCGTATGAAGGTGATAACATAGAAGAACTGATAAACGCTTTCCATGACGCCGTAGATGATTATATTTATATTTGCGCTGATGTAGATAAACCACTTATAATCCCTGTACAGCTAGTGAACGTATCCACTGTAGATAAACACTGATGCTGCAATTACAACCATGAAGCGCTGGAGATTGATCTCATACAGCACGTATGACGCCTTTTACAACATGGCCATTGACGAGGCCGTTGCCACTTGTGTTAGTGATGGTATCTCACCGCCGACGCTGCGATTTTACGGATGGTCGCTGCCTTCTGTGAGCATCGGCGCCTTCCAGAGGGTCGATTGTGTTGACCACCGGTGGTGTGCACTCAACGGCGTTGCAGTTGTCAGAAGACCTACCGGCGGGCGTGCCGTTGTCCATAACAACGAACTGACCTACTGCTTTGCTTCCAATTTCAGCAACGGATTTACGAAAAGTGTTCTGAATAATTATAAGATAGTAAACGCTGTATTCCATAAGTCATTGAGACGGCTTGGGCTTGAGGTTGATTTCATAGAGGGCAGGTTAAACCGGCAAGGACTGCTCCTGAGTTCATTGTGCTTTGCCGCCACATCCTATGGCGAGGTCTCAGCCTTCGGCAAAAAGGTTATAGGCGCTGCACAAAAACGCCTGGCAAATGGATTTATAGAGCAGGGCAGCATACCGCTGTCTGTAGACAGGGAGCTTGTTTCAAAGACGTTAAAGGTCGACGAGACACAGGATGTGCTTGTGGGACTATTAGAGCTGTCCGGTAAGGTTAATCTCTCAGAGCTTACTCAGACGATAAGAGACAACTTTGAGGAGAGTTTTGGTATAACGTTTGACCCATCTGGGCTTACTCCTGAGGAGGATTTATTGGTACAGCAGTTTCTGCTAAAATACCAAGGCTATGAGTGGACCCATCGACGTTAGCCCCATAGTAATAGGAAAACACACTGGCTATGACTAAAAAACCCATGTAGCTCTGCGCAACCTGCAATAGCAGTTGAAACGGGATGGACAGCACCTTCCCGACATATGGGAGCATGCTTATTATAAATCCAAACATCATCATGGCAAGGCTACACCCCAAAAAGCCCAAAATGCAAACAAGATAGAACCAGTAGGCAGAGGGCTTATTAATTATAAACAAGACGCTGGCCTTGACAGTCTGAAACACGCCTCCACCCCTAAGCGCCAATATGGCTGTCCCGTATACGGTTACTGACAGTGTGCCAGAGACGAGAAAAAACAGCACTGTCAGCGAAATAAGTACAGCGAAGATCTCAAGGAAGTTAGCCATTTGAGAGCTGTTTTCACTGGTGTTCTCTATAAGAAACGAGACGGGGAAATAACAGACGATTAATGCTATGACCTCAGCTGTTGCAATTAACCCAATCACGGTATTATACCCCAAGAGCGGAAAAAACATCCGCTTCCCCTCAACGTAAAACCCGTTTATCGTAAATTCATAGTGAGGATCTTTTATAGACCTGGCCAACACGCCGCAGCTGGCCCCATATAGAAAAAATAAGATCAACATTACTATAATCATATAAAGGGTGAATAGCAGGGCAAGCAATATAGCGATAGTCAGGTGTTTTGATGTTAGTAGACTGGCAAGGTGCTCTATCGAGAAGTTGTTTAAGATACCGCTCAGATTTGAGCCAAACACCACGACGGCTAACACCAGGGGGACTGCTATTAAGATAACAAACCCTGTCAATGTTATAAAAATTGCGGTCAATTGAATGGCCACTACTGCCCAATTCTTATTTACTACCTCAAAACCCTTCTTGAAGGAATCAGTAAAGGTCACTGGATCCTCCTGCTATGGCAATCTCTTCAAACAGCTCGTAGGGTATCTCCCTTAAGAAACGAGATGGTCTGCTAAAGCCGGTATCTGAGGTAAGGGTGTGACACAGGTACAGCTCCTTACAGGCCCTTGTAACGGCGACGTAGAACAAACGTCTCTCCTCTTCCTCGTCGTCCGACGATTTAAGCGCCTTGCCGGAGGGGAATCTACCGTCGTTAAGGCCTATGACAAAGACGACCTTCCACTCAAGCCCCTTTGCTTGATGCACGCTTGACAGCACCACGCCATTGATGTACTCCTCTAAATCTTCTGTGAACTCGCCAGAGACGTTCTGCAGGGACATGTCGTTGATGAAGTCGTCTACGGAGCTGTACCGGCCTGCATAGGCCGACAACTGCTCGATGTCCTCGATCCTGCTTTGTGCATTAGGGTAAGAGGCGACCAAATACTGCTCTACCCCGCCAGAGAGCACGGCATCAATAGCATCTGCGGGATTCTGTATCCCTTTGAGTTTTTTTAGCGTTCTGAGGAGTCTTTCAAACCCCTCTGCCCCCTTTTTAGCAATCAAGCCGACGGCAGCAGATATCGCCTCCAATGGATTTGGACTCTTGGCCATGACCTTGCAGACCTTATCGGAGGTTACTTTGCCAACTCCCTGTATCATCTTTAGCGTCCGCTTACAGCTTATCTCATCATAGGGGTTTACGATGAGCTTCAGGTACGCCAGGACGTCTTTTACGTGTGCCTGCTCAAAGAACTTCAATCCCGACCTGACTTCATACGGTATAGAACGGCGTTGCAGCTCCATCTGAAGCTCCATTGACTGATAGTGAGACCTGTACAGCACACCGATATCAGAGGGGGCTATACCGTCATCAACCGAGTCTCTTATGCGGGAGGCAACAAACTCGGCCTGTTCATAGTTGTCCGACAGGGGTACGATGTATGGCAGCGAACCATCCTGACACACGGCGCTTAGTTCCTTCTTAAACTGACGCACATTGTTGCAGATGCTGGCATTTGCAACGTGTAATATCTGGGGGGTGCTGCGGTAGTTTATGGTTAGCCTAAAGACCTTGGCTTCAGCGTACCGGTAGGGGAAGTCCAGTATATTGTGAAAATTAGCCCCCCGGAACGAGTAGATCGACTGTGCATCGTCGCCCACGACCATGACGTTTCTGTGGCCGCCGCCAAGCAGGTCTACGACCTCTCCTTGGAGGGTATTGGTGTCCTGGTACTCGTCAACAAGGATGTGTTTAAATTGATCGCTATAGAAGTCTCTCACCTCTTTGTGCTCCAGGAGGAGGAGCCTCAGGTTTTGTAGTATGTCGTCAAAGTCCATGAGGTTTAGCTGGATCTTCTTGTTTTCGTAATTGGTTAAAAGGTCACTGAGCTTCTGTATATGGTCAACGAGGGATGGGTAGCGCTCCTCTATAACCGATTCGAGCGTTCTGTCTGTGTTCTTAACAAAACTGGATAACCCGTAGGCGACCGTGCCCTTTGGCATAAGAGCGGAGACCTTGCCAAGCTCACCCAGGCAGGAGTCAAAGAGTTCCTTTGCATCGGTGGCGTCAAGTATCGAGAACCCCTCTTTATAGCCGACGAGGTCTGCGTGGCGTCTGAGTATAGAGTTCCCTATGTGGTGAAACGTGCCCCCCCACAGTCCCCTCATCTCCGTGGCGATTAAGGACTCTGCCCGCCTCATCATCTCCTTGGCGGCCTTATTGGTAAAGGTCAAAAGGAGGATGTTTGAAGGTCTGATGCCGTGTTCGATGAGCCATGCCACCCTGTAGGTTACGGTACGGGTCTTTCCAGTGCCCGCCCCAGCAAGGACAAGCATAGGACCGCCCTTGTGTGTAACGACGTCTAATTGGGCTTGATTGAGGTCAGCCTCGAAGTCTATCCCCCCTATGCGGCCTTCCTTTCTAATAACGTAGCTCTTCATTAACTAACAACATTATAACCTTATTTCTCATTATAATCAACACCGCAGGGTAATCACATTTGACAGAGACTGTCTGAACAAGGATTTAACGGATTAAGGGATTGTCAGGATTATCCCTACAACGACACAATATAAGATATATGGTAGACAATTGGTTGTATAATGTGTAATAATAAATAAAAAGGAGGCACGTTATGCAACCACAGTATCAAGTAGAAATAGACGCATACTCAGTTCCAAAAATGGAGTTAGTAAAAGAAGACATCGATGGATTTATGGTTAAACTGCAAGGATTCCACAGCGAGTTTGCTGATTGTTTTGAGAGGGATGCTGCAAGGCAAAAATTCTATCAGTATATGGTAGGTCAATTTAGTGATCTGGAGCGGAAGTCTATAGAACCAATATCGTTCAAAGTAGATGGTGGTAAGGTAAGGAATATTCAGAGGCTAATTAGCGACACCAAGTGGGATGAATCGCTGATGTTATCCAAATACCATAATATGGTAAGTTCTGATATGGGAGATGGTGATGGTGTTTTAATCTTTGATGAATCTGGGTTTATCAAAAAGGGTAGTGATTCTGTCGCAGTTGCAAGACAGTACTGTGGAACGATAGGGAAGGTAGACAATTGTCAGGTAGGAGTGTTTACGGCTTATGCGTCACGACATGGTTACGCTCTTTTGGATAAGAGGCTTTTTATCCCAGAAAAGTGGTTTACAGAAGATTACGCAGACAAGAGAGCAAAAACTGGCTTACCAGACTCTATTGGGTTTAAAACAAAGCCTCAACTTGCTTCTGAGATGTTTACAGAAATATCTAAGGCAGGTACTATTGCATTTAAGAGCGTGGTGTCTGATACATTATATGGTAACAGTCCTGACTTCATTGAAGCCGTTGAGTCTGTAATAGGGATTACATATCTTGTTTCCATCCCATGTGATACACTATTGTGGATAGATGCACCTGTTGTATTAAAAAAAGAGTACAAACATAAAGGTCAAAAGAAAACAAAAAAAGTGGTACATAGTGGTAAGAAGCCGATAAGAGTAGATAGATTTGCCAGGGCACTTAATGCTTGTTTCTGGTATCGGCGTAAAGTCTCAGAAGGAACAAAGGGTGCAATAGAGTATGAGTTTACTAAAAGAAGGATAATCCTAAGCAAGAATGGCGCTCCTTACAAGACAGTATGGCTTTTGGTAAAAAGAACATTAGAAGATAATCCTACCTATTATTATTACATGAGCAATGCTTCAGTAAGTACCAGATTGAAGCGATTTATTTGGTTAAGCGGTATACGCTGGGCTATAGAACAGTGTTTTGGAGAGGCTAAAACAGAATTGGGCATGGACCATTATGAAGTGAGGAAATACGCTGGTTGGAATCATCATATGTTGACATGTATGTTGGCTCATTTTTTTCTCTGGCATTTGCGGATAATTTTGGGGGGAAAAATCTCCGTTCATTACTCTGTCTCAGATTAGATTCCTTATAAAAACTGTTTTGCCTATCATTAATCTCACTACCCAAATGGCACTTGAAATAACAAGATGGATTTATGCTCGAAATTACCGTTCATATATCTCTCATAGCAAGAATAAACTCAAAACTAATCAAGACATTGTGTCGTTGTAGGGATATAAAGTATTGCCACCGACAAGAGAAGATCAGGCTGATGCGGAATATACGTTCATTGTGTCCTTCCCTTTATCGGTATTTAAAAAGTCTGATTATTAGTAATGGAGGAATAATGACAAAACCTATTAAAACATGGTTGTGGTTAGAAGATCAAGATGATACAATTGAAGATATAGAGAAAGCGTTAGAGACGGTTGGTATCAAGTACAAATTATTTCAGACACCAAACGAATTAATCAACTTTTTATGCGAGATAATAAAGAAGGATGCCAATGATTTAAGTAAATATGGTTTAATTCTTGATATTGCATTAATGAATCACAGAGATATTACCTGTCCAAAGGAGTGGTGTGGTAGTCAAGAGACCATTTTTTTTGCAACAAACTATAACGGTTTTGATGCAGGTTTTGTGTTTTACGAAAAGTTTATCCTATATAAGAAGTATAATAATACTCTCGTATGGAATCCTCCACCCCCTGTTTTGTTTCTTACTGTACGTGAAACGATTGATAAAGATACAGAGCAACGCATTAAGTCTATTAAGGAAAGCTGGGCCAATGCTTCCGGTGTTTCTAAAGATCAAGCAAAGGTCGCATGGTTGAGCAAACGAAATGCTGATAAAACATCACTACGAAACATATTTTCACAGTGGGGTGAAATGTAATGAGGAAACTTTCTATTCCCTTGCTTGTATTCTTTTTATTAGCATCTATCTTTTTAAACTTTTACTTGATAAAAATATATTTTTCAGAAACCCCAAAAGTACAGTACGACATAAACACACTGAAAAGCGATAACTTAACATCCTCAAATCTAAGTCAAGAAATAAGCAAAGAACAGTTGAGAGTAATGAGTAAAGATATCCTTGAAGTAGCATTAAAGCGCCAGGATCATACAATAACTTTATTTTCTGTTCTGATGACTTTCATTGTTTCTGCCATAGGAGCATTGTTGACTTTTATGCAATATACAGCTAAACTTGAATTTAAAGATGAAGTTAAGAAGTTTGCATCAGAATTAGAAGATATGAAAAAATCCAAAAACGTTGAGGATCATATTGATAAACTCTTTGCTTCAAAATATAGAGATGAGATATTGAAGTATGTCAGTGAACTTACGCTGGAATCATTACATGACAACTCTGAGCTTCGAGATAAAATGCTTTCACGCTTAAGAACCATGACTCACACCATAACCAACTGTATAGAACCGAAGTTAGATGAAGGAACAGCGCAGTGTATAAAAAATGCGTTAATTGATACTGCACAACTCTGGCATACATTAGGATTGCTTTATAGTTCCGATCGTAATATAATTATAAAGGGGCTTGGTGATATAATGGCCAACCCTAGCAGAGAAGCACTAAAGCGTCTTGCAGCATTAAAGGAACGTTATAAGTCAGACCCCGATTTATTCCCCCTAATTAATGAGGCTATAAAAAGGGTTGAAGAACATATGCAGAAGCGTTAAAACTCTCTATTTGGAATAGAAGGGGGAGCTCTGCTCCCCCTCAGACACCCTCGCAAGGGGACCAGTCCCCTTGACCCCGTAAATATGCTTACACCTCACGAAATTCCTTGCACCCCTGGCAATTCGAGTTCTTTACAAAAGACCTCGCAAACTTGTAACATATAGACGTTTTATGGAACACTCGGAAGATTTGCAACCATCACCTAATGTTAGATTAGCGAATGAAAGATAAGACAAGGAAATAAGCGAGGAGCTTAATGGATATGAATTTAAAGATACTACTTCTTGATGACGAACCTATTGTGGGTAAAAGGCTTAAGCCTGCTATAATAAAGCTGGGCTGCGACGTTGAGGTCTTTGACAACCCGGCAAAGGCGCTTAAAAGAATCGACGAGGAGGCATTCGACATAGTCGTCACAGATATTAGAATGGACGAGATTGACGGGCTGGAAGTCCTTGAACACGTGATGAATAAGTCCGTTAGAACTAAAGTCATCATGATTACCGGTTACGCCATGATGGAGCTGGCTAGACAGGCAATGGAAAAGGGCGCATTCGACTTTATCGCCAAACCCTTTAAACCCGATGATCTAAGAAACGTCATAATAAAAGCCGCTGAAACCCTTGGCGTGAGGTTAAAAGAACAGGGATAGAGGAGTTTATATCTCCTTACATAGCTTCCAAGCTGCACATGGCTAAGATACAAAAATGGAAAAGAACCCTTCGCTATGATGAAAGATTGTATCGATAAACGGTATAAGTGCGTCTTACAATGGCTCAAGAAGTTAATCGACAAGCAGATTGACCAACGTGAGGAAACAAAGGGCGCCGGTATAGAGGCGGTTGAGAAGACCCCTAAAAAACCATACAGATTCACGATTAAGGCACACATCTATGTAGGATTCGTGGTTACTTTTATACTGGCCCTGGGGATAGGCGCCTCTATGCTGCTAACAATGGTGAAGATGGAAAAGGGCTTGCAGTTGAGTGAATTTGCCAACAACTTTTATGCAAGCGTCTCACAAGCACGATCGTTTGAAAAAGACTATTTCCTCTATGGCTCAGGGATTAAGGAGAGCAAACAGGTCATAAAAAAACTTGAAAAACAGGTGATAACCCACTATGGTGAATTAAAAAAACACATAGATTACGAAAACTCTATCGGTCTACTCGAAAAATATGTCAAGCTGCTGGAGAATATGGAAGAGCTGGATAGAGTAAAAAACGGCTTTGACCAGCTCGATAAGGCTCAAAGGAAAGAAAGACTTCAAAAAGAACTCAAACAATGCGGCTCTATGTTGATAAACTCAGCCGAAAAACTGTTATCAAAGGGGAGCGACGCTACAGAGAGATTAATAATCCACTTCAGAACAGTTCACCTATATGCCCTGGTGTTTTTAATCTTCTTTATGTTGTTTATATCGCACCTCTTAGGTAAAAGGGTGCTGAGAGCCATTAACCTGTTCTCTAAGTACTCCACCTTAATGGCAAACGGACAGTACACCACAATCATGTCAGACCATAACTACAATGATGAGTTTTCTGACCTGTCAATGGCAATAGATTACCTGATTAAGGAGTTAGACAGGCAGCAGCAGATACTTGCACAGTCGCAAAAGCTCCGTGCCGTTGGGACTCTGACCTCCGGCATAGCCCATGAACTCAACAATCCTATAAACAATATAACCTTGACGGCACACATGCTCTTAGAGGACTACAGCGATCTGTCGGATGAGGAAAGGATTGACATGGTAAGAGACCTTACAGATGAGGCCGGGAGGGCAAGAAACATTGTTCGCAATCTCCTGGACTTTGCCCGCGAAAGTGAGACCATCATGGAGCCCATCTGTATTGGCGGTGTTCTGAGGGACACCCTCAAACTCACTGGGAATCAGATAAAGTTGGCAGGCGTTAACGTGGACCTGAAAATAGCGCCAAACCTGCCCCGTATTCATGGCGACAGGCACCAGTTAGAACAGGTGTTTCTCAACCTGCTCCTCAACGCCCTTGATGTGACACGTAAAGGCGGGCATCTCAAGATACACGTGGGGCCTTCGGAGGAGCCAAACTTTGTCTCCGTAAAAGTGATCGATTACGGAACAGGCATCCCCGATCACATACTACATCATATCTTTGACCCATTTTTTACCACTAAATCAAAAGGTAAGGGTACCGGTCTTGGTCTGTCTGTATCGCAGGGCATAATAGCAAAACACGGCGGCCAGATCACCGTCGACACAAAGGTCAACCGCGGCACCACCTTCACGGTAAAACTCCCAATCACCACAATCCCCGCTGACCTGGCAAAGTGCAGCGAAGGCGTAAACCTCTCAATAGCCACATAAAAGGCTGACTTAAGAAGGGGAGGCTCTACCTCCCCTCAGACCCCTCCGCAAGGGGACTCGTCCCCTTGACCCCGTAAATGTCTGGCGTGGTTGCTTAAGATGTTACCTGGACTCATAGACCTAATGCTTAAGTCAACAGCATTATCCTAACCACTGTAAACGTACTCAGCCGCCATATTTTTCTTATGCACCCAAAACTAAGAATTTTTTCTTGACAATAATTGAAGGCATTGGCTAATATACCAGTGCGGTTTTAGGTGTTAATATATACCAAGTCTTCTTTATAAACATTGGGAGGTAACATGAGAATAGTCTTGCTCGGAGCCCCAGGCGCTGGTAAGGGAACTCAGGCGAAAAAACTTATCGATAAGTACACGATACCACAGATATCGACAGGAGATATACTAAGAAAGGCCGTTGCAGATGCAACACAGTTAGGCAAGGAAGCCAAGGGTTTTATGGATAGGGGTGAGCTGGTACCCGACAGCGTAGTCATTGGGATGGTCAAGGAGCGTCTGTCACAGGATGATTGTAAGAAGGGGTTCATCTTGGACGGATTCCCAAGAAACACGTCCCAGGCAGAGACACTGGATCAGGTGCTAACCTCTATGGGGATGCCATTACAGGTGGCCTTGAGCGTAGATGTGGACTTCGACGTGCTTTTAAAGAGGCTCACGGGTAGACGTACATGTAAGAGCTGCGGACAGATGTACAACATTTATTTCTCAAAGCCAAGCAAAGAGAGCAGTTGTGATAAATGCACCGGTGAACTCTACCAAAGAGACGACGACAAAGAAGAGACCATAAAAAAGAGACTCGACGTCTATCGCGCTCAGACGGAACCGTTGATAGATTACTACGGAAAGAAGGGTATACTAAAAAGAGTTGAAGGCATCGGCGATATAGACGAAATATTTAAGAAAATTTGTTCCATTTTAGGATCTTAATTTTTAGAGCATAATCAAATAAATCATTAGGAGGAAGTTAGAGATGGCATTAGTTAGGCCGCATGGAAAAGACAAGGTGTTAAAGCCTCTTTTATTGACCGGTGGGGCATTAGAAGAGGAAAAGAGTAAGGCCAAGACGCTTACGCAGGTAAAGCTGGCCTCAAGAGAAGTTGGTGACCTTATAATGCTCGGCATAGGCGGGTTTACACCTTTAACAGGTTTTATGGGGTATGAGGACTGGAAAGGCGTTTGTGATTCATACAAGATGGCAGATGGCACGTTTTGGCCTATACCTATCACGCTTTCAACCTCGAAGGAGCAGGCTGACAGCCTTAAGGCTGGACAAGAGGTAGCCCTTGTAGATGAGGAAAGCGGCGAGATCATGGGCACTATGACCATTAGCGAAAAATACTCAATAGATAAAGTGCATGAGTGTAAGATGGTCTTCAGAACCGATGACAAGGCGCACCCCGGTGTTGCCCTGGTTATGGGTCAAGGAGACGTCAACCTCGCAGGACCCGTAAAGGTTCTAAGCGAGGGGACTTTCCCCACCGAGTACGAGGGGATCTATCTGACACCCGCACAGACAAGAAAGCTATTTGAAGACAAGGGTTGGAGCAGGGTAGCAGCCTTCCAGACAAGAAACCCAATGCATCGCTCACACGAGTTTCTTGCAAAGATAGCCATAGAGATATGCGATGGTCTTCTGATTCACCAGTTGCTGGGCAAGCTAAAGGCTGGCGACATACCGGCACCGGTCAGAAAGGACTGCATAAACGAGCTGATAGATAACTACTTCGTTAAAGACACCTGCATACAGGCTGGTTATCCCCTGGATATGAGGTACGCCGGTCCCAGAGAGGCGCTGTTACACGCCCTGTTTAGGCAGAACTATGGTTGCAGCGACCTGATAGTAGGACGTGATCACGCAGGAGTGGGCGACTACTACGGCCCATTTGATGCTCAGCACATATTCAACGAGATACCGGCAGATGCACTTGAGACAAAGGCGATGAAGATCGACTGGACATTCTACTGCACAAAGTGCGACGGTATGGCCTCGATGAGGACGTGTCCGCACGGTAAGGCAGACAGACTCCTCTTAAGCGGCACGGCGTTAAGGAAGATGCTTTCAGAGGGTACAGAGGTACCTGACCACTTTAGCCGCCCAGAGGTTCTTGAGATCCTAAAGAAGTACTATGCAGGCCTTACAGAAAAGACAGAGATAAAGCTGCACAGAGCCGCTACAGGATAGATAAACGTTATAAAGAGGGGTTTAGTCACCCCTTTTTTTAATATAGTTAGAGAGTATTAGGGTTGTACTGTTTATATAGTGGCTTTTTAAGCCATAATGTTTAGTTTATAAAGGAGGTTTTGTATGCCTAGTTTTGTAATGACCGAGAAGTGCGACGGTTGCAAAGGGCAGGAGAAGACAGCGTGTATGTACATCTGCCCAAATGACTTAATGAAGCTTGACCGTGACAGGATGAAGGCTTTTAATCAGGAGGTAGAGCAGTGTTGGGAGTGCTATAACTGCGTAAAGATATGCCCCCAGCAGGCGATAGAGATCAGAGGCTATCAGGATTTCATCCCATTGGGCGGAAACGTAATACCGATGAGAGGTTCAGACTCGATCATGTGGACAGTAAAGTTCCGCAATGGATCATTGAAGAGGTTTAAGTTCCCAATTAGAACAACGGCCGAGGGGTCAGTGGATCCGTACAAGGGCAAGCCGGAGCCTGACTTCAACACCCTTAAGAAACCTGGTTTCTTCAATCTGGCTTCTGTAAAGTCAATTAAATAGAGGAGGAGAAAAGCATGGAATTAGAAACTTGTACGTTTTCGTACTGTCAGAGACCAGAGATAGTCGAGATTGAGACAGACATACTGCTTATCGGCGGTGGAATGGCCAATTGCGGAGCAGCTTTTGAAGCAGCACGCTGGGCTACGCCAAAGGGCATAAAGGTTACACTCGTTGACAAGGCCGCTATGGACAGAAGCGGCGCTGTAGCAATGGGTCTTTCAGCCATTAACACATACATGGGAGAGAACGACCCTGCCGACTACGTAAAGTACGTAAGGGGCGATCTTATGGGCATAACCAGGGAAGACCTTGTTTATGACGTAGGAAGACACGTTGATGATTCCGTACACCTCTTTGAAGAGTGGGGTCTACCCGTATGGAAGAGAGCAGACGACGGTCACACAATGGACGGCGCACAGCCTGCCAAGAAACTAGCCGAAGGCGGAAAGCCAGTAAGAAGCGGTAAGTGGCAGATAATGATAAACGGCGAGTCCTACAAGGTTATCGTAGCAGAGGCCGCCAAGAAAGCCCTTGAGTACAACAGACAGGGCACAGGCCAAGAACAGAACCTGTATGAAAGAGTGTTTATCGTTAAACTCCTCCCAGATCCCAAGATCGCCAATAGAGTAGCAGCAGCCGTTGGATTCAGCGTTAGAGAGAACAAGGCATATGTATTTAAGGCCAAGTGTATGCTCCTAGCCGCTGGCGGCGCTGTTAACTGCTTTAGACCTCGTTCAGTGGCAGAAGGACAGGGCAGGGCATGGTATCCAGTTTGGAACGCCGGCTCAACCTACGCAATGGCAGCACAGATGGGCGCAGAGCTCGTCCTGATGGAGAACAGATTCGTACCTGCAAGGTTTAAGGACGGATACGGCCCGGTTGGCGCATGGTTCTTGTTCTTTAAGGCAAAGGCCACCAACGCCCTCGGTGAGGACTACTGCGTAACACACTTTGAGTCAACAAAGGCCAAGTACGGCAAGTACTGTAGCGATCCCCACAAGCTCGGCACCGCCATCAGAAACCACATGATGATGCTCGATATGAAAGCCGGTAAGGGCCCGATCCTCATGAACACCCACAATGCAATGGCAGAACTCGGAAAAACCATGGATGCAAAGCAGATCAAGCACCTTGAGGCCGAGGCATGGGAAGATTTTCTCGACATGTGTATCGGACAGGCCGGTGTATGGGCTGGCTATAACATTGACCCAAGCAAGACACCATCCGAGATCATGCCCACAGAGCCATACTTGCTAGGCTCACACGCAGGATGCGCCGGTATATGGGTAAGCGGACCGGACGACCTGGGTGCACCAAAAGAATGGAACTGGGGTTACAACAGGATGTCAACCGTCAAGGGCTTATTTACAGCCGGTGACGGCGTAGGCGCCTCAGGCCACAAGTTCTCCTCCGGCTCACACGCCGAAGGCAGGATCGCAGCCAAGGCAATGGTAGCCTTATGCCTCGATGAACCAAACTACAAACCTACTCTCTCAAAGTCAATAGACGAACTGGCCGGCGAAATCTACCTGCCCTTTGAGATATACGAAAAGTACAAGAACTACAGCACTGACCCTGCAACCAACCCCTACTACATCAGACCAAAGATGCTTCAGGCCAGACTCCAGAAGATCATGGATGAGTACGTAGGCGGAGTATCAACCTGGTACATGACCAGTAAGACGATGCTCGAAAAGGGCCTCGAACAGCTTGTCATGCTCAAGGAAGACTCTCTCAAGATGGCCGCTGCCGACCTGCACGAGCTTATGAGATGCTGGGAAAACTACCACAGGATCTGGGCAGGAGAGTCACACGCAAGGCACATCCTCTTCAGGGAAGACTCCAGATATCCCGGTTACTACTACAGAGGAGACTTCGACCTCGTAGACGATACAAACTGGAAGTGCTTTACCATTTCCAAGTTCAACCTCAAGACACAGCAGTGGGAGCTCTCAAAGAGAGATTATGTACAACTGATCCCTGACTAAAAAAGACACTAAATAGGGTTTTATAGGTGCGTCAGAGGGGGCGTTGCTCGTAGATTCGGCGGCGACCCCCTTTGGTGCCCTCCACTATTTAATGTTTTAAACAAACGCGGAGGATTAATATGTCGGATAACAAGAGTATTTTGGTGATAGGTGGAGGCATAAGCGGCCTTACCACAGCAATTGAAGCAGCCGAGACAGGTTACAACACAATCATAGTGGAGAGAAACCCATATCTTGGTGGAAGAGTAGCACAGTTAAACCGTTATTTCCCGAAATTATGCCCGCCATACTGCGGCTTAGAGATAAACTTCAAAAGAATCAAACAAAACCCCAACATAAAGTTTTATACAATGGCAGAAGTAGAGAACATCAGCGGCAAGGAGGGGAATTTTACTGTACAGGTGAAGCTTAACCCCCGATTTGTCAACTCCAAGTGCACAGGATGCAACATGTGCGTAGAGGTATGTCCCGTAGAAAGGCCTAATAGTTTTAACTTTGGAATGGATAAGACAAAAGCTATATATAGACCGCATGAGATGTCTTTCCCCATGAAATACGTAATTGATTCAACTGCATGCCCTGGCACACAATGCAGCAAGTGTGTGGAGGTATGTAAGTATAATGCCATAGATTTAAATATGAAGGCTGAGACCTTGCAGCTAAATGTAAGCAGTATCGTTTATGCAACAGGCTGGAACCCCTACGACGCCACACATATGGATAACCTGGGTTATGGGAAGGTAAAAAACGTGATCACCAATATGATGATGGAGAGAATGGCCGCCCCAAATGGTCCAACCAAAGGCAAGATCGTCAGACCCTCCGACTCTAAGGCCGTTAAAACCGTGGCCTTCGTCCAATGTGCCGGCTCCAGGGACGAAAACCACTTAGCCCACTGTTCGTCAATCTGTTGTATGGCAACGTTAAAGCAGGCTACCTATCTCAGGGATAGCAGCCCAGAGACTAAGGCCATTATGTACTATATAGATTTAAGAGCTCCTGGAAAATATGAGGACTTTCTCAAGAAGGTACAAGCCAGTAACGTAATCGAGATGATCAAGGGCAAGGTCGCTAAGATAGAAGAAGACAGCGAGACCCAAGACCCTATACTGGTCGTAGAGGATGTGCTTGGCGGTAAGAAGATACGTCAGCAGGTGGATATGGTGGTACTGGCTACCGGCATGGAGCCATCAATAAAGGGTAAAGGCACAGGCGTACAGCTAGATGAAAATGGATTTGTGATAGCCGATGGGCAGCAGGCCGGTGTATATGCAGCCGGAGTGGCCAAGAGTCCTAATGACGTAATGACATCGTTACAGGATGCTACCGGAACAGCGCTAAAAGGTATCCAGTCAGCAGCAAGGAGATAGAGATATGGCAGATAATAAAATAGGTGTATATATATGCACGGACTGCGGCATAGGGGATAGCTTAGACATTGAAGCCCTCGAAAAGGTGGCCAAGAGTGAGTTACGGGCGCCTGTGTGTAAATCTCATCCCTTTTTATGCAGCGACGATGGGGTACAAGTCATACGTGACGACATTAAAAATGAAGGCGTCAATAAGATAGTTATTGCAGCCTGCTCGGCAAGGGTAAACACAGACGTGTTTGACTTTGACCAATACCTGTATGTAACAGAAAGGGTAAACCTCAGGGAACACGTCGTCTGGACCCAACCGCCAAAGACCGAACCAACCCAGGCAATCGCCGGCGATAACCTGCGCATGGGTATAACCCGCATCAGTAAGTCTGAGGTCCCCATACCAAAAACTACCGACGTAGAGAGGTCTATACTTGTGGTAGGCGGTGGTAACGCTGGTTTGACAGCCGCTCTTGAAGTGACTGGAGCAGGTTACAAGGCCGTTATCGTTGAGAAATCACCAGCTTTAGGCGGCTGGGCAAAGAAATTCTACAAGAGCTACCCTGTAAAGCCGCCATTTAACCAGCTCTTAAGCCCCACAATAGATAACAAGGTCAAGGCTGTAGAAGGTAATAGCAACATAAAGGTACACGTAAATTCAACAATAGAGCAGATAGAGGGTGAACCTGGCATGTTTGACGTCAAGCTCAAGAAGGACGGAGCTGAGGAGGTATTCCGTGTCGGCGCCATTATTATGGCAACAGGCTGGAAACCCTACGACGCCTCACCGCTTTCAGAGACGTATGGCTACGGCAGGTTCAAGAACGTCGTTACTAATATGGAGATGGAAGAGCTGGCCTTAAAGGGTAAGATTGCACGACCCTCCGATGGTAAGCCGGCTCAGAGTGTGGTTTTCCTACAGTGTGCCGGCCAGAGGGATGAAAAGCACATCCCGTACTGCTCCGTCGTCTGCTGCAACGTCTCCCTCAAACAAGCCAAGTACGTCAGAGAGTCCAATGCCGAAGCAGGCGCATACATCATATACAAGGATATGAGGACACCCGGCATCTATGAGAGCTTCTACAAGGCCACCCAGGATGACCCCGGTATCTATCTCACCAAGGGCGAGGTGCGCGGCATAGAGGAGGCCCCAGATGGCAGTCTGTTGGTCGATATAGATAATCAACTGTTGGGCCAGGACGTGCGTATCAAGGCCGATATCGTTGTACTTGCTACCGGCATGGTGTCAAACATGATACCTGACGGTATGGCTGTGAATGACCTGACCCCTGAGTACGTAGGAGAATGGGTTGTCAGAAAAACCCAGGACGGTGAGATACAGGAGCTTAACCCTACGCCCTGGACGTTGAAGCTAAAATACCGCCAAGGTCCTGAGATACCGCATCTGAAGTACGGCTTCCCTGATTCACACTTCATATGCTTCCCCTATGAGACAAGACGCACGGGAATATACGCAGCCGGAGCGGTGCGACACCCGATGGATGGTCTGCAGTCAAGCAACGATGCCACAGGAGCAGCCCTCAAGGCCATACAGTGCGTTGAGTTGACGGCACAAGGCAAGGCAGTACATCCAAGGGCAGGAGATGCAACTTTCCCTGAATTTCGCTTGGAGAGCTGTACACAGTGCCGCCGCTGTACGGTTGAGTGCCCCTTTGGAGTCCTCGATGAGGACGAAAAGGGAACACCGAAGGAACACCCATACCGCTGCCGCCGTTGTGGAACTTGTATGGGGGCATGTCCTCAGAGGATCATATCGTTTAGGAACTACAGCGTTGATATGGTCTCAGCAATGCTAAAATCACTCGACGTACCATCAGAGGGAGAAGAGCCTTTTGTCGTTGCACTCATCTGTGAAAACGACGCCTATCCAGCCTTAGACATGGCCGGTATCAATAGAATGCAGCTTAATCCAAACTACAGATTTATATCCTTACGGTGTTTGGGCGGTACAAATCTAGTATGGGTAACAGACGCCCTGTCACGTGGAATAGATGGGTTGATGCTTATCGGCTGTAAGTATGGTGATGACTATCAGTGCCACTTCATAAAGGGTTCTCAGATGGCCAGCGAAAGAATGAGTAAGGTGCAGGAGACCCTCGGCAGGTTGAACCTAGAGGCCGAAAGGGTACAGCAGGTACAGTTAGCCATTAACGAGTGGGACCAACTACCAAAGATTCTTGAAGACTTCTCAGAGAAGTTGAAAGGGTTTGGACCAAATCCCTTTAAGGGTTTTTAGATAAAAACATGGGGCGGACAAAAGACCGTACACTGAGGCATGGTTTAATATGGTTTTCACCATTAATGACCCTTCTGCCGTTTATCGGTCTTTTGCTCCCCTACAAAACAAGGTGGAGGTTATTATGGGTGATGGGACAGTAGTAACGCCCGATGTAGGTTTTGTAAGGAGCCTGCAAGAGGCTGGAGCCGACACGTTAAAGAAGTGTTATCAGTGTGCTACGTGCTCGGTTGTTTGTGAACTGACGCCTAAGGACAATCCCTTTCCCCGGAAAGAGATGCTCATGGCTCAATGGGGAATGAAGAAGGCACTTGCCAGCGATCCAGACGTCTGGCTCTGCCATAACTGCAACGACTGTACGAAGTACTGCCCTCGCGGGGCAAGACCAGGCGATGTGTTGTCGGTATTGAGAAAAAGTGCCGTTGCAGAAAACGCATTTCCCCGTTTTATGGGCACTATAGTGGGAAATCCAAGTCTTATACTGTTGGCCCTTGCCTTACCTATTTTACTGTTTGGGGCATTTATAGGGGTACGCATGAGTTCTGGGCAGCCTCTGTTTCCTGAGGGACAGGTAGTGTTTGACAAGTTCTTTCCAATCCACTATATAGACCCAATCTTTATTACTACAACAACGTTGGTGATGCTTTCCTTTGTGATCAGCGTAAGCCGGTTCTGGAACGGGTTAAACACACAGCCGTATAAACTACTCGCATATGGACGCTTCTTGCCAAGTTTTATTGCCACAATCAAAGAGATAGTCTTTCACAACAAGTTTCAGAAGTGCGATGCGAACAAGGAAAGGACCACTGCTCACAGGCTAGTGATGTTTGGCTTTATAGGGCTGTTTATAACTACAAACTGGGCGGTTTTTCACATGTACGTACTAGGCTGGCGGTCTCCATATTCGCTGACAGACCCGAATATCTTAGCGCTATTTGGCGGCTCAAAGGAACTCGTGTTTTTGGCCTATCTGGTCTTTAAGACGTTTGGTAACCTAAGTGCCATAGCGTTTTTGTTAGGCGGTATTATGATAGTATCCAGCAGACTCAAGGACAAGGGTTTTGTGAGTAAGACCTCGTCGTTTGACTGGTTGTTTGCTTCCGTTATGCTGATACTAGCAGTGACGGGTCTATTATCAGAGTTGTTGAGAGTTGCTGGTTTGGCCGTTCCAGCTTACACGATCTACTTCATTCATCTGATCTTTGTGTTTTACATTATTGCCTATCTGCCGTATTCAAAGCTGGCTCACCTGGTGTACAGGACAGTTGCTATAACATACTCTAAGATGGCAAACCGCGATATCATGTAGGGAAAGAAGGGGGCGCGCTGCCACTAACGCAGGGGTTCGCTACCCCCTCCCTAAAACCACCCACAAGGGAACTCGACCCCTTGACCCCGTAAATGCCAGTCGTGGGTTGCTTAAGATGTTAGCTTTGAGTGCTAGTACCGTTATAACTGTTTTTCTAAATTCAATAATAACATGCCAAATCAGAAGGGAAATAAATAATTATGATTGATAAACTTAAGGAAGAGATATTTGACTTAGAAATAGACAGCGGTTTTCGCTTTGACTGTCATAGTGGGTTGTCGTGCTATAACACCTGTTGCAGCGAATTGGAGATAGTATTGTCACCTTATGACATCTTAAGGTTGAAGAACAGACTGGGGATAAGTTCCAGCGAGTTCCTGTTACGATACACCGATACGTCCATAGCGAAGGAGACGAATCTGCCGTTTATAAAGCTGAGGATGGATGACAATAATAGATGCAGGTTTGTCGAGCAGGAGGGTTGTTCTATTTATAAGGACAGGCCGATGGTGTGCCGTTACTATCCGTTGGGTTATGGGGTGGCAAAAAAAGGTAAGGACGGCGGTGACTTTTATTTTCTCATTAAGGAGGATTTTTGTAAGGGGCACAGCGTTGATAGGCAGTGGACGGTACGTCAGTGGAAGCAGGATCTTGAGATCGAGCTGTACGAGGATATGAATAAGGACTGGGTTGAGATAATCCTGAAGAAGAAGTTAGCCGGTGGTGATAAGGTGCCGGATGACAAGAGTATCAGGATGTTTTTCATGGGCAGCTATGATGTAGATTCATTCAGGGATTTTGTGTTTAAGAGCGCCTTCTTAAATACGTTTGACCTGGAGGATGAGGAGATAGAGATGTTAAGGCAGGATGAGGCAGAGCTAATGAAGTTTGCACATCGTTGGCTGCTTTTTGCCCTGTTTAAGGTACCAACCCTTATTCTTAAGAAAGACGCTGTTCGGGTTAAGTGCCAGTAGATTTAAAATAGGGAGGGCTTTGCCTACTGACGCTGGGGTTCGCAACCCCCTCCCTAGTCCCACCCACAAGGGAACTAGTCCCCTTGACCCCGTAAATATCAGCAATGGTTGTTTTAACGCCTATTATGCTTTATTTTTGCAGCCTTGCTGAGATTTCGATATTCAATTCTTCTTTTATGGTGAGTTTTTTCTGATTTGTTTGTTAGTTAATATGGCGGGGCGGACGGGGCTCGAACCCGCGACCTCTGACGTGACAGGCCAGCGTTCTAACCGGCTGAACTACCGCCCCATTAACCGTTTGTTATTAGCTTAGCCTTCTGCATCATGATCATGGTAGGCGGAACAGGGCTTGAACCTGTGACCCCAGCCTTGTAAGGGCTGTGCTCTCCCAACTGAGCTACCCGCCCACGCTACATATCAGCTTAACTACACAGATATTATCGCATACAATTTTGTGTTTGTCAAGTGTTTTATTTCTCTGGGTGCATAAGAAAGTCGTGTTTTTTTTAAAGAAGGGGAGGCTCTGCCTCCCCTCAAACCCCTCCGCAAGGGGACCAGTCCCCTTGACCCCATTAAACTCCCCATATCAATGACTTTCATTACTTGTTGTGTTAGTAAGGTCATGGTGGTTCTTATGCACCCATTCTCTCCATTTCTCTTTAAACGTTGTTGTCATATCGGGGGTAATAATTACGATAATCGAAGAGATCGTCTTCTGGCTGTGTATTAGTGTTAGTTCGATCTATCGGTTGAGTTCGCTCCTTGGTTATTGTGATCATTTCTTCTATCTGTTTAATGTTTAGTCTGAACCTTTCAATAGCGGCAGAAAAATGATATAGACTGTCATTAAAATCGTCATTTAGATAATACATTGTATCAATCATTTGCTTATAGGCTTTTCTCTCGCTATGTGTTTCTATAGCGCACAGACAGTGATATCTGGCCATCTCGTATTGGTAAATTGGATCAATATTAATCATCTCCGACGGTCCGATAAGGAGTTCAAGTTTATCTTTAATTTTTGTTTCAATGTTTCTGTAGGCATTATAGTAATCGCACCATATAGCAAGTCTTAAGTGTGCTTGAGCAATCAATGAATGATTTATATCATAAGAGAAGCCATAAGTCTTACATGTTTTTATTATTTCACAAAGGCAGAAAATAGAATCTGTTATTAAATATTCTATAACAAGCTGGGGGGTTAGTAAAGAGCCAAAAGCATTTGTAATCTTGTTTGAGTTGTTGGAAAAGCGTCTAAAGAGTTTATCAAAGCCCATTCTTATACTTCCTTTGTATTTTGGGTCATAGCGTTTACCTACAAGTCTATAACTCCAATACTTATCTGACAGCTCTCTATTATTTGGATTAGCCAAATCAATAAATAGGTTCTCATTCATGTTTGCTTTAAGTCTAAGTTCTATAATTCTATTTCTCATCGTGTAGATAGTTGTATAAGGTGATACAAAATTATCCTTTAATGCAAAATCAGATGTATCATCACACCGTAATTTAATCTCATAATATCTAACAATAACTTCTTTTATATCACCTGAGATTGAATAGTTATTAAAACGAATACTATTTAAGTCACCATCAAACATTTCTCTCAATCTGTTTATCTCTAATCTATGAGCGTTTTCGTATGACCTGTATATACCCTGGAGTATTCTTTTAATTAGAGAACTCCCAATTTTATATATCAGATCATTGTTAAATCCATTATTATAAAAGGTGTTGAGGCACTCCTGAATTAAGAATAGAATTTTGCTGAACTGAAAAGAATATTCTTTGTGCATTCTAGCAGTGATAAAGAACAAGGCCGAAGCATAATAAAAAATAAATATCTCATAAAGTTTATTCTGTGCATCTTTATAATAATCAATAAATATCTTAAGAGAATCCGAATTAACATTTATACTGTCTTTGTATATACTTTCTAATAACGCTAAGAAGCGATTATCCTGGATATGTTCTAAAAGTTCTTGAGGGGTGCTAGGGCTCATACAAGAAAGGAACGTATCCCCAATGTTAGATAGGACGTTTCCAATAGCCTTCGCTACGATTGACTTTTTGTGAACAAACTGCTTGTCATCGTCTTTTACAAAAGTATTCAGTAATTCGACAAGATACTCTTCTGTATTTTTGCCGCTTATTATTATTCCAAGGTAATTCTTACAAAGCACTTCCAAACTTCTCATGTAGTATTCACATGCCCTACATGGAAATTTTAGTTTTTTGATATCGTTTGTCCTGATTATTGGCTGTTGCGCAATGGGTGAGTTTTGCGAGCAATAATTGTTTTTTAAACAATAGGATTTTTCCCTTAGATCTAGCTCCATGCTCCTTGACTCATTATCAGTAATATCAGGTACCAATCCGTTCTTATAATACAATATGTCTCCTAATTTACATAAGAACTCTGATCTTACAAGGAATTTCTCTGCAGCATTTTTACTTCTAACTATTCTGAATTCCTCTTCAATCTTAGCTATATCACTATAAGTAATTCCATTTAAACTTCTCTTTTCGATGATCTGCAATTTAGCAAGAAAAGGTTGATGAATAAGTCGTATTCCTTCAAAAAGTGGGAGCAATAGTGCGCGTAGTGGTGTATCTAAGGAACGTCTGTAAGTAACAATATCTGATGTTAATTTTCCGTACGTTGTAAAAGCCGAACTAAAGGCCTTCCCTTTTTCGTATGCAAGACCAAGCAAAGTCATCGCTCTGATATATGTATAAAATGTCTGTATATCCATAGCATTCAAATCTATATGCTTCAGTTGTTGTATTGATTCTAGTAGTTCGATTATGGCATCGTGATACTCCTCATCATAAAAATGGAGTTCACCCAAAACCATATGGACAAAACTTATAGAACTGACAAGTTCGCTGTCTTTACCTGATTTTACATATGTACTGTACTTTACCTCTAGCCTTTTTAAACGTGCTTTGTAGTGGCCTTTTAATGACAGAGACTCATCAAGGGTAAAGTTAAATGCCGCAGATTCCCGCTCTGAGATCTTTGATAGGAATGATATCTCATCGGCCATCTTCTTTATAAATCTGAAAATATATGGGCCGCTCAATATCTCGTGAATATTGTTTTTTGAGAGAAACTGCATAATTCTCTCTATAAGCTCCCTAAGTTCAGGTGCCTTGTGTGTATCAATAATTTCGGGTGTTACTTCCAGATTCCTCCATGAAAAGGCATGTCTATGAAACTTATATATTTGATCGACTATAAATGCAGTTGATACCGAGATCTTGTCACTAAAGTCCTTAATCGTTTTATTTACCGATAGAATAATAGGGGTAGCTATAAAGGTTACCAACCCTATAGTGTACTGCTCATAAAAACCAAACTCTAAGTACATATTTTCAGAATGTCTTCCAGCACACAAGTTTTTAGAATCACCTAATTCATGCTTTTTGGGGCTTACTATGTGTTTTTCAAAATATCGGGTAAGTTTTTTAGGTGAACCATTGCTTCTATATGTAAGATATATAATAAAGTTATGGACAGTTATGACTAACTTTTCGATTCTGTTTTTATTAATTGCCCTTTTCAACTGTATTTCCGCTTCAGCATCATTTTCAGCATCATTACTGTTTTCTTCGATTCTAAGTAGGTTCTCCGTTAAATACTTTTGGTATGTTTTGAGTGAATATGTTTCATAATCTCTTGTAATATCAGGCTCTGTCTTGTCAATATAGTCTTGAGGAATGAGGTATCTACATACGTACTGCTCTGTCATGTTCGTAATATCAGATGTCTTTCGATAAGAAGTATCACTCAAGAAACTGTTTACATTTATAACCTCATGGAAAATGCTGCCAACAAAATAGTTTCTATCAGACACATCAGCTAATGAGGCATCATACATCTCCCGTCCGGCAATGAAGATAAATTTCGCCTTTGCAGTTGTAAAAAAATACTTGAGATTCGACAATATCTTTAAGATGACGCGCTGCCGGTGGCTTGTCTCTTGTGTCACAAATGAAGCATCCTCAGCACCAGCCGACGTATTTGCCTCTTCTTTTTCCATAGTATTTATGTGCGGCTCTATCTTGTCCAACTCATCAAAGATGAAAATAAACTCTGGACGTCTTATCAGTTTTGGAATCCTTTCTATCTCGTTTAATACATCTATAAGCTGTTTTTCTATTTCGCGAGCATCCGCCCTTGGAAATAACTTACTTTGTTTACTGAACAGCTTAAAGAACAGACCTATGTGCTTACCAACTGAAGCATCTGTACCGCTATCCTTAGTAACACTTGCATTTATGCTGTCATTTAACTCCATCATACTTCTTCGTACTGCCCTATGTGAGGCAATACCAAACAGCTTGTATCTGGATAGAAAGTTGAGCAGAAACCATAATAACACAAAATATAAGAAGAAGAGATAGTCTAAATGTCTTGGAATTAAGGTAAATGTACTAGAGATACTTCTATCTATAAGTATGCTTAAGTGGTCTAATACATAGATTATTATATTACTAATCGGCATAACCCTGAGAATATCCATTAATTTATAGTATAAGACGTTCAGATACATGTCAAGATAAATAGTAGTCTGCTGTATACTGAGTAGTTTATCAGCCTTATCTGCATTGACTGCATGGTTAGTTCTGTTGTCGGTCATTTTCAACTTATAGGACAAGGAATTTGCGGACATCATAAAGTCTACATTTGCCTTGTGTTCTTCACTCAATTTGTCATTTGTAGCTAATTCAAATTTACAGTTCGCATTTTTAGAAAATGCTTCAGAAATATTATTTAAATTCTGAGCCTCTTGCAAAAAGAAAATAGAAGAACTTTAAAAACATCTACTTTACTACTTTCAAAAGGTCTATTGTGTATTTATTAACGCAAAAAATACTCAACTTTCTCTTTTATCGAAA
>PEAB01000151.1:358-4589 GCA_002753395.1 Nitrospirae bacterium MYbinv3 | reverse complement strand
TGCCTGACTATGCAGTAAATATGCAGTTCGTTTTTCGTCGCCGTCCCCTGTGATGTTCAGTACGTTGACGGCATTTTGTAAGTGGTTCGGGGATAAATGGCTGTACCTCAATGTCATGGTCAAACTCTTATGCCCCAAAAGTTTTGATACTGTGGTAATATCCACTCCGCCCATTACAAGATGACTTGCGAAGGTATGACGTAGGTCGTGAAAGTGAAAGTCTGTTATCCCTGCCCTTCTGCAAGCCGTTTGAAAGCTCCTCTTCACATCGTTGAAGGGCTTGCCTGTGGTCTCATCAAAGAATATATAGGGAACATCAAGCCGCCTTGTGATACTATGCAATACGGACTTTAAGTCGTCATTGATAGGTATGTCCCGACGTTCCCCGTTCTTTGTGCGGTCAAGCTGGAAAAAGCAACCCAAATTTGACCATCTGCGCTAACTGAAAATTGACCACCCTGGCACATCTCCTCATGGTAAGATGTAGCGATGATTTAAAGTCGCTGATCGTGATGAGGAGGAAAAGGAGTGCTCAAGATGAATCAGTATGAATTGGTAAGGACAGGGTATCGGCTATACGGTCAGAACATCAGTGAGCTATCAAGATTAACAGGCCATTCACGAAACACAATCAAGAAGGCGATACGTGGTGAACCGTGGGGATATAAGGAACGTAAGCATCAGGCATTCCCCGCTCTTGGTGATTATATGGAGATCATTCATGGCTGGCTTAAGGGCGACAAGAACAAACCTAGGAAGCAGCGGCACACGGCGCACCGGATATACAATCGGCTGGTGGATGAGTGTGACTATAAGGGATGTGAATCTACAGTGAGGCGTTATGTGAAGTTTTCCAAGATGGATTTGGGAATTGAAACCCCACAGGCATTTATACCATGCAACCCAGATGCAGGGAAAGAAGCGGAAGTTGATTGGGGCACAGCAAGGGCAATCATAGCAGGGGAAGAAGTCCAGCTAAAGTATTTCTGTATGCGGAGCAAATATTCTGGCAAACACTTTGTCCGATTTTATCGTTGTGAAAGGCAACAGGCCTTTCTGGACGCACATATCCAAGCTTTTTCCTTTTATGGTGGTATCTTCCCTGTTCTCATCTACGATAATTTAACGACAGCGATAAGGGAAGTGTTACGCGGGAGAAATCGCATTGAGCAGGAGGGATTTATGAAATTCAAGGCCTACTACAGCTTTGAAGCCCGTTTTTGCAATCCTGACAGTGGGCATGAGAAAGGGGGAGTTGAAGGGATAATCGGCTATGCACGGCGTAATTACATGGTGCCCATACCTGAAGCCGCCAGCCTTGAGGAGCTAAATGATAATACTCTCAGGAAGTGTATCTCTTACGGGGAGCACAAGATGGCAGGTCGAGACAGAAATGTGAATGAATTATACGAAGAGGAGAAAAGGCATCTGATTCCCCTTTCCGAAGCTGAGTTCAGCAATATACAGACCTCAAGTGGCCGTGCAGACAAATATGCTACGGTCATAGTGGATAAGAAGCGATATTCTGTACCAAGCCGTTATGCGGGATTCCGAGTTAAGGTGTTGCTACATACAGATCGGATAGAGATATTTGTAGGTACGAAGAAGCTGGCTACGCATGAGAGATTGTAAGGTAACAACAAATGGAGCCTTAATCCTGATCATTACCTTGAACTAATCAAGCAGCGGCCTATGGCTTTCAATAGTGCCCGTCCCATCAAACAATGGAGGGAGAGTTGGCCGCAGTGCCTACACCTTCTATTGTATCGCTTTTGCAGTTCACAGGGTGAAACAAATGGGATCAAGGATTTTATCACAGTTCTCATGTTCTACAGGGATTATAAGGCTGGTGAGGTTGAAGCGGCAGTTGAGTTGGCCATAGACAACAGCATCAGCACCAGCGATGGGGTGCGACACATCCTTGTTTATACTGGCGGAATAGACAAACATATTGCCCCTTTATCATCATGGCCGACACTGCCACCTCCTGATTTATCGGTTTATCGGCAGTTGGGAGGTATTCAATGAAAATAGGATTATTGATGGAACTAAAGGAGAATCTCAAGGCGTTGAATCTACCGAACATGGTTAGTAGCATTGAGGGGTTAGTACGACAGGCCAAGGAGACAGGAATTGGCTATGACGAGTTTCTTCTCAACCTTACGGTTTCCGAACTACAAGCCAGAGCTGAAAACAGGTTAGCCCGCCGTATACGGGAGGCAAAGTTCCCCCTTATTAAACCTATAGAGACCTTTGACCTTGCAGCTGTGCCTGATTTGGACATTCGGTTATTTCGAGAACTTACAAGAGAAGACTACATCAAGGAGCGCCGCAACGCCATTTTCCTTGGAAGAACCGGCACCGGCAAGACTCATATGGCCATAGCTCTGGGAATAGAGGCATGTAAAAATAACTTTCGAACACGCTTTGCAACCTGTTACGCCCTGGTCAACGAACTGATAGAAGCAAGAAAGGAGAAGGTGTTGCAGCGTCTTCTTCAAAAGTATGCCCGCTATGATCTACTCATTCTGGACGAACTCGGATATGTCCCATTTTCTAAGGAAGGAGCAGAGCTGCTGTTTCAGATAATATCTGAAAGACACGAGAGAGGTTCAGTGATGATCACCACAAACGTAGGTTTTGCCGATTGGACCCAGACATTCGGCGATCCGGTGATGACTGCGGCGCTGTTGGATCGTCTAACTCATAAAGCCCATATCATCAACTGTACATGGGAGAGTTATCGGCTGAAGCAGACTCTTATGGAAAACAGAAAACATAGCGAAAAGGAGAAATAACATGGAACCTATAGCGCATAATGGCAGACTGGAGTCAGTCCGAGATGTCCTGAGAAACACCCATGCTCCCGTACACACCTTAAAGGCTTTAAAAAGGTGTGGGGAGTTAAGAGACATCAGCCAAGCCGCGATGAGACCGCGGCCTAAAAGAAAAGTATTGGTTAAAAGGTAGGATTAAAGGATTTTGGCTTGATGATAAATATGGCAATATTGACGCAAGCCAACTTACCACTGTTCAGTGTCAAGATACTTTCTCAGATGGTCGACATCCCCGGAACAGATGGTCGCCTTCGCCAATTGGCACGTAAACAAGGCAGAGATGTTAAGGGCTAAAATCGGCCCTGACACAGTTTAGTTAACAGATCCATTTTCGGTTAGCGCAGATGGTCAAATTTGGGTTGCTTTTTCCACCATGCCTCATATACTGTAGCTTTGGATATTTCAAATGACTTTGTCGACAGTCTCAACTCATCCCTCCGAAAAGGTTGATTGCTTCCATCTTCTGAATAACGTTGCCCCTTCACTCCACACCCATTACAGATGCTTCATCATTACTACGGGCAACTCCGCCCCTGCGTCTCACTTTGGTATTTGCACTCATAGTTTCTGCCACTTGTTGCTTTCCCTTACCATTGAGACAACAGGTTCCCACGTTCAGTGTCTAAGCCTGTGTTGAGGTCATGCCGCCTATATACCGGTTGCCGTCCATGCAGTCATCAGGCTCCTCATGGACTATTCCCAAGGCTACTGGGCTTCCTTGGTTTCGACAACATCTCATCTTTTCGATACGTCTTCAGCGGTTCGCTTTCGCTCATCTCTTCAACACTCACCTGATGCAGTCTTACTGCACCTTTTCCCAACTCGCTCACCACCACGCCTCTTAAGCATAGCAGCAGTGGGTGGTTTGAAACCTGCTCCTGAAAACCGATTTCGAGGGGCCTTCCCTCATCTTAAACACAGCTCCGCTTGTCTTTCTGACAAACGTTCGTGGCACACCCCAATAAAGCACCTTCACTATGTTTCTCCTGCGATTGCTGAATACAAACAGATAGCCTGAAAACGGATCAAGCTCCAGTGCCCCTTCTACAAGCATCGACAGCACTTTTATCGATTTCCTCATGTCCGTGCTGCCTCCTGCCAGATATACCCGAACATTTGACGCCCCCTGATATATCATCGCTCCAATGTCTCCAGCAGTTGGTGCAGTGTGGCTGGGTTGAAACCATCTCTGACTTCTATGCAATATCTCGTTCCTATCATCAGGTTTAGACAGGTACTTATCTTAGCCTTCTCTTCAATTATTCGCACAGAATGAAATACTGCCTTTGCCGGGGATTTACCGAACTGTCTCTTACGATAGGCGAATGCTTTTAGCTTCAGAGCATGCCGACAGTACTCTGCCTGGGTCTTACCACTGCCCTGCCATGCCTCTA
>PEAB01000151.1:0-276 GCA_002753395.1 Nitrospirae bacterium MYbinv3 | reverse complement strand
TTTCGGCTCATTATGACATCTGATACTACCCTTGTAAAGATGGGGTTTTCTTGACGCTTACATTATAACAACAAACGCCCACATGCTACGCTCGGCGGCAAAACTCCTACAGAGGTGTATAACACAACGGCAATTATGAAGGCTGCTTAATGAATGGTTACAAAACCCTCGTAGAGGGCTATATCTTAAATCCACTAAAAAGTGGTATTGACATTGGGGTCCACTTTACATAAAGAACGTACCCATGTGTATGAATGGATAAATAAAGTCCTGCTG
>PEAB01000025.1 GCA_002753395.1 Nitrospirae bacterium MYbinv3 | reverse complement strand
TGGGGATTTTTGAATAGAATGGAGGGCTTTGCCCTCCCTCAGACCCACCCACAAGGGGACCAGTCCCCTTGACCCCATTAATTTTTATTGTCCCCCATGAAATTCTTATGCACCCGTTATCTACTGTTGACACGGACTACAAAGTCATGTTATATTGATATGAGTAGTTTATATACCTGTTATAGTAGATTATGGAGTTCTTCCTTGTGGTGAGCATAGCTCAACTGGTCAGAGCACTGGACTGTGGCTCCAGGGGTTGGGGGTTCAAGTCCCCTTGTTCACCCCTTTCTATATTTTAGCTCATCAATGCGCCTGTAGCTCAGTGGATAGAGCGGAGGTCTCCGGAACCTCAGGCCGGAGGTTCGATCCCTCTCAGGCGCGTATAATACGTCTGATTTAGGTTACTCTCTTGACCTGCCTTCGGTTGGTCGCAACTGCTGCATCGCCTGTTTTCTGTCTTGCATGCACTTCTTCAAGGCACCCCTGTCCTTAGCAGCGCTCACGCAGCTCTTAAAGTCTTGCATGACCTTAATACGTTTATCGACATTTTCGACTATCTTTGCCTTTCTCTCCTCGAAACCGGAGTTTGACTCTCTAGACTGAGCGTCATTCGCAAAAACAACCCCGTTCAGGCACAACCCCAGTGCCAGTAAACACATCAGATACCTTAGTGTTGCCACCGTAACCCCCATTTGTTGTATTATAGGACTTCATAGCCCCAACTATTATAGCAAATCGTCGCAACACTTATTCTTGTTTGGTGAATTCTTTGAGGGTTGGCAGTTCTGAGAGGTCTTTTAGGCCAAACGCGATGAGAAATTCTCTTGTAGTGGCAAACAGGAGGGGTTTTCCAGGGGCGTCTTTCCTCCCAACGATCTTTATCAATTTTTTCTCAAGCAGGCTTTTTATTGTCCAATCAGAGCTTACACTTCTGATCTCCTCGATTTCGACCCTGGTAATAGGTTGTTTGTAGGCTATTATGGCAAGTGTTTCTAATGTGGTGAGGGATAATTTAGACACAGGTTTTGATTTTTTAAGGTTCTTAACGAACTGTGCATAGATCGGATTGGTGACCATCTGATAGCCTCCAGCAAGTTCAACTATCATTATGCCCCCGTTTTTACCTTTGTATTGGGCTGTAAGTTCTATTAGGGAGTCAGCTATCTCTTGCTCTGAGAAGTTGGTGAGCCTCTTAATATCGGCAATTGATAGTGAATCACCGGATATAAAAAGCAACGCCTCTATGGCTGACGCATGTTCGGATGTCATTTGATCATATTTTAACATTAATCATTTGCGGGTATGATTAATTTTTCGAGCAAAAATAATGACAAATTGTTTATACTTACTGTGATTAGAGTGTGTAGGGTTAAACGTAGGAAAAGATGAAGGTAATTGTAACTGGCGGGACTGGGTTTATAGGCAGTCACTTGGTGGAAGAGTTGCTTCTACAGGGATACTCTGTGACGTGTCTGGTTAGGAGTACATCGAATCTCCAATGGATAGAGGGTTATCCTGTGAGCCTGGTGCAGGGTGATTGCCTGAGGGTAGAGACTCTTAAGGACCTTCTCTGCGATTGTAATTACGTCTTCCATTTAGCAGGTCTTACGAAGGCTCAAAAGATGCAGGATTTTTATTGCACAAACGTTACAGGCACGGAGAATCTGTTAGAGGCAGTCTGTAAGTACGTAGGAGATCTCAAGCGTTTTGTACATGTGAGCACTCTTGCCGTTGCAGGACCTTGCACAGATGGCATACCGGTATGTGTGGATATGCAACCAGCTCCGGTGTCTGATTACGGCAAGAGCAAGTTGCAGGGAGAACGAGCTGTGCTGGCTTATAAAGATAGACTGCCCATAACGATAGTAAGACCTCCAGCCGTGTATGGACCGCGCGACAGGGATCTGTTTTATGTGTTTAAGATGATCCACCAAGGGATCTTCCCCTATTGGGGGAAGTCTTACTATTCACTCATATACGTAGATGATCTGGTGAAAGGGATTGTCGCTACAATAAAGACGGATAAGACTATCGGCGGCACATATTACCTGTCCGACCTGCAAGTGCACACCAATGCCGATATGGCAGATGCTATAGCACAAGAGCTAGGGTGTCACTACATAAAGTTAAGGATACCTAAGAGTGTTATGCCTGTTTTTGCTAGTTTAACGGGCAGATTAATGAAGAAAAGTATAATCAACCCTGACAAAATTAAAGAATTGAGTCATCCATACTGGTTATGCAACTGTGAGGAAGCTATCAGGGACTTTGAATTTGAACCGAAAGTAAAATTAAAGGATGGTATTAGATGGACTGCAAACTGGTACAAGATACACAAATGGCTGTAGACGATACGAAAAAAAGCATTTTCGATAAATGCCTGAAATACCAAAGGGCACGGCAACTAATAGAGGCAGGGACGTTTCCGTATTTCAGAGCCATTGAGAGTGCGCAGGAGCCGGAGGTTTTTATTGGAGGAAAGAAAATGATCATGGTTGGCTCCAATAATTACCTTGGACTTAACAACCATCCAAAGGTGAAAGAGGCGGCCATCGAGGCAATAAAGAAATACGGTACCGGTTGTGCCGGCTCTAGGGTCTTAAACGGGACTCTCGATATACATGTGCAGCTAGAAGAGAAGTTGGCCAGGTTTATGAAAAAGGAAGCAGCCCTAACCTTTACTACCGGATTTCAAGTCAATTTAGGTGCAATACCGGCACTGGTAGGCAAGGACGATGCCGTAATTGTGGACAAACTGGATCATGCTAGCATTATAGATGCCTGCCGCCTCTCTTTCGGTGAGGTAAAGAGATTCAAACACAATGACATGCAAGACTACGAAAGGGTACTATCTGAGACGACAGACAAATCTACCATAACGGTGATTGACGGCGTATTTAGCATGGAGGGCGATGTTGTAAATCTTCCAGAGCTGGTTAAGATAGCAAAGCGGTATGACTCAAAGATCATGCTTGATGACGCACACGGTCTAGGGGTATTTGGCAAGACGGGAAGGGGTACGGCAGAGCACTTTGGTCTTGAAGATGAGATCGATTTAATAATGGGGACGTACAGTAAGTCCTTTGCCTCTATAGGCGGCTTTATAGCCGGGGATAAGGATGTTATATATTATATCAAGTATGTAGCCCGCGCGTTCTTGTTTACTGCCAGTCCATCGCCTGCTTCTGTAGCCGCCGTGAGCACAGCCCTGGATATCGTAGACAGTGAGCCTGAGAGGTTAGAAACGCTTTGGAGAAATACCAATAAAATGATAAAAGGTCTTAAAGAGATGGGATTTAACATAGGGAAGACACAGTCTCCTATAGTGCCGGTTTTCCTAGGAAAAGATGAGCTAGCATGTAGTATGGCAACAACACTGCAAGAGATGGGGGTCTTTGTCAACGTGGCCTTGACCCCAGCAGTTCCCCCTGGCCATGCCCTCATTAGGACAAGCTACATGGCTACTCATACGGAACAACAACTCGATTTTGTGCTTGACGCCTTCTGGAAAGCAGGCAAACGGTTAAATATAGTGTAATAAAACAGTCACTCTAACTATAGTGGTATCGTACCAGCAATTCTCACTGAATTTGCAGAATGGCTTTTTATAAGGGTTTTACTGTGTATATGAAAAATATTTTTCGCGGTGTTTTTATAGTATATTGCTTATATATCAATAAATTACATTCATTATTAGTGAGAATCGCTGGTATCGTACTTATTTCATTGCTTTGATAAGAAGCTGTTTGTTTACCTTAAACTCTCTGGATGTGGAGCCAAAGACCATGTTTGACTTTCTTAGCCTCGACATTGTCCGGGAAACCACCTCTCGTACGGTGCCGATCATTGAGGCTATATCCTGATGTGTAAGTGATAATGTGACTATATTTTGCTCCGGATCTTTTTCGTTGGCCTCGTTTAAAAGAACCATTATGACTCGCCTGACGACATCCTTAAAGGTCAAGTTTTCGATTATGTTCGAGAGATGCTTTACCCTGTCACATAGGGTGCTCATAATCTTTATCCCAATCGGACTAAGACCAGCGTAAATCATCTCATGAAATGAGTCGGCCGGGATAATTATAAGAGATGTATCCTCAATGGCTATGGCATTTACCATGTTTTTCCTGTCTGCATACAATGGAGCACAGCAGAAATAATCCCCACCTTTCATTATACGAATGATTATCTCGCGGCCCTCCTCTGAGGTCTTAAAGAGCTTTATTGCACCTGTCTCAATGATGAAAACATTTTTTACCTCATCGCTCTCCCAAAATAGATAGTCATTCTTACAACACTTCTTATGAACAGACAATCTCTCTATTGATGAAAGCTCAGCAAGTGTAAAGGCAGATAAACACGGTAAACATTGCAGGCTTCTCTCCTTACTACAACTGTTATTTGCCTTTACATTCTTACTCCGTGTAGGCTTGGTACCAGTATAATCTTTATTTCCGCTATTAATCTCTTTTTGCATTCCATTTACCTGTCTTAAACTTTTGTTTATAACAACCGAACTGTCACCTACATAGTTTAATCCTAAATGCTTCACTACCATTTTGTCAATCACATTTTGTAGAATGAAATGTCTGAATCACGATTTAACGGATTAAAGGATTACCAGGATTAATTAAAATCGTAATAGCTCAGTATACGATTGAAACATTTGTAACATATAAAACAATCACGCCCGACATTTACGGGGTCAAAGGGACGAGTCCCCTTGCGGGGGGTCTGAGGGGGTCGGAGCGCCCCCAAAGCACCCATTAATTATTTATGCACGCCGTAGCGTAGATAGGATTTTTAAACATTAATTCACAGCATATGTTATAATATTGCAGCGATGGAGAGGTGGCTGAGCGGTTGAAAGCGACGGTCTTGAAAATCGTTGTAGGGGTAACTCTACCGTGGGTTCGAATCCCACCTTCTCCGTTGGTTTTTCATGTTTACCTCTTTCACTTACCCTGTCATTGAGATGACCTCTTCGTAGGTCGTTACACCGTCGAGGAGTTTCCTGATGGCGGCTTGATGCAGCGTTATCATTCCATCTGCCTTGGCAACGTCGACTATGTCTGTAAGCTCCACCTTGTCCTTTAGGATGCGCTTAAGGTTATCCGTAAACTCCATCACCTCAAATATGCCAGTTCTACCACGATAACCGGTTCCACGACACTCTAAACAACCCTCGCCATAGGATATCATGTAGGTCTTCCTCTCAAGCTGAAGGTAGTCCATCTCCTCCTCTGTCATCTCACGTTCGACCTTGCAGTGCACACAGGTCTTTCTCACAAGACGCTGGGCAATTACACCCACTATGGTAGACGAGATCAGGAAGGCGGGCACCCCGATATCGAGCAGCCTCGTTATGGCGCTGGGGGCATCATTTGTATGAAGTGTGGAGAAGACAAGATGGCCAGTCAGGGCCGACTGTATGGCGTTTTCTGCCGTCTCCTTGTCCCTTATCTCACCCACCATGATGATGTCAGGGTCCTGACGCAAGAAGTTGCGCAGGATGCTGGCAAACGTTATCCCCGCAGCCGGCTGCACCCCTACCTGATTGAACTCCTCTATGACCATCTCAATTGGGTCCTCGATGGTTATGATGTTTACCTCCGGAGTGGCTATGGCCTTAAGCGACGAATAAAGCGTAGTCGTCTTACCGCTTCCAGTAGGTCCGGTCACAAGCAAGATGCCATGAGGCCGCCTTATAAAAGACGAATGTAACTGATACTCACGCGGATAAAACCCAAGCTCACTAAGCTCCTGCATAACGAGATCGGGGTCAAATATCCTGATGACCACCTTCTCACCAAATGCAACAGGCAGCGTCGATACCCTGAGTTCAAGCTCCTTGTCCCTGTGATGCGCCTTTATCCTGCCATCTTGCGGACGACGCTTCTCGGCTATATCCATCCTTGACAACATCTTTATCCTCGACACCACAGGGGAATGTACACTCTTTGGCATGGAGTGGATGTAGTGCATCACACCATCTATCCTAAGACGCACTATTGAGCGATCACGCTTTGGCTCTATGTGTATATCGCTTGCCCTCTGGTCAAAGGCATACTGCAACAGGTACTCAACTGCGTTGACAACATGTGAGTCGGTTGCCTCTATCTCGGCATGTCCCCTCATCCTGACATACTGCTCAAGGTTGCCCAGGTCGATAGTGGGCTTCATCTCCGCACTTGCCGCCACAATGGAGGCCTGAAAACCGAAAAACTCTCTGACTATCTTAAATATATCGCTCTTTGAACTTAATACAAGCTTTATCTCAATCTTTTTAACGCGCTTGATGCTCTCAATCCCCTCCATGTTTAAGGGGTCGGCCACCGCCATGCTTATAACACCGCGGGTTTCCTCTACTGGAACAATGAGGTGACGCAGGGCAAAGGGCCTTGGTATATGACTAGTTACCACCTTGAGGTCCAACTTCAGCGGGTCAAGCTTTTTGTAAGACATGTTATACTCAGCCGCTATGGCCTCGGTTACCTTATCCTCGGTAAGAAGTTTGTTGTTAGTCCTTGGCATCTCAAGACCCAAGGCTGCAATGGCCTCAGCAGGCGTTACAACGTCGCGCACCTGATTGTGCCGCTTAGCAAGGCCTGCATCGTTAGTTCTCTGCATCCTGGTTCTGTGCTCCTCCCCCTTTGTCATCAGGAGGTCGCACTGGTCCTGCGTAATAAGTCCCTTCTTAAGCAGTATAGCCGTAACCATTGCTATATCTAAGCTCTTATACTGGGACTTTGAACCCTTATCGTTAATAGGCATGATTGCTATTATAGCAAAACATATGTATTTAAGTCATAATGTGTACAAATGACAACGTGGGTCCTCATTTGAGTTTCTCAATGGCACTTATCCACGTTTCAGGATTACCAAGAGTAATAGCTTTATCGATACCAACGTTTTCTAATAACAATCCAAGTAAGTTTATCCTTTCCTCTTCTTCAAAAAACAGTTTTCCGTCATTCATCTCAAACTTTTCAGGTGTTAGCATTCAACGTTCTTCTGCTTCACTTCCTTTCCATGCTCGCCCCTCACGGCGAATATCCCAATCTACTTTTGACATAGTTTACTCCTTGATATTTAGATTTCTTTAGGCGTAATAGTTCACCCCTTTGTATTAAGAAGGGAGGTCGTTGCCTCTGCCCCAGGGGTTCGCAACCCCCTCCCTCAGCCCCACCCACAAGGTGACCAGACCCCTTGACCCCATTATATCGCATATTTATACACGATGTTTCAATCGTATACTGAACTATTACCTTTAGGCCAAAAGTTATCATCAATCAACTGCTCAAATGTATAAGGGCAGGAGTCTGGTAGTCTTTCTTGGCTGATACCTGTGTCCTTTTGAAATCTAACTTTTGCTCTTTCATAGGCCTTTTCAATGATTAGTTCTATTTCATGTTCTAAACTAGGGCTATCCTCTAATAAAAACTCTATGTCAGTTCTTTGACTTCCAATAGTTGTAATCCAGCTCTTAGAGTGTTGTTGAGGTTGATATTGCAATTTGAGTAGATGCATTATTAATACCGACAATCGGTTTATTAATTCTCTTTTTTCACTTCTACCCATAGTCTCTATTTCTTCTGCAATGTTCTCCACGTCTAATTCACTAAACCTACCTTGTCTTAACAGGGCAGCATTGTAGATTGTCCATTGATAAAAATCAGTGTCATAAAGTGATTTTTCTGTAACAATATCGTTATGTATTGTTTTTTGAACACTCATAAAAGTATCTTTGCACGAAATTCTATCGATTATCCACATTAGGTAATTAAATATCAAAGCATATAACAGGTAACCTCTTTGCTTTAATCAACTGATATAATCACTTTATATCTGGTTGCACCAGCATTTGTGGTCATCTCTGTGACCTTAACCTTTTCGTTGCCCGTTATGGTCAAAGGTTTCCACCTTGTTGAATCCACCATGACGCCCTTATCATCAAGCCACTCTATCTTGTAAACCGGCTTTTTAACCGTATTGTCATAGGCGTTCATAAACTCAATGCTCACCTTCAAAAACTTGCCTTCGTACGTAACCTGCCTGTCAGAGATCAACACAGACATGCTATCCAAAAATGACACCTCTTCAATGGAATATGCCTTGTTGATCTCCGTGTAATATGCACGGTTCATCATAGTCTGTTGACGAGCTGAACAGCCAAGGCACAGCACAGATACGACTGCTAGCGTGGCTGCAAACATCACCTTAAGAAATCGTTCAAATTTCAGTGTCTTACTAATAACTAACATAGTCTAACCTCACATTGTTTTCTGATATATATGATATTAACACAATCTCACCATTTTTTGCATCTGCGGATAACGTGTGCATCAGGCTTCGTTCATAGCCCTTGCCGAAGTACCTCTCCGCCCCCTTTGAAAACAGCAGTGCCCCTGCCGAGGCGCTGACGTTGCGAGCGCCGACTATAGCCCTGCTTTCATACTCAACAATTATGGCCTCTGCTTTATCGTAGGCCCCAATGGATTTGACGAACTGCCCGTTGAGCTGGTAAAGTCTACCGAGGTTTAACCAGTACCAGTACTCGGTCTTTGCATTTGTGTCTTGTTCCATCTCACTTATAAGGGGTTCAACACTATAGAGCCTAAGACCTGTCTCTATGCTGTGCCTGCTTATAGAGGGTGCACAGCCAGCACCTAATAACAAGAACACGATTACAACAACTACCCTTCTCAAACACACCTCCTAAGATTTCTCTTCATATCTATATCTCTATCCTAAACTCACTGCCCCCATCGACGTTTCTTGCAGTGATATTACCACGCATATTACTTATTACAAACCTCGCTATATATAAGCCTAAACCAGTGCCTCTGCTTCTATATCGAGTGGTAAAATACGGATCAAAGATCTTCTCCATTATATCTTCTCTGATGCCGCCTCCATTATCCGTAATGGTTAGTATCATCCTGCTGGTTTGATGATCTAGGTGTGAACGTATCTTAATGATTCCATTTGTTATGTTTCGTTCTTCGAAGACATCCCTTATGTTTGTCAAAAGATTCAGAATTACCTGTGAAAACTTATTCATATAGCCGTTTATTGAAATACTTTCATTCATGTCTATTTCGACAGATATGTTCTTGCTTTGCAAATAATCATCCAAAATAGATAAGGCATTATTAACGGCGTCTATGATATTAAACTGAGTTATTTCCTCATCCTGTACGTAGAAGTTCTTGAAATCATCTATGCTCTTTGATAATTCGCTAAGTTCCTTCATTATTTCCTTAACATTTATTTTTAGGTAATCGTCATCAAGTTCCTTATAAGCATGTGCATCCTGTATATCCTGTACCATTGCACCAATAGCCCCAAGTGGCTGCCTCCAGTGATGGGCTATGTTCATTAGTAATTCACCCATCGCTAAGTGTCTGGCTTGTTCAAACATCACGAGGTCTTTTAATCTGTTTTTTTTGACCTCTTCTTGCACCCTTATCAGGAGATTTGCGTTTATTTCATTGAGGGCTTTTTCCAGCGCCTTTCTGTCCGTAATATCCCGAATAAAAGCGAACATGATCTTCCAGTCTTTTATATAATTTATACTTACCTCTACATCCAGGAGCTTACCAGCCTTCGTTCTGTGCTTTGTAACAAATCTATCAAAGCCGTTACTAATAATCGTTTCTATATGTCTCTTGGTCTCATCTATATCTTCCAGTGCCTCTAAATCAGATACACGCATGTTTAATAATTCCTGCCGGCTGTACCCTATCATATTACAATACGAATCATTAACCTCTAAAAAACAACCTTCCATATCTATCTTTAAAAAACCTTCAATAGATGTAAGGAGAACTACGTTGTTTTGCTCTTCTAACCTCCTGCGCTCACTTATGTCATAAAGAGTCGATCTGCTCATTATAAAATTACCGTCGGCATCCTTAATTGCGGTTGCACTCACCAATACAGGTAAGATTGTACCATCTTTGCGAATCATCTCCATCTCTATGTCATGTAACTTTCCCAGCACTTTAAAACGCTGGAAATTGTACTGAAGTACATGTAAACTTTTAGGAGTAAGGATATCTGTAACCTTGAGTCTTCCAATAACCTCTTCTCTCGTATAACCCAGCCAACGAAGTTCTGTATCATTGATATGCAGAAAAGTCCCGTCCTTATCAAGTGAGTGATAGCCACAGGGGGCGTTGTTGTAGAGGTCCTTAATCTCATCAGATGCGTTCTTTAATTTGTTTTCTGTTATCTTGTGTAACTCTATCTCTTGCAGCAGTCTTTCATTAGACGTTATAAGCTCAGAGGTTCGCTCATTTACAAGGATTTCGAGATTACCTCCATAATTTTTTAATGAACTTTCCATGTTCTTTAATTTCGTTATATCATGCCATGCACTGATAATTACACTTCTATCTTCAGGTAAGGTCTTGTTCAGGACAGAGGCTGTGACTGAAAAAAATCGCAGAGCAGCTCCTGATGTAATCCGGAACTCCTCATTTTGAATATTACCCGTAAGGCTTAGACGGGTTATTAATTGCACCCATCTGTCACAGGCTGTGTGATCAAGTTTCTCAAGCCAAACTAATAAGCTAGTTTCTATTACGTCCTCATAGTTTTTACCCAATAGAGAGCAAAAGGCATCGTTGACAACTATGATGTTCTGAGTCTCATCTGTAATGACTATCCCGTCACCGGTTATCCGTAACAATGCCTCGTAAAACTTAATCGTTTGTACTGTTATATCCATATTTCAATCGTATTTGGAAAGCGGCGATTGCTGTCATTCCCGCGAAAGCGGGAATCCATCTTTAAAAGCCGCATTAAACGTCTATTTAGAAAAAGCTGCGATAGTCCTACACAAGTAGTGATGACCATAAACTTAACACCCTCCCCTAACCCCTCCCATCAAGGGAGGGGAATTGAATATCACTACCTCTGCAAGACTACAAAAACTGCAAAGGTATAGCATAGATTTTATTTAGTCATTTTACGTCTTACTATCTCAAGGTTATTCCTTGCTTCAACTGAACCTGGCCTGAGCTGCAGGGCAATCTGGTATTGGTTGATAGCCCCATCGACGCTTCCCCTTAGTGCATAGATGTTGCCTAAATCCACGTGTGCCTCGACAGAGTCTGGGTTGAGCCTTATTGCAGCCTCCAGCTCAACAGCGGCCTCATCATATAGCCTCAGCCGTGCCAGAGACGCTCCAAGTTCATAATGTATACCGGCTACCTCAACAGCATCAACTCTATGTTTCTTTGCAGCCTTCGGATCCCTTAAGATATCGTCGTAGACTTTAAGCGCCATCCGCAGCTCGCTCAAGTAATCTGTAGTAAGCCCTTGCATCGCATAGATACGACTAAGATTCATGTGGGCTACAACGTAATCAGGCTTGAGTCTGGCTGCTGTCTTATAATGTTCTATAGCTCTATATAGACTTCCTTGCCGCTCGTAATACATACCTAGATTATTGTGGGAGCGCGCCTTGTTAGGGCTTTTATTCACTACGTCTTCCCATAACGTGACGTTATCTCTCCAGATTCCGTTTCTATGATATGCAGCAACGGATAAAACCAAAACAAGACAGGCCGCAAGCGGAATTAGTACCTTCCTCGTCTTTATTACTTCAGCCTTAAGAGTCTCAATGGCTGCCAACATAGCTGCAATCATGGTAAAAAAACCCACACTTGGCAGATACACCCTATGCTCAAAGATAACATCCTCTATGGGTATTATACTTGACTCAATCGATATCGTCAAAAAAAACCATACTATACCAAATGCTATTAACCTGCACAGATAAAGATATCGTTTCTCCGGGCACCTTCCACAGGAGAGATGATACAGGTACATCCCCACCCCGATAATCGACAACAGACTGAAGAGAGATAAAAACACTGCCGGCTCAAACAACGACCTATATACCGGATAGTCATAGTCGAGATTTTGCCCCACAGGGATGAAAAATAACCGTATGTATCTAACTATAACGCTAAACTGGGTAAACAGATAGTCCCACCGTGAGACGTTCTCCGAGGTAGCGATGGTAAAAGAGCCGCCTGATGTTAGCAGCGTCAGAGGTATGACCAGCATCGTTAGGAGGATTGGCAGAAGATAGATGACCCTCTTTTTCACATCCCCCGCAAAAAACAGAAACTCTACCAAGACAACTGCCACCGGCAAGGTAAACGATATCTCTTTTGTCTTCATCGCACAAACAGCCGCAATAACCGAAACGGCATACAGGATGTATTTCCGTGCCTTGCTTTCAAAGTCAAACCTTGACCACATGTAGGCTACAACGGACAGCAGGTAGAACAATGTGGCAAGAGAGGCAAATCGCTGGACGATATAAGTCACCGCCTGTGTTTGTATCGGATGACAGACAAACAACAGAGCACTTGCTAAAGCCACGACATTAGGTGTATCTTGCCATTGAGCCTCTGAAAAATATGGTGTGCTAAATAGAAACATTACAAGCCAGTAGATCAGCAGGGCATTAGCCAGATGAACCAAGATGTTGAATATATGATACCCCGTCACGTCATAGCCATTTAAGTTGTAGTTGATGGCAAAGGTTAGATATCCTATAATGCGGGTACTAAAAAAATCCCTAACGCTTGGCTCTATGCCAGTATTATTGAGCGCCGATGATTCAAAAAAACTGTTGAAATTCCGTATCAGCGGATTGGCGGTTATACTAATATCATCGTCAAAAACAAAAGGTACGTTTAAGGTGTTAGAATAAACAATAAGACCGACAATGATTATCAGAACATGATTGATAAGTTTATTTGAGATTATATTCATTAAAAATTGTAATAGTTCAGTATACTATTGAAACATTGTGTATAAACATGTGATTTAATGGGGTCAAGGGGACTGGTCCCCTTGTGGATGGGTCTAAGGGAGGGCAAAGCCCTCCTTTTTTTCATCTTCACAACCTTAAGTCAACAGCATTAGGTCTTAGGGGGAGCAAAACTCCCCCTTCTTTATCTACTATTTTTTTATCCATTTTCCAATTTGTTTTATTAGGGCGATACCGCCTTGGAAGTAGTTTGCAAGCTCATAAAATGTCCTTATATGAGACAGCACGCTTAACAGCCTTCTGATATCAGTGTAGTAGAGGAAGTTGGCCTTTGCTATCATAGACTCAATCTCCTGTGCTGAGACGGTGGAGTTCTTTATCACGCAGTCCTCACCCACTGCAACGAACTTCTTCCAATCTATTTCTTCCAAAGGTATTGAGGCAAAGAAGTAATCAAACTCCTTTGTCCCTGGGAAGGGTACCAGCATGTTGTAAAACGCAAGCGTTGCATTGACCTCTCTGGAGAACCTGAGCGTGTCTTCCATCTGCTCCTTTGTCTCCCCTGGGGAGCCGATAATATAAAATGCCTGTGTCTTGATACCAAGGCTGTTTGCAATCGTAACGGTTTCCTTGGCCTTGGCCGGGGCAATGGGTTTTCCCATTCTCTTAAGTATCTCTGCATCAGAGGACTCAAGGCCAAATCCTATACTGTAGCACCCTGCCCTTTTCATAAGCGTCAGCACCTCCCTGTTGACCGTGTTGGCCTGCGAGAAGCAAAACCATTTAAGATTTAACCGCTTATCGATCATCCCCCTGCATATCTCCTCAAGACGGCTGTGGTTAATCGTAAATGTATCGTCGGTGATAATAAGCTGCCTTGCGTTATAGTCCCTTTTGAGCATCTGCATCTCTTCTAATACGTACTGAGCCGAGTGCATCCGGTATCTCTTGCCTGAGACTATCCTTGCGGCACAGAAGGAGCAGTTAAAGGGGCAGCCGCGGCTTGTCAGTATCGTCATGCAGCTGCGATATCGCACATTGTGCATATTTGGCACAAAGAGTCTCTGAGGGATTAGGTCCCGTGCAGGAAAGGGGATTGTGTCCATATCCTCTATATATGGTCTTATACCGTTTCGGATAACGGCGTTTCCTGCCTTATAAATAATCCCGTTTACACCTGCCAAAGATGCGTTGTTTTGGTAGGCGTTGACAAGCTCAAGCATGGAGTGTTCACCCTCTCCTATAACGACACAGTCAATGAAGTCCGAGTACGTTTGGATTACGAACTCAGGGATGGCGCTTACGTGCACACCGCCCATGACTACCTTGGCCGGGCTATGACCTTTGCAGAGCTTAGCTAATTCAATTGCCCTTGAGAAGTTAGGGGTTGCACACGTTATACCGATTACATCCGGTTGAGTTTGTTTTATTACCGATACAATGGCGCTGTAGCTTAATCCCTGGGCCTCTGGCTCGTACATTGAAACATCGTGGCTGCCGTACTTGCGCAGGTAGGAGGCAATGTAACCCAATCCTAAAGGAAAGTACCTGCCGGCTGCCTTGGAGAGATCTCCGTATAGATCAACGTATGGTGGTGATAACAGTAATACCTTTGCCACAGTTTAACCTCTATTCTTTCTGGGGACTGAGTTAATATCTATACTTATCGCCTGTAACAGCATCTGCAGCGACACAATTATCGGTAAGGCTACAAGCATGATAGTGCCAGAGGTCTTTACCGTTGCATTTACGATTGAATCCATCCATTCTATGATTCCCAAGATTGAACCAAATACAAACATTGGCAACCCTAGTATAATATATATTGACGCCATATTGAAATCATAAAGGAAGTATTTATAAAACATCCTTTTTAAGAGCCCCTTTAACAGTTTTGGAGGAAACTGCAAGGACACCTTCATTATGCTAAGAGAGCTTTTCTCATCGTTGTATATTGCCGGTATGTCTATATCTTTTACAACAGCGTTTATAATATTAAGATTTATCAGCATGTCTGATTCAAAGAAATACCCGTGTGCGATCTCTTTAAGGTTTAGCTTTTCAGCCACCCTCCTGTGTATCGCAATGTAGCCGTTTGTTGGGTCAATAATATTCCAGTACCCTGAGGTAAACTTTAGAAGGAAAGACAAGACGCTATTGCCAAACAAGCGAATCTTGGGCATTGCCTTTAGTGCATTAAAGTTCATAAACCGGTTACCCTTTGTGTAGTCTGCCTCGTCATTGATCAGTGGGGTGATAAGTTCGTTGAGGTAAGCAGGGTCCATCTGGCCATCGCCATCCATCTTTACTATCACGTCGCATCCAAGCTCAACCGCCTTTGTCAATCCGTTAACAACAGCTCCCCCGACCCCTATGTTCACAGCGTTATATAACACAATGAGTCTGTCTTGATTTATTGCAGCGGCAATATCACCTGAGCGCTGTGGACATCCATCGTCAACGACAATGATAACATCGACGTTATCCGGGATTGACAGTATTACTGTTTCTATCTTGTCCGCTGCCTTATAGACAGGTATAACAACAGCCGTCTTTTGCACTAGCTACTATATAATTAACCCTTTGTTTATATCATAATCCCTATCCATCGCTATGGCTTAATAAACAAGCGAAAGATAACAATCATTGCGGCTATCTGGCCTATCCAGAACAGAAACATCCACTTGGTGGTTTCCTTAGCCGAACGCTCCACTTCGACTCTTAGATTCTCGTTTTCATTTTTTAACTCCGAGCGTAGTTCCATGTTATCAGCTTTAAACTCCGAGCGTAACTTCTCGATCTCAATTCGCAGTTTGCCCGTCTCTTCTGTAAGGTTCCTTTGTACTTTTTCGATCTCAATCCGTAGTTTACCTGTTTCTTCTGTAAGTCTTCTTTCAAAATAATCCTTTCTAACTACTTCAGACCTTATCCGCTCCGACACCTCATCAAAGGCCTCTATTATAGCTACCGAACCTTCCTCGCCAATCTTTTCCTTCAGTAAGTTGTACAGTTCTATTGTCTTAGGCATTATTAGACCTCCTTAAAGATAAGTATAACAAAACACCCGTCCCTTTTTAAAGTGGTCGAATTGCCTGGGTGCATAAGAACCCTTATGTTTCTGTACAGCAAGAACGGTATTAAACATGAACATTGGGTAGTCCTGCACAAGTAGTGGTGACAGTAAACTTAACACCCTCCCCTAACACCTCCCATCAAGGGAGGGGGATTGAATATCACTACCTCTGCAGGACTACCGAACATTGTTATACAAAAACATTTGTCCAGGTACTTAATAGTTCAGTATACAATTGAAACATTGTGTATAAACATACATATAATGGGGTTAAGGGGACTTCTTTGTGGCAGGGGTGCCTCACCCCTAATGCTGTTGACTTAAGGTTGTGAAGATAAAAAAAGGGAGGGGGTTGCAAACCCCTGCGGCAGAGGCAAAGCCTTCCCTTCTTAATACACATATGGGTGAACTATTACAAAGTGTTGAACTTTTTCTAGTAATGTTGTACTATTGAGAGATGAGATGGTGTTATTTTAATAACTAAAGTGGAAAATTGAGTTTATGCGTAGGCTCTATACTAATTGCTGAGAGTAGTTTAAATGAGATATCTTTATGTTGAGAATTTTAGAGGTTTTGAGCAGCAGTACATACCTTTGAAGGATGTGAATTTTCTTGTCGGAGAAAACAGCACCGGTAAATCTTCCATTCTTGCCTTGCTCAATCTTCTTTCCTCGCCGTCATTATGGATGAGGCAAGAGTTTAATACTGAGGAATACCAATTCGGCAACTACCGGGATATCGCCAATGTTAATGCAAAAGATGTTGATTATTTTCGGGTAGGTCTTATTCTCTGCTCAGATAAAAAAACATCGAGTTTTGTTTTCTTAATGGAGTTTCGGGAAAAAAACGGCTTACCGGCAATTTCTAAATATTACCACATAAATGATGCAAACATTGTCAAATTATTCTTTACAGACGAGGACATTAAGTACAGCATAAATACCATTGATTATGACAAAGAACCAGTTGAAGTTATAAAGAAGGTCTTTGATTGAAGGCTGGTGGATAGAGTCGACGAGTCAAACTTAAAAAAGTTGAAGACATTTTCCTTTGAGCTTTTTGATATGCCACTGTCAGTTCTTACCAGTATAATAGAGGACAGTAAAAGCATCAAAAAGAGAGGGGCAAAAAAACCACGGATAATAAACACGCCGGATTTATTAAGCATGATGGGGTTCACACATCACCTTGTATGGATAGCGCCACTAAGAAGCAAGCCCAAAAGGACGTATGACCAGATCAAATTAGCCTTCAATCCTGAGGGCGACCATACACCATATTTAATCAGAAAAATGCTCGAAGACGAATTTAGTGATATAGCAAAGGATTTCCACAGTTTCATACAAGGTTTTGGTAAGGAGAGCGGGTTATTTAAAGATATTGAAATCAACAGTTTTGGGACACATCCTGCTTCACCATTTGAACTCAGGGTTGTAAATGAAGGTAAATCACTTAATGTCTGTAATTTAGGTTATGGTGTAAGTCAATCTCTGCCAATATTGGTTGAGCTCTTTACGCGCCCAAAGTATTCTTGGTTTGCTATACAGCAGCCGGAGGTTCATCTTCACCCGCGTGCACAGGCAGCTCTTGGTGAGGTATTTTTTGACCTTGCAATGAAAGAAAAAATGATTTTTTTTATTGAAACCCACAGTGATTTTATGGTTGATCGTTTTCGCTTAAAAGTCAACAGCACCAAAAAGACTGTAGAATCCCAAGTTGTTTTTTTTGAACAAAAAGACAGTTTGAATAAGGCATATCCAATAAAGATACTACCTAACGGTAGATACCAGGACAATCTGCCGGAATCTTTTGGAAGTTTCTTCATTAAAGAAGAGATTTCGATATTGGGGATACGTTAATGTGCATAGTAATTGACACAAACAATCTCAGCTGCGTTTTTAAAAAGGAAAATCGTGAACACGCTGATTTTGAACCTGTCTATAGATGGATTATCAGTGGCAAGGGGAAGATCGTTTATGGGGGTACAACCTACGAACGTGAATTGGAAGAGACACCTACGATTCGGAAACTTTTCTTACGATTTAGTATTTACAATAAAGTTGTAGTCGTAGATAAAGCCGCTGTTGACAGCAAGGAAGCAGAGTACAAAAGACACGTAAACAGTGATTTTGACGACCCTCACCTAGTTGCTATAGTTGCTGTCAGTGGTGTGAGATTAGTTTGTACAAACGACAAACGTGCCATCCCATTCTTAACAAATAAGGAGTTCTATGGGAAAGGGAAAAAACCTAAGATTTACTCAACAAAGAAGAATGAAGACCTCCTTTGTGACAAAAATATCACTAAATGCTGCAAACCTGCTTCTCAACTTAATAAAGACAAGCAGGAGTTTTTTGTATGAAATTATGATTTTGCAAATAACGAGTAAATAAATCGGTAGTCCTGCACAAGTAGTGGTGACGGTAAACTTAACACCCTTCGCAACCCTCCCATCAAGGGAGGGGGTTGCGAACCCCTGCGGCAGAGGCAAAGCCCTCCCTTCTTGCATCTATTTCTTGAAGGTTGCTAACACTTTATGGTTTGCAGTGACGTTGCTGATGATGTATGTGTTGTTGATAACGCTGCTTTTTACGCTGACGCTGTTGTCAGTCAGGGTTGATAAAGTATAGCCCGTGTTCGCCTTGATGGTGCAAGTAACCTTACTGCCGTATGCCACACTGGTTGGTGTGCAACTGATACTTCCGCCTACGCCAGAGACAGACGCCGACACTGTGTAGGTGATCTGAGAGAAGCTGGCAATTATTGTGTGATTAGCGGTGACGTTGCTGATGGTGTATGTGTTGTTGCTGACGCTGCTTTTTACGCTGACGCTGTTGTCAGTCAGGGTTGATAGAGAATAGCCCGTGTTTGCCTTGATGGTGCATGTAACTTTGCCGCCGGAGGTAATGCTGGTTGGTGTGCAACTGATGCTGCCGCCTACGCCATTTACAGATGTAGAGATTGTATATACCTGTGCGGAGGCCTCTGACGTCTGGGCTGTCATGTTCGTACCCTTTGCAGAGATAGAAGTTATAGAGACGTTGCTGTCGGCTCCGTTGTAGAGCTTGCTGTTGGGGGTTGATGTATTGTTAAACGTCGCAGCGTTGCCGGAGTACCATAGGTCGGTTGCGTATGTCTTGCCTTCAGTGGCATCGGCCTCAACGAGGTCAACCTTGCGGTGGGTGTCATTGGAGTTGGCTGCGATGGCTTCGTCTATGTGAAATATTGCCAGGCCGCCAAAGCCTGTACCTAACCATCTCTCAAGGCCTTTATCGTAACCTAGTGGCTGTCTGTTTTCAACCAGGAAGTATTCGTTTGAAAGGCTGGTTTTGGCCTTATACACGGTGTTGTAGGCATTGGCTGAGGTATCTCCGATAGCGGTCAAGGACGAGTTCCCTGATGCTATGTAGCTGCTTATCCAGTTGAGGCTTGATCTGACCCATGCGCTGGGCAGCACTGGCGTTGCACCACTGTAGATGTCTGTAGCGGTCTTTCCCCAACTGCCTGAGGCCATTAAGCAAAAAGGTCCTATACCAACGGAGGAGCCATCTGTGTCATAGAGGTCAGGCAGTCCGAATATTAGGTGTCCCAACTCATGAGCCATGATTCCCATAGTGGCCAAGTGCATGTTGGTTGCGCTGCTCTGGTGTATTTCGCCAAACTGCGCATAGCCGCCAGCGCCTGCATGATACGCCCCTACGTAGACACCATCCATCTTTGGTGGTATAGCTATGCTCCATTGATGTCCCCAGACGCTCGGTGTATAGCTGGTACTATAGGAGGTTTCGTAACCTGCGACGATGACTACGACGGCAAGCTCACTTGAATCCACGTAGCCGTCGTGGTTGGTGTCGTAGGAGGCAAAATCAACATATGGGTCTGCCGCAACAATAGCGTCATATACGATCTTCTGGTTGATTGCACTTATATTTCCTCCAGTATTTGGGTGGTTGTAGTTAAGGGTCAACCAGCCGACCACGCCATTGTTTGCCGCTGCAAAGGATTCATTGGCCGGTGAGATCGTTACCTTGCCATTTGATGCCTTGCTGTAGTAGTCCTTGATGTTATTAGTCAAGAGATTAGCAAACTCGGCCTCGGTATACGTACCCTTTCTGTTGTTGAACTGTACCAGGATAAAAAGCACCTTTCCGCTAAACGTCGCCTTTGGTGAAACAGCCATTCTCTCAAATTCGTTTTCAGCGTGCAGAAGATCTCTCTCCATCAACATCTTAGTGCGTGATGGCTGGACATGTTTATTAGTTATCAAGCCAGAAGGTTTTTCCACAACTCGAATTGCGCTTAAGACAGGCTGGTTGCTAGCGTCGTAAGCCGTAACGTAATACCAGTATCCGTCGCCGCTCTTGGCAATCGTATAACCCTCGGTTGTTTCCATCCAGTTTGACCACTCATCCCCACGGAGGGATCCCATAATAATACTGCCATCAGGTTGTGCTAACTCGCTAACCTCGTTGTTGGCCTGCACTGCAAGAGCCAGTGTCGAAAAACCAGGCAACAAGCATAAGCTGATCAGTAATACGAACCACCTTTTCCTACCATTTAACGATGTAAACATGACAAACCTCCTTAATAGTGTTGAGTTCTTATCTATTATGTTCATACTCATCATGAGCATAGTTAAATGATAGCGCACTTGTGGTATAAGGAGATGTCATCAGGACGACACTTTTGAAGATTTTATATATACTAAACTAAATGGAGTTTGCAAAAAGATTTTGACCTTGACATCCAATAACATGAAAATGTCATTCCTGAGAAAGCAAGAATCCATGCGTCTTGACGGGATTACGGAGTGGATTCCCGCTTACGCTGGAATGACAAGATTTTTGCAAACCTGACTTATCTTGGTATAGCTATTGACTTAAGCAGAGGGAGTCAGAGAAGAAGGAGTGTAATAGTTCAGCAGACGATTGAGACACTGTGTATAAACATGCGATATAAAGGGGTCAAGGGGACGAGTCCCCTTGCGAAGGGGGCTGAGGGGGAGAGACGCTCCCCCTTCTTCTTCCTCAGCCTTAAGTCAACAGCATTAGGGGTTAGGTTAGATTCTCCAAACAAGGCCGAGCTCTATAGAATTCTCGCTGAGTGTGGATTTGAGGGTAACGGGCTGGCCGAGCATGTCGGTGCCTTTTTCCTGTATGGTCTTTGAAAAAGCGTGCATGTAACCAAGTTCTAACGTTAGATTTTTTGAGAATTTGTAGCCTACACCCATCGTGAGATGGTGCTCTACGATCCCTGGGAAGCCAACGATCCTGAAGTTTTCATAGTAGTACGTGGGCATGGTCTTACCCTGCAATGAGGTCATGCTTGAACCAACGAAGTTATTGTGCTCTTTGGCAGGGTTTTTACCATAGTTGTAGCCAAGCCTTAGGGCCATCTCCGGTGTGGGCTTGTACTGTGCACCAAGGGCTAACACCCACTGATCCTGCCAGTCGAACTCCTTATAGCCTTTTGCATTAGCCCAATTTATCCATTTTAAGTTTGTTTCAAACAGGAGACTGTTCTTAATTGGCTCTATGGCTATGCCAAAGCCTATCTGCTGGGGGGCTTCAAGTCTCAGATCGTCCAACTCGCCGTCTCCATCGAAATCCCTGAGTTGATCGTAATTGCTTGATATCGGGGAAGTGTAAACCAGGCCAAGGGAGACAAGGTCAGTGGCGTGGTACAAGAATCCTACTTGGCCGCCAACTCCAAAAGCAGTGGTGGAGCTGGTACCGAAGTCCAGACTACCAATATTGACCTTTGCGGCAAGCCCTACGGAGAACTTGTCATTGGGGGTATAAGAGACCGCAGGGGCAAACTGCATTAAGGAAAGCTGAGAGTAGGCTGCACCACAAGTAGGATAGACCACGCTTCCAGGGGGCTTGCCATACATGGCCGAAAAGTCATAGTAACGATCATTGTCTATGGATGTATTTCTATAATCCACGCCCATTCCGCTGACGCCGTAAGCCCCAACCCCTACCATTACCTTATCGGTGAGGGCGGTGCTGTAACCAATGGCTGGTATCGGGTAGACCACCTTTTTTGAGCTAGCCGAGTAGGTGTTGTTTCCAATCGAGATCTCTGTTTTTGGAGAGGGCATAAACAGACTGGCCTTTATTTCGTACACAGACTCTTTGCACGTGCCGCTGCAAGCAAGTGCGGCTGGATTTGCGAAGGTTGCAGTAACTGCATCCTGTGGAGCAACGATACCCACACCACCCATCGCATTGGACGCCGAACCCGCAGAGATCATATTATCCCCGTTAGTGGCATAGGCCATTGAACATACTGCTAAAACGAAAGTTAGCGTTAAGACTACCAGTAGATATTTTCGCATATTTCCTCCTTATATAGTTATTTATTTGTTAGGGTGTTTTAAAAACACCTCTCTTTGTACGATGTTCCGGTACACAGGGTAACTTGATTATCAACGATTTTATATAATAAACTATAAAAAGGCTGTTTTTGTCAATGTCTTTTTGGGTGAAGAAGAAAAATAGGGAGGGCTTTGCCCTCCCTAGACCTACCCACAAGGGGACCAGTCCCCTTGACCCCTTTATACATGCTTATCCCCATGAGTTTTATATGCACCCTAAAGAATTATTCTCATTGAATCTTTTTAGGATTATCTTGTATACTAAAGAAAATACTGAGAAGGAGACCAGATGGAGATAAAAGAAAAAAAAGATAGTAATACCTTGATATTTAGCGTATCGGGCAGACTAGACGCCACAAGCGTCGGTCAATTTGAAAAACATATAATGGAGTTCATAAACAAGGGAGAAAAGAAGCTCATGTTTGACCTTAGCGGTGTTGAGTATGTGAGCAGTGCAGGGTTAAGAGGTATCTTGACAACGTCTAAGGCTCTCAAGGCGCAGGGTGGTGAATTGAGACTGATTGTATGTGCCGGCCCTGTAATGGAGGTTTTTAAGATTACAGGTTTATCCTCAATATTTAAGATCTTTAACACCTTGGAGGCTGCCTTAGCTTAGGGAAGAGTTGAAATGACGACGCTGGATAGTAAAAAGCTGCCCGCTAAGCTTGATAATTTAGAGACGTTTATAGATATGGTATCGGCTTGTGCTGTAAATGTTGGCTTTACCCCAGACAAAGTCAGTAGCATTAACGTTGCTGCTGAGGAGGTGCTGGTTAACGTATTTAACTATGCCTACGGTGGTCTTGATGGCGACGTTGAGGTTAATTGCTTGGTAGATAACTCAGAAATGTTTATAGTGGAGATCGTTGACAGCGGTATCTCCTTTAATATCTTATCAGCAGAAGAACCTGACATTACACTTGGGTTAGAAGATAGATATATCGGGGGACTGGGAATCCTTATGATAAAGAATTTAATGGATGACGTCAAGTATCATCGAAACAACGATAAAAACATCCTGCAACTCATCTGCCTTAAAAAGAGTTAATGGGCAGTAATTACACCTTTTGCACAAATAATAAATGGAGGCCTATACATGAAAACTATGATAGATATCCTAATAAAACGAAGATATTTTATATCTTTTAATACAATAGGGGAGGACGGTCTTGGACAGTAAGAATGACTTTACAAAATCCGACTCGTTTTTAAGCGCAGATATGAAGCGAGTACTAAACCTCGTAACAAGTATCTTCTATTCGCCTTTTAGAAAGGAAGACTCATCAACGCCATCACCATCTCCTTCTTTTTCATCTTCGTTTGAAAAAGAAACGGCCACTATCCTTACTACACAAGACAGACCAGTAACCACCCAACTGTCAGTTTCAGAAATGGCCTTTAATAACCTCGTACTGGCACTACAGAAGAAGGACTACTCAGAGGCAAGAAGACATGTCGATGTAATGTTGGCTCTGGTACCACCAACGGTTGAAGGTGGAGTAAACTTCTTACAGATGCTCTTTAGCGCTGAAAACATAGGCATATTAGAAAAGGACGGCCTGAAGTTCAAAAAATACAAAAGCAAAGACGTTATTCTAAACGAAGGGGATGCCTATACTGACTATCTGTTTCTCATGCTTAAGGGCAGGGTCGAGGTAAGTAGTAAGATATCGTCCTCGATTGGCTTGCCGTTACCTCCTTGCGTTATCAACCATTTTGTAAAGAAGGTTGCAGGGGCCGATAATATCGACCAAGGTGAATTAATAGCAGGCGACCTCGTAAACCTGATGAGCTTTTTGACCGAAAAACAGGTAGAGGCTACGATAAAGGCAAAAGAGGACGTAGAACTCATAGCGTTGACAAGTAAACTGTTTTATAAGCTATACTCGCCTGATTCCGAGTTTGTAAGGTACCTGTACTCAGTGACCCTTTCAAGCGCCAAGGACTTGGAACACAAGTTGAAGAATCCGCCTAACATTGCCCTGTGTACATTCTCAGCGGTAACGAAGGCTATAAGCGGGACATCTAAGTTAATTACTGGCGACGCCAAAAGGGTTTACGCCGAGAACGACCCAATGTTCTATATAGATAAGACCGATCAGCTCTTAAAGGACGGCAAGAAGGCAGAGGCTTCTATATCAATGCTTAAGGCCGCACTGCTTTATGAAAACACCAAACCAGGCCTATCTGTATCGTTGTCCAAGACAGCCCTTTCTTTAGATCCTGACAACATTGAGGCAAAGACATTGATCAGCAGGGTTGTCTCAGAAGATGATCTTGCCGCTTTTGCTGCCCATAAGGTTGAGTTTCTACAACTGTTGCAGTCTGGCGAGATACTTGCCCTTCTGAAAAACACCACGCTTAGAGCCTTCCCCGATGGCGCCTTGATAGTGAAAAAGGGAGACTTTGGCGATACAATGTTCTTGATAGAAGAGGGCGAGGTTGAGTTCACCTCCGAGGTAACGATAGAAGATCTTAGCGACAAGATATCATATGGCACCTTGAGAAAGGGCGACGTGTTTGGAGAGATAGCCATCCTCGAAAGCGGCGAACGCTCTGCAAACGGTATAGCAAGGGGGAGCAATGTGTTTGTGCGCGAGATACACAAGGAATTCATCTTCAGCCTGATCGAGCAAAATCCGCGTCTTTCTTACTACTTAACCGAGCTGTCGGAAGTGCGCAAGAACCGCTACATAGAGTTCCTGTCGCAGTTCATAGACGTGCTCGCCGAAAGAGAGATCGTGGCGTTAGGGGAAGGCAGCACAAAATAAGAAAAGGGGAGGCTTCTGCCTACTGACGCAGGGGGTCGCAACCCCTCCCCTCAGACCCCTCCGCAAGGGGAGGGGTCTGAGGCACCCCGGCCACAAAGAAGTCCCCTTGACCCCATTTTATAAGGGTAATGAACGATTGTTATCATAGGTTGGTAGAATAAGTGATATTAAAAAAGATCGAATACTATGAAAATAAAGGAAAACCTAATCATTGGGAAATCGAAGATGTAGAATTTGTTCAATTAAATATAGTCGTTGGTTTAAATGCAACAGGAAAGACATTGTTAATAACTCTAATCTCAACTCTTGCTCAAATGATTTCAAAAAATAGAAACAGGATAGATGAAGAACATTGTTGCTGGAGCGCTAAGTTTTTAGACAAATTTAATAATGATGTATATGTATATAACCTAGAACTGATAAACAGAATAATAGTTTCAGAAATATTAACGTACAATGGTAAAGAAGTTTTAAAAAGAAGTCTTGGCCAGGGACAAATATTCTCTTGTATAAAAAATGAAATGTTAAATATTTCACCACCATCAAAAGAACTGACATTACATGTACGACGTGATATGGAGGAATTTCCCTTTTTAGAGAAATTATATAACTGGGCTACTAGTTTTTATACGTTTGATTTTACTGATAAGTCGATAAGCTTTTTGTATGACAAAAAAATGATTACTGACTTTACTTCTGCTTTAGGTCTGCCATCTTACTTGTTACACTTATTACTAAAAGATGAGAAAAATAGAAATATAATAATAGAAGATTTTACATCTGTTGGTTATCCAATAGATGATCTTAAAAATGAGAAAATGGAAACCCCAGGAATTCCTAAAAGTATATTTATCCCGACTGTGAAAGAAAAAGACTTGGCATGTTTTACTGGATATTATGAAATGTCCAGAGGGATGTCCAGAGTATTCTCTCTAATCGTCATTATCGAATACTTATTGTCATTAAAACAAGAGTGCACTATTGCTATTGATGACATTGGAGAGGGATTAGACTTCGATAGATCAACAAAAATCACAAGGTTGATCTTTGACAAGCTAAAAGACTCTAATATACAACTGATAGCATCATCAAATGACAGATTCTTGATAAATGCTGTTGATCGTACAACATTAAACATATTAGAGAGGGAAGGTCATGTCGTTAAATCTTACAATTATTCTAATAGCAAAGAAATATTCGATGATTATGAAATCACTGGCCTAACCAACTTCGACTTCTTTAGCGGACAGATGTATAAATAAATGATCAACAACTGATAAAAATAGCCTTCTTCGTAGAAGGTCAAACAGAAAGAATCTTCGTAGAAAAGTTCTTAGAAGAATACATCGGAACACATAATTTTACACTGTTGTCACAAAAGTATAGAGGAAATAAAGGAATTGAAAGAATATATGAGAAAACAAACCCTTTAGCAAAGTTCTTTGTCTTAATCTATGACGTCGGAGGAGACGGTGGAGTCTCTTCGAGACTTTGGGAACAGGCTGAGAGGATGATCAAAGGCTCTGGATATTCTTATTTAATCGGTTTGCGCGATTTGTATCCTGCCAAGCAAGATCAAAGAGACAGGGTGATTAGTACCTTTTATAAGAAGTTTGATAATAGTGATTACAAATACAGGATAAAATATATCCTTGCAATTATGGAAATAGAGGCTTGGTTTTTATTAGATCGTAACTTGTTTATTGAAATGGCAAAAAGGCCAAACGATATCGAATGCCTTCTTAATAACGAGTGCACAGAATTATATCCACACCCATCAAAATTAATCGATCAGATACTTAGACTAATAGGCAAAGAATACAAAAAGAACGAGAGTGATTCATACAAGATAACCAATGAAATCAACTTCACCCACTTGTGTTGCTCTGAAGAGATTAGAGCAAAATCTGAAAGCTGGCATTGCTTCATCGAATGCGTAAACGACTGTTTCTCATAGAATCTTATAATCGTAAAGAAACGGATGCTTGTTATATAAAGAGATTCTAACCTGATTAGACTGAAAATAAACGTTTCTTTTTATTCCCTTAAATTATTTATAGCATGTTTCGAAATGGTGAAATACAAAATCCAGTGCCCTTAAATGGGGTTAAGGGGACTGGTCCCCTTGCAGAGGGGTCTGAGGGGAGACAGAGTCTCCCCTTCTATACCCTACTGGTATGAACGCAAGTTGGTATTATAAGAAGGAGGTATACAGATTGAAAAACACACGACCTATCCACGATAGGATCGCCTATCTGGTTGAGATCAACAAGCTAAAAAATGCCATCATCATGGAGAGAGGGTTCAACGAACAGATAAGGACCCTGTGCATCGGCATTATAAGAATATTCGATATGGCCAGGGTGCTGTACTACATCCCTCTTGAGGGAAACCGCCTGCACGCCGCCTTTGATTTCGTTAAAAAGGACGGCGATATAAAGATGCTTGAAGGGGCCGACGTCTGTTCGTCCTTTAATCCCCCACGTAAGATCACCGAGAGCGAACGCATGTACCTGGCTAGCCGCAATGGCTACTACATAAAGCTCAACAACAAGATGTCCGACAACGAAAACGTCTTTATCCTCGTCTGCATCAAAGACAGCGAGGGACGACCAGCCGGATACCTCAAAATTGAAAAGGACATAAGCGCAGGCTGCTGCAACCCCGACGCTGAGAGCTACGACATGACGCCCAAAAACGAGCAGTTCGTGAACTATCAACGCAGCCTGCTCACCGAGCTGCAGGGCATAACGGAGAGTATCGTTGAGGTCTCCCACTTCATCACCCTAAGCGCCCTCTATGACCCCTACTGCGACCTCAACAAGGACATCTACTCAGATGAAAAGTTAGACGCCTTTACCTCATTCATCAAGCGGCTAAAGGCAAGCGACATGTCCGAACGATTCAAGACGATCCCTGAGCTTATAAAACTCCTGGATGCCGAGTCCATCCGCCTGTACTCAAAAAGCGCTAGCGACATAGTCAAGACCATCGGCCTGTGGAGCAAGGAATCCGACATCCCCACCCCCGTGTACAAGTCCTCTTTCTTCCTCGAGGGACGGAAGATAATCACCCACGGTGACTCCATATACCTGGCCTGCCTCAAGGGCTACGACATCATCCCCGATACATCGTGTAACCCAAAGTGCGTTAATATAAAGGAGCTATCAAACATAACCTCCTATATAATAGTCCGCCTCAACGACACTATGAAACGTATCATCGGTTTCCTGCAGGTCAACTACATATTCCGCGGTGATATCATACACTTCAAGTTTCACCAGAAACTCAAGAAGGACCTATCTATCCTGCAAGGCATCGTCCCATACTTTACGTCCATCCCAGAAAGTGAGGAGTTCACGCACAACTCCAACGCAGTCGTCAAAAACCTCACAAAGTTCATCGGCGACATCGAGGCTGGCGAGGTCGACAACGACATCCTGTTTCACTACATATCCGACACCGTAACCGTTGGATTGGAACACGTCCAAAGAGAAAACATCCCGGAGCTTATAGACAACCTCAAAAAGTTTTCATACTTTGTCAGAGACAAACGCACCGTCATACAGTTCTTTAGATGGTTCTACAAGATGGTCGACGACGAGTTCAAACCCCTTGTGGTATCGGCCATCACCATAATGTTTGAACACTTCACCATAGAACAGGGCAAAGAGCTTACCGTCTTTAAAGGGGCCTGCTACGACACCCTCTCACAGTGGATGAAGTCGGAGATAAAGGCAATCATAACCCACCAGCAAGGTATAGAAAAATACCACGCCGGCATCCTCGAGCAGCTCCTGCAGCTTAACTGCATCTTCATCGCAAAGTACCGCGATGAGGACTTCAGGGCATGCAACCAGTTCCTTGAGGCAATGAATATAAACGACGTTGAAAACACCGACTTTCTACTAAGCCTCTTGTCACTAAACCCCTCAATGCCAGAGTCTTACAAGCGGGAGATATTTAAGAGCCTGTACTATCTCCTAAACAACGGCCTCATGGAGGCGGAAAAGATCGCCGATGCTATCGTTCTTACCCTCAAGACCGCTAAGGACTGCGGCCCCCTGCTCCTAAGTCAAGTGATCTCCACAGCTACCCTGATCTTTGACCAAGACTATCAAATCAATACCATGCACAGCGCCGATGAGTTTATAAGGATCACCGAGGACGTCCTTCTCTCAGGCGATAACTGGATTACAATCTACTCGGCAACGCTGCTGATGTTGTCGTTTAACTGTAAAAGGAGCGATAACCGCCTCGATCTCAGGGCGTTTAATGTATACCTGCTGAAGAACTCCAATACCAGCAAGTCTGCCATCCTGCGGGCCATCGTTGACTTCCTGGAATCCAGAGGGGACGACATAGACATCGTTGAACTAGACGCCTCTATCAGACTCATTCTTTCGCTCTTAAGACTTGGCGCTATAGAGGTAATCGATCCGGCACGCGAGATCCTCCTCTTACTCGGCAACCACGTAATAAAATACAGCGCTCACCAAAAGAGCGGCAATTTTATGAATATCCTCATCAATGAACTCTCAAGCACAGACGTCAACTACAAGCTCACTATCCACGACATCCTGTACACCCTTAAGAAACTCCGTATGGAGCATCAATCCATATACCTCGAACCCGGCAGCCACTCCATACCCCAGGCATCCTATATATCGGCCATATCCTCAACACTCGGCTTTAACCCATTTGATATAGGCGAAAAGGGCTACCACCTCCTTGAGATAATCGGTCAGTGCAAGATACCCGTCTTCCTCCTACTTAAGACCTCCGCATATGACCACTATATAGAACACAACCACTTAAATAACATAATACCCGATATAATCGCCTCCATCAGGTTTGACGACAAACCCGATATCGAAAAGAGGATCGTAGAGGCCGGAGAAAAAATCCACTCGTTAATAATAAACGGGACGCTGCCAGAACACATGCAGATTGAACTCATAGACAAGTTCATCAAGTTCAAGGAACACATAAACACCTACGATTCGTTTGTCACTATCGGTGCCAGGTCAACGGCAAAGGGTGAAGACGGGCGGCTCTATTCCTTTGCAGGACAGTTTCTGACCGTCTTGGACATAAAGACCCCTGAGGACTTCCTCATAGCAGTAAAACGTATATGGGCCTCACTCTGGTCGCCAAAGGCCATCTCCTACCGCCACGATATCATGGAGTTAGACCCCTCACTGGCTGAGAAGTTCGCCATTGAGAACATCGGCATGGGTGTCGTAATTCAGGGCGTTGTGGATGCTGCGGTATCGGGCGTTATTATGACCCTTGAAAGCGGCGGGATAGTCGTATCGGCCTCCTACGGCTTGGAAGGCGGCACACGCTCAGATATTGCTGCTGACAAATACACCCTCAATCTACATGCCGAGATCACAGACAAGATAATCTCACCTCAGACCAAGGCCATTGTATGGGACAGTGAGACTCTGAGGTTTGAGGTGAAAGAGATCCCGGAGTCAGATAGACGTATAAGGCAGAAGGTCTCTGACGTCCAACTGAAGATACTCTTTGAGATCATAGATAAGCTCAAACAGCTTCCCATCTTTATGGGCCTTCAGCTTGATGTTGAATACGCCGTATCCCTTAACAACGACATCTTTATAACGCAGATACGGCCTAAAACTGGGTCATTCAAAGAACTCAAGGACCAGCGATTCCACTGTGACTTCAGCGGCCTGCATGGTCTTACTGATAAACACCTTCAGACCTTTACCTTTGGCTGCGCCCGCGGGCAAGTCAGCGTGCTTAACATAAATGGCGGCTCTCCGCAGTACGAGCTTGAAAAAATCCACCCAGGCTGCATCATCGTAGCAAAGCATCTTGATATTGCCAACCTTGAAGTCTACCTCAAACGCAGGCTGCCAGGGGCCATCATCCTAGAGACCTGCACCCCCTTTGCACACCCGGTGTTGGTTATATCCGAGATGGAGAAACAAAACACGGCTATCCCCATTGTGCAGATACCCGGCGCCCTCGATATATTTAAAAATGGCATGGAGGTCGGGTTATCGGTCTTAAAGGAAAACACCGTCTCCTTTTATTCAAACGACGACGCCCTGCTTGACGCCCTAAACCTCATATCGGGCCCGGTTATGTATGCCTCGGAGATGAAAAAAGGTTCATTAAAATCCGAGTTTGACAGTTTAACGCTTCTTATAGGTTCCTACGAAAAGACGGAGAAAGACTTTGTAGGCAAAGACCAGATGGCAGCACTGTTAAATATTGACGGAACACAGCGGCTCCAAGTCTTTAAGGAACTCTACACACTTTCACTATACAGGCAGGTAGAGATAGAGAACCTCCTTGAAGAGCAGCAGGGTATAGAGGACGAGACCCTCTCGGAGTGGTATTTCCTCATCCTTCTAAAGCTGAACGCCAGACAGTCTTCGCAGTATGGCATCTTTACGCAAAACCGCATAGCCCCTTACATAGATAGAGAGACGTTGGCCAGAGTAGAGGAGAAGGTCGAAAAAAATACCGTTCTTAATGCCGCCTTAAGGGAGCACTTCAACGACGTAAAAGAGCGCAATCTTTGGCATCCCAAGGACATGATGTTTCAGTTAAACGCCCCGATTTTTATTGTTGACCCAAGGCTGGATAGCAACAACTGTCTCCATAACCCCCATACCGCCGGCCTCAACCTATGGGAGTTTAATTTCCTCGTGGCCTCTCAACGCGTTTTGTTTCATAACCAGCTTGGAGCCCTTGTCCCCTACGCAGAGAGAAATAGATATATACGCGGCAGGGTTACCTCAGACCCCACCCAGCCCGACGCTATCATAGACCTCGGCTTCCTAGACAACACACGAGAATTCTACAATACACTCGAACAACGCATCGGTGCCCTATCTAAACTCGCCAAGATACTCCTCCATCTCAACTTCCATCCAGCTGCACAGATAGAGATCCTCCCCCGAATGACAGAGGACTTCAAAGAACACAACATCCCATCAAGAATAAATATCCACACCCTATCAACATTATAAACGGGTACACAAGAGTTAGGTAGTCCATAGAAGTTGTGATAGCTTTATTGGAAGTCCTGAACAAGTAGTGATGCCCGTAGGCTAAATCCTCATTCTTCAATACTCCATGAAACTGAACATGACCTGCCCTTTGCACTTATAGATTACTGCTTACGCAGGAATGACACAGACGAGCTAAAAAACCATTTATTGTCATTCCCACGAAAGTGGGAATCCATCTTTAAAAACCGTATTTAATGTCTGATTAGGAAAAACTACCCCAAAATAGTATCACTACCTTACAGGACTACCCTTTATTTTTGTTTTTAATGCCTGATCTGATATAATACATTCAAGAACTTATTTTAGTTGGTTTGCTACTACACTTTAACGTAAGGAGGTATAAAAACGCTCTCTGTTTAGGAGATTTGCAAGAGGCTCTATAAGTTAAGAATATGGAAAATAAAATGATAAGCCAGATAAGGAGGGTGTTAGGGTACATAACAAAAAGAAATGACGAGTATTGATCAGAAAGGTGAGCTTTATTATGTGAAGCGTGCTTTGAAGGCCATTAGAGAGTGTCAGTCTGCTTTACATAAATCGACGAAGGAAGTGGAGATTTTAAACGAGGTGTGTCGCGTAATAGTTGAGGAGGCGGGGTATATATTTGCTTGGATAGGTTATAAGGGAGATGATGAGGGTGCATCTTTAAGACCGTTAGCTAGTTTTGGATTAGAGCATGGGTGTTTGAGGGTAAGAAAGGTTTCAAGGACTGATGATGTTTTGGGTTATGGACCTATTGGATCCACAATACAGACCGGCAAACCATTTGTTTGTAGGGATATCTTGACCAACCCGCAATTTTTACCTTGGCGTGCTAAGGCGATCAAAAGAGGCTATGCTTCTTCTATAGAATTACCATTGGTGCGTGAGGGGGCAGTTTTTGGTACACTGTTTATTTATGCGGCTGAACCAAACGCCTTTGATGAGGATGAGAAAGATCTGTTGATAGGCTTATCTCAGATAGTGTCTTTGGGGATACTTGAAATATTAAAACGTAAAAGATTAGATGAGGACAGTGACATGTTTTTTTATCACTCAAAAGATATGATATGCGTGGCGTCGCCTGATGGTTATTTTAAGCAGGTGAATCCAATGTTTGAGAGGATCCTGGGTTATACGAAAGAGGAGCTTTTAACAAGGCCTTTAATGGAGTTTATACATCCTGATGACCGTGAATCAACTCTTATTGAGATAAGGAAACAAATAGATGGTTTGTCTACTGAAAACTTTGATAATCGCTATATATGTAAGGACGGAAGCTATAAAATAATATCTTGGTCGGCTGGACCGGTGCTTGAAGGGGGTAAGATATATGCCGTTGGACGAGATGTTACAGAACAAAGGAGGATGCAAGAGGAGTTAGAGAAGAGTGAACAGCGTTACAGGAGTATGTTTAATGACACGAAGGCGGTAATGCTTCTTATTGAGCCGAGTACTGCTAATATAGTTGATGCAAATGATGCAGCGTGTTCATTTTATGGTTATACTAAACAAGAGCTAACTCAAAAGAAGATTACTGATATTAATATTTCCCCCGTGGAAGAGACATCTAAAGCGATGACAAAGGCAAGATTTTTGATTAAGAATCAGTTTACATTTAGGCATAGGTTGTCCAATGGTGATATCAGGGATGTTGAGGTTCTCAGCAGCCCAATACGAGTGAAGGACAGCATCTTGCTTTTCTCTATAATTCAGGATGTTACAGAGAAAAGAATGCTTGAGGAACAGAAATATATTATTAATTTAATTTGCGAGAATATGCTTAATGGTTTTGCTTATTGTAAGATGATTTTTGATGAACATAATAATCCAGCCGATTTCATTTATTTGAATATTAATAAATCTTTTGAAAAAATCACTGGTTTAACAAAAGAAGATGTAATTAATAAGAAGGTTACTGATGCAATCCCTGGAATAAGAGATGCACATCCTACATTATTTGATTTATATGGAAGAGTTGCCTCGACAGGAAGCAGCGAAGCAATTGAAGTGTTTTTTATGCCATTAAAGATTTGGCTGTTTATAAATGTATACAGTTCAGAGAAAGGATACTTTTTTGCAATATTTGAAGATATCACTGAACGTAAACGGCTAGATAATGAATTAAAATTTATTAATGCTAACCTCCAACAAAGAGTTGAGGAAGAAGTAGAAAAGAACAGATTAAAAGACCTGTTAATATATGAGCAATCCCGGCACGTAGCAATAGGTGAACTTCTAATGAACATAGCCCATCACTGGAGACAACCGCTCAGCGCAATCGGTGCAATGATTCAAGATATAGAGGATGCATATAGGCATAAGGAACTTGATGATAATTACTTTGATAACACTGTTAATAAATTAATGAAGGAACTTGTTGATTTATCAAAAACCATAGATGATTTTAGGAGTTTTTATATACAGGATACGGGAAAAACCCGCATTAATATATTAGACGCCGTTAATAAAGCTTTATCTATATTAGATGATTATATAAAAAGCAAAAATATATCCGTAGAGATTAAGATAGATGATAGTCTTTCGATATACGGTTATACAAGTAAGTTTTCACAAGTAATCCTTAATCTTCTAACAAACATAAAGGATATCTATGATGAGCGAAGTATTACAGATGGGACTATTAAAATAAATTCATACAGGGATTACAAAATAAACAAAGTGATATTGACCATTACGGACAATGGCGGTGGTATCAGTGAGGATATAATTGAAAAAATATTTGATCCATATTTTACGACCAGATATAAAAGTAGAGGCACTGGTTTAAGTTTATACATTTCAAAGATTATAATAAAAAGTATGGATGGTTCCATAAGTGTATGTAATACCAATAACGGCTGCGAATTTAGAATAGAGGTGTGACAATGATTAGAGATGAAGCGGTGCTCAAACAATTATCTGCCCTATATGTAGAGGATAATGATGCAATGAGAGAAAGTCTTGGTAAATATATGAGACGAAGGTTTGGTGAATTGTGGCTGTCACAAAACGGTAAGGAAGGTCTGGAACTCTACAAGAAGCACTGCCCTGATATTGTGATAACCGATATAGAAATGCCAGTGATGGATGGTATTACGATGATTACTAAGATAAGGGAGATTAATGATGATCAGCCAATTATTATTACTACTGCGTTTAACGATGACGAACATACTAACATCAGGTGTCTTAACCTTATAAAACCGATAGATGCAGAGAGGCTTATTGATGCCGTCCTGTATTGTGTGGGCAAGGTTTCATAAGGCAGAGGCCGCATCAGATACTATGATATATAAGCTGTCAGACCTTTTCGATATTGGAGAGCTTCAGGATTTATCAGAGAGCTTTACCAAGCTAACGGGCGCTGTTACGGCTATCCTTGACTTAGAGGGTAATATATTAACAGCTACTGGCTGGCAACCTGTCTGTACAAGGTTTCACCGCATACATCCTAAGACAGCAGTGAGATGTAGAGAGAGCGACACCGTCTTGGCGAGCAGACTTAATAGCGGCGAAAAGTATAACGTTTATAGATGTAAGAATGGTCTGATAGATGTCGCAGTACCTATAGTTATAGATGGAATCCACATGGGTAATCTTTTTACGGGGCAGTTTTTCTTTGAATCGCCGGATGTCGAATACTTTATGAGACAAGCAAGGGAGTTTGGGTTTGATGAGAGAGAGTATTTTGAGGAATTATCAAAAGTGCCTATTTTTACAGAAGAATATGTAAAAACATTAATGGACTTTCTATTACGTCTTGTTGAACTTATATGCAACATGGGTATGCCTAAGAAGAGGGCTTTGGATATGTCAGAGAGATTATTTTCGTATTATATGGATAATATCGATGCCTATGTTTATATAAAAGATAAAAATAGCAATTACGTGTTCATTAACAAGAAAACAGAAGAATTATTTAATACCACCAGATCAGCTTTGAGAGAGCGGGATTATACCGACTATGATTTTTTCGATAAGCGGATGGCAGAACGACTCAGGGAAAATGATAGGTACGTTATTGATACTGGTAGTATCCTTGAGTCAGAGGAAATCGGAGACGTTGAGGGTAATCAGAACGCTATATTCAATATAGGGAAACGATATTATCTTACACTGAAATTCCCTTTCAGGGATGGGAAAGACGCTATTTCAGGCGTATGTGGATTTTCCCATGATATTACAGAGAGAAAAATAATGGAAGAGGAGATACAGATCCACAGTGAAATATTGTTAAACATGTCTGAGGGCGTCTTTTTGATAAGGGCTGACAATGGCACGATCGTATACACCAATCCGAAACTTGACGAAATGTTCTGCTACGAGAGAAACGAATTATTAAGCAAACATGTCTCTATACTAAATGCACCTTCTGATACATTACCAGAAGAAAGAGCAAATGAGATTATATCTTCTCTGTTAGAAAAAGGGACATGGGAAGGCGAAGTATACAACATAAAGAAAAATGGCACACCTTTCTGGTGCAATGCAACTGTTTCTACATTTAAGCATCATAAATACGGGAACGTGTGGATTTCGATACACACAGATATAACCGAGCGTAAAAAGATGCGGAGAGAACTGGATAAAATCTTTGATCTGTCTTTAGATATGATGTGTGTTGCGGACATAAGTGGTTATTTTAGAAGGGTTAATGTTGCATTTGAGAAAACGCTTGGTTATACCATAGATGAGGTGTTATCAAAACCAATCCTTGAGTTTATCCATCCAGATGACCGTGAGGCGACTATTAGCGCGATGGAAGACCTTGCTCTTGGACAGACTGTTGAGCATTTTGTAAACCGTTATGCTTGTAAGGATGGCACGTATAAATTTATAGAATGGTCATCTTATCCTATCCCTGAACATGGTATTACCTACGCAGTGGCACGTGACATTACGATGCGTAAGGAATTAGAGGAATCCCTTAGGCTTAATGAGGCAAGGCTTGAGGCATTGATCAAGTTAAACATGATGGAGGATAAACCGCTAACTGAGACGATGGAGTTTGTTCTTGAAAGAAGCATTAGTTTAACTAATAGCGTGATTGGTTTTATATCGTTTACGAATGAGGATGAGACTGTTTATATCAATCAGGCCTACTCAAAATCCGTAATGAAAGAGTGTGATTTTATCAATAATAACGCACATTATTTAATAGAATCGGCAGGGATGTGGGCAGAAGCTATACGTCTTAGAAGGCCTGTTATAATCAACGACTATGAAACAACACATTTTATCAAAAAAGGTTATCCCAAAGGTCATGTATCTCTGAAAAGTTTAATGGTTGTACCTGCGTTTGAACACGATAAGATCGTTGCTGTTATGGCCGTTGGAAACAAGGAAACGGATTATACACAAGCTGATCTTAACCAGATAACATTACTCATAAATGGTATGTGGGAGCAGATTGTACACAGGCGTATGAATGAATCCTTGAAGTCGTCAAATAAATACAACAGAAATCTTATAGAAACCAGCCTGGATCCACTTGTTACTATCACAGATGATGGAAAGATAGGCGACGTAAATAAGGCCACAGAAATTATTACAGGGTATTCAAGAGATGAGTTGATTGGAACTGATTTTTCTGACTACTTTACTGAACCAGAAAAGGCTAAAGCAGGTTATCGGCGGGTGTTTGAAGATGGAGAGGTTCGAGATTATGAACTGTCTATTAGAGATAGAGATGGGCACTCAACGCCTGTCCTGTACAACGCATCTGTGTATAAGGACGATACCGGCAAGGTCACAGGGGTATTTGCGGCAGCACGAGATATCACTACAACGAAACAGATGGAAAGTAAGCTAAAGGAATTAAATAGAACCCTTGAGATGAAGATTCAGGAGGAGATAGAAAATTCCAGGCAAAAGGAGCAAATGCTTATCCAACAATCCAAAATGGCGGCTATGGGTGAGATGATCAACTCTATCGCACACCAATGGAAGCAGCCTTTAAATGTAATCTCACTGATTGTACAAGACCTGCGTGATGCTTATACTTATGGCGAATTAGATAATGAGTATGTTAAGAGATCTGAACAAACAATAATGCAGCAGATCCAGTTCATGGTTAAGACGATAGATGATTTTCGCAACTTTCTACGACCTTCTAAAGAAAAAACATTATTTGATATAAAGAAGGCAATAGAAGAGCTAATCTCAATGTTTTCATCTTTATTTGTAAAAAGCAGTATAAAGCTCAAATTAAATCATATTGACAATAAGGATTTTAATGTATTAGGTTATCCAAATGAATTTAAACAGGTCATTTTAAACGTAATAAACAACTCAAGAGACGCTATTCTTACAAGACGTGAAAACAGACCAAGTGGAAGTGAATTAGAAGACAAGATAGAGATTAACCTACTAGAGTGCAACGACAAAAGGGTTGTTTGCATATGTGATACCGGCGGAGGTATCCCCGGCGATATTGTTGATAAGATATTTGAGCCTTACTTTACAACTAAATCAGCAGATAAAGGTACTGGTATAGGCTTGTACATGTCCAAAACAATAATAGAAAATAATATGGGCTGGAAACTCTCTGTAAGTAATAAAGAGGTTGGGGCTGAGTTTCGTATAGAGATATGATCTTATAAGGGGGTTCAATGGGAGTTCGTTTTTTTATTTATTCATATCAACGAGAGTCTCTCTTAATTCGTCTACCGTATCAGACCTCTTTATTAAAAGCATTAATTGATTAAGCTCCTCAGATGTCTCAATATCCCTGATTATATCCATATTTGACCTCAAGAGCCATTTCTATACCAACAAGCAAACCTTTACGCTCCCCTTCAAGTACACCCTCAAGTAAGCCTTCACGCTTACCATCTAAAAACATCTCATACTAAGTTTCATTCAAAGAGGTATATTATGTTTCAGAATGTAAGATGTTGTATTGTAATGGGGTCAAGGGGACTGGTCCCCTTGCAGAGGGGTCTGAGGGGAGACAGAGTCTCCCCTTCTATACCAATACTGGTATGAACGCAACTTGGTATCACACTCTCTTATGTCGAATGTTATAGGCATGTTATCTATCTCCTTTTTACTTTATAACGGATGTTCTGCGCGGAGGATGGCATAATTTCAAGATAATGATTTAAAAACACATAGTTATGCTAAAAACACGCCAGAAGTAGTGGACACTACATTAATTTAAGCAATTGTAGGGCTGGGTAACTTTATCCCTACAACGTCACTTCCTGTCTAAACGGTTGATTTCTGCGGTAACTTCAAATAACACCAAAGCATGTAAACCGTTTATTTTGCCATGTTCTATTTCTAAACTGTCGTTGTAGGGATAAACCTATCCAGCAACTTAAGTAACGAGTGTAATTCCCCATGCCTTTAGGCATGGGGGTGCATTGCTATTAAGACGACCAAATTATAAGTTAAAGTGCACGTGCTAGGTGTTTATATATTTCTTGTCCTCTGGTTTGCTTGTTGCCCCTCTGACTGCTAACTTACCGTCTCTCCAGATTCCCCTCATTACAGTGCCATCGGTTTTGGTAAGCGAACCATCTCCATCCTTTTTGCCGTCCTTCCACTCACCCACATACGATGAACCATCAGGGAAGGTCAACGTCCCTACGCCATCCTTCTTACCGTCTTTCCACTGACCCGCATACTTCCTTCCATCAGTATAGATCATCGTACCATCGCCCTCTTTCTTACCGTCTCTCCATTCTCCAACATACTTCTCTCCATTGTCAAACGCCAACGTCCCTTGCCCCTCTCGCTTGTTGTCTCTCCACTGACCCACATACGTAGCGCCAAGATACGTGTATGTTCCCTGACCATCCTTTTTGCCGTCCTTCCACTGCCCTACATACGATGAACCATCAGGGTAAGCGTAAGTCCCTTGTCCCTCCTTCTTGCTATCCTTCCACTGACCTGAGTATGACGAACCATCATTGTACGTATACGTACCCTGACCCTCTCGTTTGTTGTCTCTCCATTCGCCCACATACTTCTCACCGTTGGTATAGTTATAGGAACCGTAGCCTACCTTCTTATCTTCTACCCAATCGCCAACGTACTTCTCACCGTTAGGGTAGGTATAGGTGCCATGACCGTCTTTCATGTCATCACGCCACTCACCCAAGTACTTCTCACCGTTGGGATAGGTCTGAGCCCCTTGCCCCTCTTTCTTATCGTTTACCCATTCGCCAATGTACTTCTCTCCATCAGGGTAAGAGTAAGTCCCTTGCCCCTCTTTTTTACCATCAACCCACTCACCTACGTACTTCTCACCATCAGGAAAGGTCAACGTTCCATGTCCCTCTTTTCTGTCATCCCTCCACTGACCAACGTACGTCTCACCATCAGGAAAGGTCAACGTACCGTTGCCATTGGTTAAACCATCACTCCACTCGCCCACATACGTTGCACCGTCAAGGAATGTATACGTGCCATACCCGTCAGACAGACCGTCGCGCCATTGCCCTACGTACTGATCGCCATTAGGGTAAGCGTAAGTTCCATGCCCCTCCTTCTTGCCATCCTTCCACTCGCCCACATACGTTGCACCGTCAAGGTAGGTATAAGTCCCCTGACCGTTAGCCAAACCATCTCTCAATTCACCCTCATACGTCTCACCATTAGGGAACGTATATCTCCCTTGTCCGTAGGCCAGACCATCCCTCAAGTTGCCCTCGTAAGTGGTACCATCAGCATAGGAATGAGTCCCATAGCCATTAGCCATGCCATCTCTCAACTCACCGGCATACGTCTCACCATTAGGGAAGGTATAAACGCCTTGTCCATTGGGCTTATTATCTCTCCACTCACCCTCATACTTCCTGCCATCAGCGTAAGTCACCACACCTTGACCCCTTTTCTTACCTTCCCTCCATTCACCTACATACGTAGAGCCATCGTGGTCAGTGTGAGTTCCCTGCCCGCTATGTTTACCATCCCGCCATTGGCCTATATACGTACCTGGGATTGCCACAGCTTGGGTGTCTGAACAACCATCTTCAGCGCTTGTATCATAAGTCGCGGTATCTTCTTCATACGTACCGGCATCCTCTTGATGACTAATGACTTCCTCTTCCTGCATACTGACAACCTCCTCTTCCTGTTTGCTGGTGTCATCTTCCCGTATTATGGAGTCGCCTTCCTGAGCAACAACATCCTCCTCTACACCAGTGCTCTCCTCTTGTACAGTTACAGGCTCCTCCTCTAAAGCTACGACCTCTTCCTCGACTAATGCAACGGGCTCTTCCTCAACGCCGCCAAGCTCTTCCTGCGTACCGGTGTCCTCAGCCTCAACGGCAGAGTCCTCTTCCTGCACAGCGACGAGATCATCTAAAGCAATAGGCTCCTCCTCTAAAGCTACAACCTCTTCCTCGACTAATGCAACGGGCTCTTCCTCAATGCTGCCAAGCTCTTCCTGCGTACCGGCGTCCTCTTCTTTAAATACATGATCAACCTGTGTACTAGCAACTTCCTCATTAGTGCTAACGTCAGTGTCTACGTCCTCTCTTTGTGTTGACGAATCGTCCTTCTTTAGTATGACAGCAACTTCGTCCAGCAAGTTACTATATTCATCCCTGTTGTAGTTGACGTCTTGGGTGCTTATATCATCTTCTATTATACTTGCGACCTTGTTCAATATATCGCTATCTTCCTCATTGTCCACGTCCTCGGCATAGCCCACACCCTGGTTATCTAGATCCTCCATTGGATCGTTATCCTCTGTGTCGATGAGTTTTTCCAATAAACCGATGTTGATCTCCCCTGATCTAGCGTCCTCTTCCAACATTATAGGTTCTTCTGCTTGCTTAGCGATGTCTTCTTCTTGAACTGTTTCTTGCTCTCCACGTGAATCAACCTTCTGCACCTTTATAAAGTCACAAACCATCTTATACGCATGATTGATCTCCTTAGTCTTTTCCGTCACACCTTTTTGGAAGATGGGATTTTCCTTGAAGAGATCAGGATGCCATATGCTGATCAATTCCTCATAGGCACGCGTTACCAGCTCCTCACTGGCGTCTATACTGACACCCAGGACTTCATAATATTTATAAATATCGTCTATTTTATTAGAATTATCCATACTCTTTCTACCTTGTAATTTAAAATTTACGGATTATAATAATTATAATGTATATAAATATAACTTAAAGATAATATATTTTTCAACTACCTGCCCTTTCTGGGGTGCATAAGAAAGTCGTGGGTTTTGTCAAATAATGGGAGGCTCTGCCAACTGGCGCAGGGGTTCGCAACCCCTCCCCTCAGACCTAAAGCTGTTAACTTAAGGATGTAAA